>NZ_SLVH01000007.1:0-153381 GCF_004342335.1 Rhizobium sp. PP-F2F-G48 | reverse complement strand
AACGACATGGTGCGCATAGCCGAGTTCATCAAGAATGATGAAGTCGAGGCGATTGAGATAATCCGCCGTTCGTCCTTGCTTTCCGCTGCGTGTTTCCGTTTCCATGCGGTTGACCAGATCAACGACATTGAAGAAGCGGCCGCGTGTTCCGTTGCGAATGAGAGAACAGGCAATGGCAATAGCCAGGTGGGTCTTTCCTGTCCCTGTGCCGCCGACGAGGACCACGTTACCTTGGTCGGCGACGAAGGTGGAAAAGCGCGCCGGTTCTCAGCTCGAAGACGCTGCGCTCGACGACATCACGCGACGTGATCACTTCTCGCCGCCGCCTTTGAAGGGCCTCTCGGTCAGATCCGTCGGTATTTCACGCTGGTTCCATTCGTTTCCGTCAAGAATGAAGTAGCGAAGGCCATAGTCGAAGACATAAAGTTTTTCGTCACGCCCAAAAACTGCCGAAGGCTGTACTCTTGGGGAACCAAGCTTGACGCGAACTTTGGGCGAGAACGGCGTTGTAAGATGGCCATCAAAACGAAGCAGTTCCGAACCCGCCACCAGGATCAGATCGCCCCGCCAGAAAGCGCCGCTGGAATAGTGCTTTTCACGATCGGGAAGCGACCCGATCTCGGAAAAATCCACTGAAGGCATGGCTTCCATTATCAGGCCATCGGAACCAAAAATATAGTCCCTCCCGGTCTTGCCGCTGACCTGACCGGAGACATAGGGATAGGCGGGCAGGGAGCTGGCTATCCGCTGCGGAAGTTCTTGCCGCTTCCAGGCGCCGGGCCGCCCGGTAAACAAGGTCGTCAGCATTGGATAGGTCTTCTGCTCCGCATAGAGCTTGGCCTGGAGTTCGTCTTCCTCGTCTTCCGACATGTCATCCCGGTAAAGCTCGTGGCCGGGATAAAGGTTGAAGTAGCGCGTGTTCGACATTTCGACGGCAATGACGGAGATGTCGCCATTCGCATTCGCACCGAGGATCGACCATTTGGGAGGGCTGTAAGGATATTTCGTTTCCAGCTTTGGAGCGACGTCTTCCCAGGTCGTTGACTTTCCGAGCTTCATCACCCCGTCGCTTCCCGAAACCAGCCAGTTATCCCCGACCGGAAAGATGGAATTAAACTCGATATCGGGCGCATCCTCCGATTCCGCTTGCGTTCGCGGAATGACAAAATGCTCGGATCCTGCGGGGCGCACGACGTAGATATCGCCGCTTCGGCTGATGGTCACATAAGAAGGATAAGCGTTGCTGTCGGACGACGGCAGCACGCGAATGTCGCGCAGCTCCCGCCTTACATCCGAGCGCGAAAAAGTCTGGCCAACGGCGTCCCGCGTCAGGATGATGGTATATGGATCGTCCCAGCGCGTTCCGCCGAGGAGAAGCGCAAAATAGCGGTCATTTTCCGCCATTGCGGCGGCGTAGAGTTTCGGCTCCCACGCGCCATAAAGCTCCTCGAAATTCCCCTCGTCGTCCATCACGTCCGTCATTGAGTTTATTCTCCCTTTGTTACGGGTAGCGTCCGGCGCGCAGGTCATCGGCGATCTTCCCGGTCGGCAGCGGCTTTTCTTTGATTCGGCCGGGCGCTCTCATGCCGGTATTGGCCTTGACCTGCGGCTCGGCGCGGGCATTGGCCGCTTTGGCGCAAGCCGTGTCAATTCCTTTGGTCGCAAGCAGCGCTTCCTGCGACTTCTTGAGGATTTGCCGCATCGAAGCAGTTCCCGGAAAGTGAGGATGGTCTATCCCCTTGAGCGCTTTCAACATATTGTCATGCACCCCACCGGAGCCGCCTTTTCGGGTGTGCTCAGACTGTGTCAGACAAATTGCTTCCCCCTCGCCTTCCGTTGGGGCATTGAGAACGCGGCCCTTTGTTTCCCTGCCCGGGCGATCTCCCAAGCGATAGGTCATGTCGGCAGCGACATGGTGCGCATAGCCGAGTTCATCAAGAATGATGAAGTCGAGGCGATTGAGATAATCCGCCGTTCGTCCTTGCTTTCCGCTGCGTGTTTCCGTTTCCATGCGGTTGACCAGATCAACGACATTGAAGAAGCGGCCGCGTGTTCCATTGCGAATGAGAGAACGGGCAATCGCAATAGCCAGGTGGCTCTTTCCTGTCCCTGTGCCGCCGACGAGGACCACGTTACCTTGGTCGGCGACGAAGGTGGACAAGCGCGCCGGATCTCAGCGCGAAGAGGCTTCGCTCGACGACATCACGCGGCGGGATCTTCTGGAGAGCGGCGTCCAGGGACGAGAGGAAGAGCGCCGGTCGGGTGGACTGGCACCAGACCGGCATCGCATCCATTCCCCGAGGGTGCTTGGTTCCGACTCTCAATCTTGACGGGAACGGCAAGGTGCCGGCGCTCCGACCTGCAGCGAGACGCGTGTTCGTCGGACGGGCGATGTGCGGTCGCGAGCCTGTTTCCTCGGAATGGGCACGGGCATAAGCACGCGGCGGAGGGCCGGGCGTTGACGGGTCGTTTTATCCGGAGACCACGACCAGCTTGCGCACCGGCCTGATCGGACGCAGGCTCGTGGCCGGCGCGGGGCGACCGACATAATAGCCCTGCATCAGGTCGATCTTCAGCCGGTGCATGAGCTCGAACTGCTCCTCGGTTTCGACGCCCTCGACCAGGATCGTCGCCCCACGGTTGCGGGCCAGGCGCAGGATATCGTCGAGCATGGCACAGCCACGCCGCGTGTCGCAATCGTGCAGGAACGACTTGTCGATCTTGATGCAGTCGAAATCGATCAGCCGCAGCCAGGAGAGGCCGGCAAAGCCGGTGCCGAAATCATCGAGCCAGATCTTGATCCCGAGGGCGCGCAGGTCGCTAATGCAGCGCAGAAGGCTCGAATGGATCTCCATGTCTTGCCCCTCGGTGATCTCGAAGGCCAGACGATCGCCCGAAATCCCGAACTCGTCCAGCGTCTCTGCCACGAAGGCGACGAAGCCGGGTGTCTTCAACTGGAGCGGGGAAACGTTGACGCTGGCGACGGGGGCGAGATTGGTGACGAGCAACTCCTCGCAGACACGCCGCAGAGCCCACTGCCCGAGGCCGACGATCGCACCCGACCGCTCCGCCGCGGGGATGAACAGCGCCGGCGAGAGAAAGGCCCCATCCGACATCTTCAACCGCATCAGGGCTTCATATCCACAGGTCTTGCCGGTCGTCACGTCCTGCAGCGGCTGATAGACCATGGACACGAGGCCCTGCGGCACCGCGATCTTCAGCAAGGCGGCAATGTTTTCGCCGTCGTCCCGATTGTTCGGATCGTTGATATGGAAGAGCTTGACGCAATTGCGTCCCGACGCCTTGGCGCTGTAGAGCGCGCGGTCGGCCTGATGGATCAGCTTCTCCACTTTCGACAGCGTGTGATCCGCGGTAAAGGCAGCGCCGACACTGACCGTGACTTTCGACGTGCCATCCCGTCGCTGCTCGTGCAGGAGCCCGAGGTCCTCCACGGCGCGGCGCAGCGCTTCGCAAACCTCGGCGGTCTGCTGTTCGGACTCGACATGGGCGAGCAGGATAAACTCCTCGCCCCCGAAGCGGCCGACAGACGCCTTATGCTTTTCGGCCAATGCGCGCAGAGCCTCCGCGACCAGCACAAGACACTTGTCGCCGTCCAGATGGCCGTAATAGTCGTTGTATCGTTTGAAGAAATCGACATCGACCAGGATGATCGCGAAGGTCCGGCCGGCTTGCTGCCATTCACGCCAGACATCGCGCAGACGATTGTCGATCGCGCGGCGGTTCGCAAGGCCGGTCAGAGGATCGGTGTGCGACAGGCGGAGCAACGCCTCGCCGCGTTCGGCAGCCTGCCGATGTTGCGCCTTGGCCTCCAGCGCATTCAGAAAGACGTTGAAGCGCTCCTGGTTCAGCTTCCAGTTCACATACGACGTGAAGATGAAGCAGGAGATACAAAACAGGCCGAACGTAAACTTGTAGCTGTAGCCGACATTCGGAAACCAGACGAGGCCGGACAGGAAGATCACCAGGATGATGCCGGAGGCCACCACGGATATCCGGAACGGGAAGTTGAAGAACAGGTTCACGCTCATCATGAAAATGGCGCCGAACACCATGTAATAGGACATGACGACCGAGTGTTCGCTCATCATGCTGGGAATGAGCCAGCCGACATAAGCACAGATCAGCGCGATCGCCGCCGTGCTGTCGATCGCATCGGCCGACGATGGCCTGCGCACCTGAAATTCCAGCGCAAACAGCATGATGATCGAGATCGTGAACCGGGCCGTGACGGTATAGGGCGCGACGTCGCCGATCAGCCAAATGTCGCTGATCGAAAAGACGAGATAGACGAACACGGCGGCCCACAGACCGCGGCGGGTCGATTGCTTGTGCGCGCTCTCGGCATGATGCCGATAAAGATCGCGAAGCGTAACCTCCGGTTGTCTCATCGGATCTTGCGACGCGCCGAACTCGATGGTGTCGGTCGACCTGTGCATCATGCACCCTCCACCGTTTTCGTTGCCTTACCGATGTCCTCACCGGCCGTTCGGCAGCCCGTCCCTTAAGCAGGATCCGGGCACTCCGTTCCAATGTCTTATCAGACTTACCAACGCTCCAGAAAACATTAGCGGAAGTAGCTTAACGGTTCATTTCCACAGCGCCGAACCCTCGTTGCGTAAGGGGTCTCCTGCGCCGTTAACCACCTTTCCTAAAGATCGATGCAATTCCCTACAATTTGAGTCATCTCTTACGCTCTCTGTTAACTTTTTGCTAACCAAAGGATGTAGCGTGAAAAAGCCAATCGACGCATTTGACGGGCAAAGCCTGATCACGCCTATCGCTGTCAACAGGGAGGTTTTCCCCTCGGGCGCCGCCGTCAGCGACCGGCTGCTGCGGATCGCCAGAGACGAGATTGCCCTGATCCTGCAGGTCGCCTCCCAGCAGATCCAGCTGGACCAGAGCCCAGCCCAGATCATCGCCCGCCTGATACGATCCCTTCACGAGGCCCGCGAAAAATACTTCGCCGTCTGGCCGCAGCTCATCCCGCTGGTCCAGGATCACCCGGTGGCTGACTATTTCCACAATGATCCCTTTACCCGCTGGTCGTTCGAAAAACCGCGTGGCTATTCCGGGGATGCGAGCCTGATCGACTTCATTTACGGGCACCCGGATAGTGCTGCCGATGTCAGGAACGCCTCGCCGCTCGGCCGCACGCTCTATGAGTACACCCGCAATGCCCCCTCCGCCGTTGCGGTGCGGGAGCGCCGCGATCTCCTGACCCGCACGGTTGATGAAACGGCTGCCAGACGCGGCCCGGGGACGGAAGTGCTTGCGGTGGCCGCAGGACATCTGCGCGAAGCCGAAGCGTCCGGCGCTGTACGGGAGGGCCGCATCAAACGCTGGGTCGCGCTCGATCAGGACCCTTTGAGCGTCGGACGCACGATGCGCGATTTTCGCGGGACGCCGATCGACGCGATGGACGGTTCCGTCCGGGGGCTCTTGAAGAACGACTACAGCCTCGGCCAGTTCGACCTGATTTATGCGGCCGGCCTCTACGACTATCTTGCCGACAAGGTGGCGGTGAAGCTGACCCAGACATGCCTCTCGATGCTGAAGCCGGGCGGCATGTTCCTGTTCGCCAACTTCTCGACCGAAGTTCCCGACGATGGCTACATGGAAACGATGATGAACTGGACGCTTCTCCTGCGATCGCAGTCGGAGATGTGGTCGATCATCGAAGCGAGCCTCGACGGACAGCGGGCGGAAAAGCGCGTCTTCTTCGGCGCCAACCGCAACATCATCTACGGAACGATCCACATGCCGCAGTAAGCGCCATAGCGGAACCGCTTTCGTTCGGCCGCTTCGGCGGCCGAATTTTCGACCTTGCCGACATCGCGAAGAGCGCGAACCTGAAACTCTTTGCGCTGGGCTTTCGTCTTCCTCCATTCGGTCTGGAGGTCAAATGCATATTACGAGAGCACAATGGCTCAACCTCGCATCGGAGCCTCATTCTCTCCGGCGCATCTACAGCCTCTGCCTGCTCGTCCAGGGCGGCGACGTCTTCAGCTACAAGGAACGGCACCTCGCCGGCCGGCTGCTCCAAAAACTGGAAGGCATCGTGCATCTGCCGGTGACGGCGAGCGACGAGTCCCAGGCCATTGCAGGGGAATTCACACAGCTGGAAACCCAGGTCGTCAAGCGGCTGGATCGTTTCCAGCCGCCGCGCCGGTAAGACGTCTGATCAGGCATCCTCGGCGCGCAGGCGCATCCCGGCGGGATCAAACAGGCGGATCGCCTCCGGCGTCCATGAGAGGACGATGCGGTCTCCCGGCTTCACCGGGACCGGAGACCGGTATTCGACCGTCACGGCCTGACCGTCCGAGAGCTGGCAATAGAGATATTGCGTCCCCCCGAGATACTCGGAAAAATCGACGATCGCCGAAAGGGACCGCCCTTCGATCATCTCGTGACCGACGCCGAGATGCTCCGGGCGAATGCCGAAGGTGACGTCGGGCTCGGCTTCCCCTGTGGATGCCGGAAACGGTGCGGCCAGCACCGCATCCGCAAGCCTCAGGCTTTGCCGGCCCACGCGCTGGCCCTTCAACAAGTTCATGCGGGGCGAGCCGATGAAGCCCGCGACGAAGCTGTTGGCCGGGTTCTCGTAGATCTCGCGCGGGCTGCCGACCTGCTCGATGCGGCCGTCGCGCAGCACGACGATCACGTCCGCCAGCGTCATCGCTTCCGTCTGGTCGTGCGTCACATAGATCATCGTGTTGCCAAGCTCGCGATGGAGCCGTGCGATCTCGATGCGCATGGAGACGCGAAGCTCGGCGTCGAGGTTCGAGAGCGGCTCGTCGAACAGGAAGACATCGGGTTTGCGGACGATCGCCCGACCGATGGCGACGCGCTGGCGCTGGCCGCCCGAAAGCTGCCCGGGGCGGCGATCGAGGAGGTGATCCGTCTTCAGGATGGCGGACGCCGCGGCGACGCGGCGATCGATCTCCTCCTTCGGGGTGTTGGCCATCTTGAGGCCGAAGGCGAGATTGTCGCGCACGCTCATATGCGGATAGAGCGCATAGGACTGGAAGACCATGGCGATGCCGCGATCCGAAGGATCGAGATCCGTCACATCGCGTCCCTTGATGGCGATTAGCCCGTCCGTGACCTCCTCAAGCCCGGCAATCATGCGCAACAGGGTGGATTTGCCGCAGCCGGAGGGTCCGACGAAGACGGTAAAGGCTCCCTCCGGGATTGTCAGATCGATACCATGGATGATGCAAAGACTGCCGAACGACTTTCGGACCCCCGACAGGCGGACGCCGCCTGTCGCAGTGCCGTCCCCGTCGTCCGGCGCAACGGCCCTGCCCTCCCCGCGATCCTGAGCGAGGCTCATTTCGCCTCTCCCACGCCATCGCGCATCCAGACGAGCATTTCGCCGGGCTCCCGATTGTCCCAGAGATGGTAGGGCACGAAGCGCGCGGTCACGGGCTTCGCCTCCGGCGGGGCCTCGCGATACAGCGTTTCGCCCCAGTCGGCCTCATCCCGTTCGGCTGCGATCTCGAGCGCGACGGCATGGTTGAGTCCGGGCATCGTTTGTTCGCGTGCGGAGGACGGTTCGCCGGTGATTTTCAGATGCTGCAGGCCGTGTCCATTGTCCGTTTCCTCCACGCAATAGACCAGCGGCCCGCGGACGAGCGCGACCCGGCCGGCATCCTGGCGGATCAGCGGGTTGGCCCGCAGCAGCCGCGGCGCCAGCGGCAGATCGAGGGCAATCTCGTCCTTGTCTGACCACTCCTTCTCGATCCGCGCATAGCCATCGACCATAGCCTCATCGAGATCGACCGGCGTGCCGTTCACCGAGAGCATCGCGCCCGTGCACCATGCCGGAATCCGCAGCGACACCGTAAAGCGCGACGGCGTCGCGACACCCACCTCGAAGCGGATCGCGCCGTTCCACGGATAGTGCGTCTCCTGGCCGAGCGTCACCTCGGCACCGGCAACCTCGAACCGCGCCTTGCCCTCGCCGTAGAGATGAACCGCAATCTCGTCGTCCGACACGGCGTACATATACGAGCCGATCGAGGCGAGCAGCCGCGCGATGTTCGGCGGGCAGCAGGGGCATGGATGCCAGGTCCAGCGATGATGCTTGCCGGCGCTTTCGAGCGGGTTGTCGTAGAAGAAGCGCGTGCCATCGAGCGACAGGCCAACCATCGCGCCATTGTAGAGCGCCTGCTCCATGATGTCGGCATAACGGCGATCCGGTCCGCGGCCGAGCATGCGCGCGGCCCAGAACACGATGCCCACCGAGGCGCAGGTCTCGTTGTAGGCACTCTCGTTCGGCATGTCGTAAGGGTCCGTGAAGCCCTCGTTGGCTGCGGACGGGCCGATGCCGCCAGTGACATACATCTGCCGGGTGACGAGATCGCTCCACAGCGTTTCCAGCGCCCGTGTCAGGCTGTCGTCGCTGTATTCGGTCGCGATGTCGGCCATGCCGGAATAAAGGTACATGGCGCGCACGGCATGTCCGACCACACGGGTCTGCTCGCGCACCGGCTGATGGGACTGGTTGTACTCGAAGCTGTGGAAGACGAATTTCCGGCCCTCGCGACCATCGCGTCTGGCTTCCTCGAGAAAGAAATGCGGCTCGGTGCCGCGCTCGTCGATGAAGTATTTGGAGAGGTCGAGGTATTTCTGCTCGCCGGTGACACGCGCAAGCCGGACGAGCGCCAGCTCGATTTCCTCATGGCCGTCATAGCCGGGGATCTGGCCTTCGCCATGGCCGAAGACGGTGATCATATAGTCGGCAAAGCGCGCCATGACGTCGAGCAGCTTGCGCTTGCCGGTCGCCTGAAAATAAGCGACGGCGCCTTCGATCAGATGGCCGGCGCAGTAGAGTTCGTGAAAGTCCCGCAGGTTCGTCCAACGACGGCCGGGCTGCACGCGCTGGAACCAGGCGTTCAGGTAGCCGTCCTCGTCCTGAAGTTTTTCGTAGAGATCGGCGATCTGGTCGACGCGGGCCTCGAGTTCGGGATTGGGCGAGCGGAACAGGGAATAGGCGACCGTCTCGATCGACTTGCCGAGATCGCTGTCCCAGAACATCTGGGTCGAACCGTCCCATGGCTGGATCGGCAGAACGACGCCGGGGCTCGGGAGGCTGACGTCGATGGCTTTCAGCATACCGGCTTCCACGCAGCGGTCGAGCAAAGTCTTCGCCGTTTTTGCGCAGATAGCATCCTGCCGCTCTCCGAAAAGGCCGCCTAGCGTAACGCTCGGGACCGGCAGTGGCCGGAACTTTCGATCCTTGCGGCTCTGTTTCTGATTTTGGTTCTCGGCGTGCGCTTTGCTATCCATGGCTTTCACTTTCGTAAACTATCGGCATCACTTGACGGCGCCGGCCATGAGGCCGCGCATGTAGTAGCGTTGGAGGAGAAGGAAGATGATGAGGCAGGGGATCGTCATGACGACGACGCCGGCCTGGACCGCGCCCCAGTTGATGGCGCCGAGTCGGCCCGCACGCACCGCCATCATCAGGACCGGCATGGTGTAGTTGTTGTTGCTGGAGAGAAGCACGAGCGCTGCGAGAAACTCGTTCCAGGCATTGAGAAATGCAAAGATCGCAACGGTCGTGGCCCCCGGCAGGACGAGCGGCAGCAGCACCCGCACCAGCAGCTTCAGATCGCGCGCGCCATCGATGCGCGCGGCCTCCTCGATCTCCTTCGGCACGGCGTCGAAGGCGTTGCGCATCATGAACACCGAGAAAGGCAGCTGCAGCGTGACATAGACCAGCACCAGTCCGAAGAGCGAATTGTTGAGCCCGAGCTTGGCAAGGATGATGAACAGCGGCGTCAGGACCGACTGGAACGGGATCATCAGCGTGGCGATGATGAGCACGAACAGCGTGTTCTTCAGCGGGAAACGATAGCGCGAGAAGCCGTAGCCCGCGAGCAGGCTGATGGCGACGGTCAGGACGACGGTCGCGAGCGACACGATCAACGAGTTCAGCGTGTGCTGCCAGATGCCCGCGCCGAACGTATCGAGCGAGCGATAGGAATCGAGGCTGAACCCGGTCGTCGGCCAGGGCGGCAGCGGCGGGGTCATGCCTTCTGTGCCGCTGCGGAACGAGGCGAGGAACGCAATCGCGAACGGCGCGAGAAAGAAGAGAACAATGGCCGCGCCAGCCGTGTGGTAGGCCACCGCGCCGTTGCGCTTGCGGCGTGCGCGGGCGGCCTTCGCGGCCTCGTTGGCGGCAGTCGTCGACGGTGTGCCCGTCGGGGTCGGGGTCGGGGTCGGGGTCGGGCCTCGGGCGAGAGCGGGTTGCATCATGGTCATGCCTTGTCGTCTCCGACCTTCAGCAGCCAGAGCTGCACGATGCTGATGGCAACGAGAATGGCGAGCAGCACGATGGAGAGCGAAGCGCCGTAGCCGAGATTGAAGGACACGAAGGACTGGTTGAAGATGTAGTAGACGACAGAGATCATCCGGTTCTGCGGCCCGCCCGCGGTCATGATGTAGAACTGGTCGAAGGCAAGGATCGAGCCGGTGACGGAGATGATCAGCGCCAGTGCGATCGTGCGGCGCATCAGCGGCAGGGTCAGGTAGCGAAAGCGCTGCCAGCGCTTGGCGCCATCGATGCGCGCAGCCTCGACGATATCGGACGGGATGGCCTGCAGGCCGGTGAGCAGGATGATCATGGTGAAGCCGGCGATCTTCCAGACGACCATGACGATGATGGTGAGAAAGGCGCTGTCGAAGGTCGCAAGCAGGTTGGGGCTGCGCTCCACGATGCCGAGCGCCTTCAGGAGCGGCCCGATGAAGCCGCTGTCCACATTGGCAAGCCACACCCAGAGCAGGGACGCGGTCGCAAGGCCGACGACGACGGGCAGGAAGATGACCGTGCGATAGGCGCCGACAAAGCGCCGCTGCTTTTCGACGAACAGGGCCAGGGGGAAGGCCACGGCGAAGATCGCGATGGTGGCGACGACGGTATAGAGCGCCGTGAAGCGGAGGGCCGACAGGAACCGCGCGTCGTGGATCATGCGAATGTAGTTGTTAATGCCGATCCAGCGCTGCGCACCCATCAGAGGCCAGGCATGCAGGCTCATCCACGCGGTCACGATAACCGGGATGACGAAGAAGAGGATGACGAGCGCCATGGCGGGCGCGATATAGAGAAGGCCACGCCAGGCCGACGATCTCGGCCTTGGACGCCCGGGGGCGCGCGACAGGGTGGAAACGACAGTCATGTGCAGATCTCGCAGTTCACGGACACCCGACGACGCTTCGTCATGGGCCGCGGTCGCTGAAGGAGCGGGCGGAGGGGGCGCTTCTCCCCCTCCGCCCTCAGGCGTCCAGGGGGAGGATCACTGGCCGCTGTCGATGATCGACTGCATTTCGGACTGTGCCGAGGAGAATGCGCCATCGACGTCGTCGCTGAAGATCGCGGCGTTGAGGAAGGTCGCCCAGGGTCCGTTCGCGCTGTTGATCAGATCGTTGAACTGCAGGGTATAGGGCGTCTTTGCGACCGCGATCGCCTTCATGCCCACTTCCATGCGGGGATCGAGCCCCTTCAGCACCTGCTCGGCGATATCGCCGCGGGTCGGCAGGCTACCGTACTTCGCCATGATCTTCTGGCCTTCTTCCGAATAGATGTACTGGATGAAGGCCTTGACCGGCTCGAGCTTGGTCGTGCCTTTGGTCACCACCACATTGTCGCCGCCGGCAAAGGACGAGGGAGATCCGTTGACGCCGGGTATGAGCGTGACGCCGAAGTCGATCGTCGGATGTTCGGTCACGAGCGTGCCGATGGCGAAGGCGCCGAGGCTCTGCTGGCCGATCTTGCCATTGGTAAAAGAGAGGAAATTGGTGCCGTTGTCGCTGGCAGCTCCCGCGGGCACCAGATCCCTCTTGACCATGGTGCGATAGATATCCACCGCCTTGCGCATTTCCGGCGTATCGAGCGTCGCTGTCTTTCCGTCGGCCGAGAGGATATCCACACCGGCACCCCAGACGAGCGGTGTGAAAGTGAAGATCATGCAACCGCCGCAGCCACCGCCCGAGAAATAGAAGCCGTAGGTATCGTCGCCCAGTGCGCGGATCTTCTCGGCATTGGCGGTGATCTCCTCCCAGGTCGCAGGCGCCTTTTCCGGATCGAGCCCGGCCTTGCGGTAGAGGTCCTTGTTCCAGGCGAAGACCGACGTTTCCACCGACAGCGGCAGCCCATAGATCTTGTCGCCATACGTGCCGAGGCGCACATGCGACGGCGACAGGGAGTTGAAGTAGGGCAGGCTTTTCGCCCAGTCGGTCAGGTCTTCGAGCTGCCCCGCCGCGGCGAAGGCCGGGGTATAGATCAGGTCCATCGACAGGGCGTCGGGCGCCTGGCCGCCGGCGATCGACGTCGCATATTTCTGCACGAGCTCCGAGAACGGCACTTCGGTCAGCTCGACCTTGTCTTCGTGGCCCGCATTATAGGCGGCAACCACATTCTTGAAGGCGTCGCCGACGCCGGTGCGCACCCACATGTTGATGGTCTCGGCCGAAGCCAGTCCGGGGCTCAAGGACAGCGCGAGCAGGCTCGTCGCAGCAAGAAGCTGTTTCATCATGGTCATTCCTCCCTTGTGGCGCTCCTCAGCGCCGTTGTTTTTCATCTCCGGGGCTCCCCGCCCCGACGGAGCCGCCGGCCCCGCATGATTGCCGAACCACCAGTCGGCACGGCAATGTTCTCACACCCGGCTCCACCGCCTGACCTTCCGCCAAGGCGAGGATGGTCAGGCCCGCCTGACGCCCGAGTTCCTTCAGGTCCATATCCACCGATGTCAGGGGCGGACGCATCTGGGCCGCGACAATCTCCCAATTGTCGAAGCCGACGATCGCAACGTCCTCGGGCACGCGAATGCCGCGCTCGCGAAGAGCGTCCACGGCACCGCGGGCGATCTGGTCGTTGCCGCAGAACAGCGCATCCGGCTTGTCGCCGACCGCTGACCAGATCCTGTCGACGGCATCCCGCCCCCAGGTTTCCGACCATTCCCCGAAAAGAACGGTTGCCGCCGCCCCGGCCACAGCCCGGAAGGCGCCGCTGCGCTCTCGAACCGAGAAGAAATCCTCGGGGCCGGTGACGTGCAGGATCCGCTGCCGGCCGCTCGCCTTCAGCCATTCCACCGCGAGCGTCGCGCCATGCGCATCGTCCGAGCGGAAGGAGACGCTCTGCGGTCCACCCTCGGTAAACGCGTAGACCACGGGAACCGGCACATCCGACAGGTCGATCGGCAGGCGACGATCGACGCGTTTTCCGGTCGCGATGATGCCGTCCACCTGCTTGTCGAGCATGGCATCCACATGCACCTGCCCCAGCGCCGGATCGTCTTCGATGGCGCAAAGGAAGACGGAGACGCCGCGATCGACCAAGGCTTCCGAAACGCCGGCCATGACCGGCAGGGTGAAGCGACCATAGGTATCGTTGGTCAGCAGGCCGATCGTGAAACTACGCTTCGACAACAGGCCCTGCGCCAGCGCGTTCGGCCGAAAACCGATCTCGCGTGCCACGCGCTTGACCCGTTGGCGCGTTTCCTCGCCCATCCGGCCGGTATTGTTCAGCGCCTTGGAGGCCGTGGAAATGCTCACCCCTGCCAGGGCCGCAAGGTCGCGGATCGTCTGCCGTCCTCCCTTACCGCGCATATCCAAAGCAGCCTCCCGCATCATTCTTGAAAACGAGAAAACCTTTTCTCAGGCGAATGGTCAAATGAGAAAACGTTTTCTCATGAATTATTTTGCAGTATCGCTTTGGATGTCCCGCCGACCGTTGTCACGACAGCGCGTTAACAGGGAAGCAGATTCAACGATCCCGAGTGAGTTGAGGCACCGACACGGCGTTATCGAAATGCTGCGCAAGGTCGAGTCGCTGATCAATCCGCCTTGGCGCTCCGCAAGCGGCAATGCGATGCCGGTCTCCATCCTGCTGTCGAAGGTGAGCGGACCGAAGGACGTGTTCATTAGCGCCGGAGGCGCTCGATTTTGATGTGATGCCGGAAGCCACAGCGAAAGATCTTGCCCTCCTTCGACTCCGCCCCGATCTCCTGCGCTATGCACCGGATGTGGCCGCCCGCTTCGGGCTGACCCCGTCGGACGCGGAAACCTTTGAGGCGGAGGAAAATGCCGTGCTGGAAGAGGTGGACGCCGGGAGCGGTGCCTGAGATCGCCTTGAAAGCAAATGTCAGGCGGCGGTGACGCCTTCCAGCAACCGCTCCAGTTCCTCGATCAGCACGGGCTTCGTCAGATGGTGCGTGAAGCCGGCCTCGAGCGCTTTTGCCTTGTCCTTGTCCTGTCCCCAGCCGGTCTGGGCGATGATGGTCGTCGCCTTGAAGGCCTCCTCGCGTCGAAAGGCACGGCAGACCTCGTAGCCGTCCATGCCCGGCAGGCCGATATCGAGGAGGATGGCGTCCGGGTGGAAGCGCCGGGCCGCATCGAGCGCCTCGCGCCCGTCATGAATGGCTTCGCACTGATGCCCGATATCCTCCAGCATCCATCCGAGCGCATCCGCCACGATGACGTTGTCGTCGACGATCAGGACCTTCAGGGGACGATGGCCGGAAGCCCCGTCGCTCTGCGTTTGCTGTGCCGAAGGATCGACGACGGGCGCCGGCACCGGTTCGGTGGCAGGGGGTGGAGCCAGCGGAATGCGAACCGTGAAAAGGCTCCCCTTGCCTGTGCCGGCGCTCGTCACCTCGACCGTGCCGCCATGCAGTACGACGAGCTGGCGGACGAGGGCGAGCCCAATTCCGAGCCCGCCCTGCGCATGCTCCAGATGGCCGTCCACCTGGGCGAAGAGCTGGAACACGTCGGATTGCAGCGTCTCCGGTATTCCGATGCCGTTGTCGGAAACGTCGATGATCGCCAAGCCGTCGAGCGCCCGCGCCGCGATGCCGATCTCGCCGCCGGCCGGCGTGTATTTCGCGGCATTGTTGAGGAGGTTGGCGACGACCTGCGCCATTCGGGTCGGATCGGCTTCCAGCCAGAGCGGCTCGCCGGGCACATCGACCGTCAGCCGGTGACCGGAAGCGTCGATCAGCGGGCGGCTCGCTTCGATGGCGGATTGGATGACGGTTCCGATCGCGACTCGCTCCTTGCGCAGACCGATCTTTCCCTGGCTGACGCGGGAAACATCGAGGAGGTCGTCGATCAGCCGGACCAGATGCACCATCTGCCGGTCCATCATCTCGCGGATGCTTTCTGCGGAAGTGCCCGTCGGGTTGCGGCGCAGGACATCGAGGCCGTGGCGCAGTGGCGCCAGCGGGTTGCGCAGTTCATGCGCCAAGGTCGCCAGGAACTCGTCCTTGCGGCGATCGGCCTCGCGGAGCGCCTTTGCCTGGACTTCGAGCGCATCGCGCTGCTCGGCGATCTGCTGGCGCTGGCGGTAGAGTTCGAAGAAGACCTCCGCCTTGCTGCGGAGAATATCGGTCTCGATCGGCTTCTGGATGAAATCGACGGCGCCGGCCTCGTAGCCGCGGAAACGGCGCTGGCCATCCGTGCTGCCGGCGGTGACGAAAATGATGGGCACGCGGCGCGTGCGCTCGTTGCCGCGCATCAGTTCGGCAAGCTCGAAGCCGTTGAGGCCGGGCATCTGCACGTCGATCAGCGCCAGCGCCACATCGTGCTGCAGCAGCAGTTCCAGCGCCTGATCGCCCGATCGTGCCTTGAGAAGCGTCAGTCCGTCGCGGCGCAGCAAGGCTTCCAACGAGAGAAGGTTTTCCTCGAGATCATCCACCAGCAGAAAGGTCACGGGACTCATGCGCATACGACCTTCTGAAGAGACACCGCGATCGCGTCAAGCGACATGACCCGCGCGCCGGGACAGCGTGCGATTGCACCTTCGGGCATGGCCGCTGCAAACGCCGTTTTCGGGTCCTGAACGATGGCCTGACCGCCCGCATCCGTAATCGTGCGCAAGCCCCGTGCCCCGTCATGATTGGCGCCCGTCAGCACGATGCCGACCAAAGCCGGGCCGAAGGCATCGGCAGCACTTTCGAACAGGACATCGATGGACGGTCGAGAGAACATGACGGGTTCGTCGCTGGAGAGTGACAAGGTTTTATTGGCTTCGACGAGAAGATGATAGTTGGGCGGCGCAAAATAGGCGGTGCCGGCCGCCAGCGGCTCCTTGTCCTCGACCTCCAAGACCTTGATTCGGCATTTTGCGCGGAAAAGTTCGGCCAGCACGCTGCGCTTGTCGCCCGGAATGTGAACGACGAGCAGAATGGGGACAGGGAAATCTTCCGGCAGAGCCGGCAGGATGGTCGTCAGAGCCTCCAGGGCACCGGCCGACGCACCGATGACGACGGCCTGCGGGCTGACGTCGCTCATGCGCCGACCCTCTGGTAGATCTTTTCCTCGCGCACGAAATCGCGAAACGCGCCGGCATGCTCGGAAAACCGGATGCTTTCCTTCGCCCCGAGGCCGAGGAAACCCTTTCGCGGCAGAGAGTCCTTGAACAGGCCGAGTGCGCGATCCTGCAGGGTGCGATCGAAATAGATCAGCACATTGCGGCAGGAGATCAGGTTCATCTCGCCAAACACCGCATCCGTGACGAGGCTGTGATCGGAGAACACGACGTTGCGCCGCAGCGTCCGGTCGAAGGAGACGCGACCATAGGCCGCCTGATAATAGTCGGAGAGGGACGATTTTCCGCCAGACCTGCGATGGTTTTCCGTAAAAAGCTGCATGCGATCGAGCGGGTAGACGCCGGCTTCCGCGATCTGCAGGGCTTCCTGGCTGATATCGGTGGCATAGAACAGGGTTCGCTCTTCCAGCCCTTCCTCCCGAAAAAGGATGACGAGGGAATAGAGCTCTTCGCCATGGCTGCACCCCGCCACCCAGACTTTCAGCGACGGGTAGGTCCGAAGATGCGGGATGACCTGCTCGCGAATCGCGCGGAAATAGTCGGGATCGCGAAACATTTCGCTGACCTGGACCGTGAGATAGCCGAGCAGCTGCGGCAGCATGTCCCGATCGTGCAGCAAGCGCTCCTGCAGGCTGGAGATCGTGGGAATGGCGAGCTGTTCCAGCGCCTGACGCAGCCGCCGCTTGACCGAGGCCATGGCGTAGCCGCGGAAATCGTAGTGGTAGCGTGCATAAAGCGCTTCCAGCAGCAAGCGGATCTCGATATCCTCGACTTTCTCCACCATCGACGGATCCCTCATCGCGGCATCCAGACGCGGACGAGCGACAGCAGTTTTTCGACGTCGAGCGGCTTTGCCATGTAGTCGTTGGCGCCGGCTTCGATGCAGCGCTGCTGGTCGTCGGGCATGGCCTTGGCCGTCAATGTGATGATCGGCAGCTTCTTCCACGCCGCGGTCTTGCGGATCTCCCGCGTTGCGGTCAAGCCGTCCATGACGGGCATCATCACGTCCATCAGCACGAGATCGATGGCGGCATCCGGCTCGGCCGTCGATTTCGCCAAAGCATCGAGCGCCTCCTGTCCGTTCCGGGCAATCTGGATGACCGCGCCGCGCGGCTCCAGAATGTTGGTCAGCGCATAGACATTGCGGACATCGTCCTCGACGACGAGGATGCGGCGCCCCTCCAGAAGCGCATCCCGGCTGCGCGCCTTGCGGATCATCTTCTGCTGCTCGGCGGGCAGGTCGGACACGACCTGATGCAGGAACAGACTGACCTCGTCCAAAAGCCGCTCCGGCGACTTTGCGCCCTTGATGATGATGGATTTGGAATAGCGGCGGAGCTGCAGCTCGTCATCGGCCGACAGCACGCGGCCGGTATAGACGATGACGGGCGGAAACGCCCTCTCGCTGTCCTGGCTCAGCGTTTCCAGCAGTGAATATCCCGAGGCATCCGGCAGCGAGAGGTCGAGGACGACGCAATCGAACGTCTGTTCCTGCAGCAGCCTCAGGCAGTCCGCCGCCGTGCCCGCCGTCACCGTCTCGACATCGTGCGAGGTCAGAAGCCGCGCCACGGCCTCGCGCTGCACGTCGTTGTCCTCCACGATCAGGACGCGGTGCACGCGCTGGGAAAGCTTCGCTTCGAGCTTCTGCAGCACTTCGACCAGCTGTTCCCGCTTCACCGGCTTCAGCATGTAGCCGACGGCGCCGAGCGAAAGCGCCGTCTCCGTATGATCGTCGCCGGACACCATGTGAATGGGAATATGGCGCGTCTGCACGTCGCGCTTCAGCCGGTCGAGAACCGAAAGCCCGGACTGATCCGGCAATCCGACATCGAGCACGATGGCGCTCGGCATGAACTGGCGGGCAAGCTCCAGCGCCTCCTGGGCCGTGCCGGCGACGAGCGTGCGGAAGCCCATCTCGCGCGACAGATCCCGCAGGATCGCGGCAAAGGTCACGTCGTCCTCGATGATCAGGAGAACGCGCTTGTTGTCGGAGGGCGCCGTCCGGTCGTCTGCCACGAGGCGTGCTTTGGCGATCGCCGCCGTCTCGCGGACCTCCGCCACGGGTGCGGCAACCGGAGCCGGCACGCTCGCGATCGATGCGGACGCCGGTGCAACGGCATCGCGCGGCAGCCGCGTGGCGACCCGTGCGGGATCGTAGGTTTCCGGAAGGGTGATCGTGAAGGTGCTGCCCTTGCCCGGCTGGCTCTCCAGATGGATCGCGCCCCCGAGCAGGCGGACGAGCTCGCGGGAGATCGACAGGCCGAGCCCCGTCCCGCCATAGCGGCGGCTGATCGTGCCGTCGGCCTGGTGAAACGCCTCGAAGATGTGGCGCTGCTGATCTTCGGCAATGCCGATCCCGCTGTCGGTGACGGCCAGCGTGATCTGCCCCGCGCCGTTGCTCGACTGAGCCCGCCGAATGGCGACCGTCACACCGCCCGCGGAGGTGAACTTGAAGGCATTGGACAGGAGGTTCTTCACCACCTGTTCCAGCCTCTGAAGGTCGGTCTCGATGACGGGCGGGCATTCCGGCGCGATCTCCACCGCGAACGCCAGCTGCTTGTTTTTGGCAACGGGATCGAAGACCTGTCGCAGGTTGTTGGCCAGCCGCTCGACCGACACCGCCTCCGGGCGAATGTCGATATGGCCGGCCTCGATCTTCGACAGGTCCAGGATGTCGTTGATCAGTGTCAGCAGGTCGTTGCCGGAGGATTCGATCGTCTGGGCATATTTCACCTGTTCGCCCGTCAGATTGTCCTCGGAATTGTCGGCGAGCAGCTTGGCGAGAATGAGCAGCGAGTTCAGCGGCGTGCGCAGCTCGTGCGACATGTTGGCGAGGAAGTCGGACTTGTAGCGGCTCGCCTGCTCCAGCTCGCGGGCCTTCAACTGCACGGCAGAATTGACGCGCTCCAGATCGTCGCGCTGAAATTCGAGTTGCCTCGTTTGCTCCTCGAGCTGCGAATTGGTCTGTTCGAGCTCCACCTGCTGCTGCTCAAGCCGCGCCTGGGACTCCTTCAGCGCGCGACCCTGCTCTTCCAGCTCCTCGTTGGAGACCCGGAGTTCCTCGCTCTGGACCTGCAGCTCTTCGGACTGGCGCTGCGTTTCGCCGAGCAGATTTTGCAGGTTGGTGCGGTAGTTTGCCGAACGGACGGCCGTTGCAACCGAGGCGGCCGCCTGTTCGAGAAGCGCAAGCACGCGCTCGTCGATCGCGCGGAGAAAGCCGAGTTCGATCACGGCGTTGACCTCGCCGTCGATGATGGCGGGCGAGATGACGAGATGGCGCGGCTTGTCCCGTCCGAGCGCCGAGCCGAAGGACAGGTAGCCGTCGGGAACGTCGGAGACCAGCAGGGCCTTCTCTCCGGCCGCGGCCTGACCGAGAAGGCCTTCGCGCGCCTTGAACTGACGCGGAATGTTCGCGCCCTCGGGAACGCCATAGGTCGAAGACCGCTGAAACGTGCCCTTGTCGCCGACATAGATCGCGCCTGCCACGGCGCCGGCATAGTCGGCGAGAAAGGTGAGAATGCTGTCGCCCAGCTGCTCGGTGCGTTGGTCGCCCATGACGGCGGCGCTCAGTCCGACCTGCCCTGCCTGCAGCCATTCCTGCCGGCGGCGCGCGAGGGTGGCCCGCCGAATGAGCACGCCGATGGCGGTCGTGAGGAGGACGCCGAGAATGACGGAGAGGATGCTGCTGACGAGGGCAGTGCCGTAAGCCTCCTCCATCTCGCTCAGCCATTGCTGGCGCTGACGCGTTTCCTCCTGCCCCATTTCGGAAAGCTGAGAGCGGATGGCATCCATCGCCGCCTTGCCGCGGTCCGAATTGACCACGGTCAGCGCGGCCTCCAGCCCTTGCGTGCGGCGAAGGCCGATCGTGTCCTTGAGTTCGGAGAACTTGGCTTCGACGCTCAGCCGGATCGCCTCGATGCGTCGCTCCTGCGTCGGGTTGTCCCGCACCAATCGGGCGATGTCGTTCAGATGCCTGGGAACCGCGAGTACCGCGACATTGTAGGGATCGAGATAGCGGGAATTGTCCGTCAGCAGGAAGCCACGCTGTCCGGTTTCCGCATCCTGCGTGCTCGACAGAAGCTTGCCCAGTGCCACGATGACCTCGTGGGTGTGGACGATCCTGTCATTGTTGACGCGCAGCGTATGCAGGTTGAGATAGGCGATGGCGCCGCTGATCAGGAAGAAGACCAAGGCCCCGGCAAGGCTGAAGGCGACGACGGGATCGAGACCGAGCTTGAGGCTCGATGTTCCGGGCTGCTGGCTATCTGTCATCGGGTTCTCGGCATGAGGTGGGTGCGGCGGCGTCCAGCGACGGGTTGTGGCGAGGTTGTCGCGCAACGCGCTGTATCATTCCAGACTATCGCAGCACAACGCGCCGCGTCATCAACTCTCTCCCCGTTGCACAGCTGTTTTCCAAAGCCTGAGACCATCGTCCGGAACATCCGTCCGCGCGCCGGCCCGTCATCAGGAGACGGCGGCGTCGGCGTTCGTTCCCGTTCACGGACATTTGTCGACAGCCGTTCGAAGGGTCAGGACGCCGTCGCCAGAGGCGCGATCATGGGGCCGAGCGTGAAGGACAGACCG
This sequence comes from Rhizobium sp. PP-F2F-G48, assembly GCF_004342335.1. Classification (NCBI taxonomy): domain Bacteria; kingdom Pseudomonadati; phylum Pseudomonadota; class Alphaproteobacteria; order Hyphomicrobiales; family Rhizobiaceae; genus Rhizobium; species Rhizobium sp. PP-F2F-G48. The sequence continues at coordinate 132,446 of NZ_SLVH01000007.1, read as the reverse complement.
GCATCCGGAGCGTAGGCCGCATTGTCGATCGCGTAGAGGCCGAGGATGTCTTTTCGGGTCAGCCTGCAAAGCGTGCCGGCGTCGTCGTAGTGCGCTTCGTCGTCGGTCAGCACCACCCGCCGTTTCTGCAGGAGGACGACCAGGAATTCACGGTCCTTCGGGTTTGCCACATCGTGCAAGGGCGGCGCGAACGGATTGGTGTAGCGGCTGTCCCGGAGCCAGGCATTCGAGACGAGTGGAATGAGTTCGCCCTCGATCCGGGCATATCGACCGTCCACCTCGCTGCTGATCTCCATTGCCATCCGACCTTTCGCTTGACCATGTCCCTCATCCGGAACGAATCCACAGGCCGTCTGTTATCACGAGAGCTACCCCCCGTTCCCGGCCTCTTGCAGACGATCTTTTGGATCGTCTCGTGACAAGGACACAGGGGGTTCGGCAGGCATTGAAGGTTGAGAGGATCGCATCATGGACGACAAGACCACGACACCATCCAAAAAGATCGCGGAGGAGTATCTGGCGCTCGGGGGCCGCCGCAAGGCAAAGGTCGATGACAACATCGTCAGCACCCGCGCCTGGGAAGACGATGCGCCGGAGGCGGCCGCTTTCTGGAAAGACAAGGTCGAGCCGATGAGCGACGAAGAACGCCGCGAGGTGGAACTTCACCTGCCGTCCATGTCGGATATCTGAGGATCTGGATCTGGTGCTTGACCGAACAGTCTACTGTCCAGACATGGGAACAGAGAGCGGCGCCGCGCATTATCTGATCAGACCATAGACGCGGCGCTGACATGGACTTTCCCGGCATATGACCGGATAGCGATTGCTTCAGCGCCGCGCATGGTTTCTCTTATGTTTTTGGTTTTCGCCAAGTCTCCCCGGCTAGAACAATGCGCCTCCGGTCAAAATCTCCTCTGCCTCATCCCGGCTCATGTCATAGACCTTGCGGCCGATTTCGAGACTGAACCCACCGCGGGCAAAGGCGGAGAGTTCCTTCATCTTGCGTTTCTCATCCGGCGGCTCTCTGCGGAACGGGCCGAAGGCGCGCTTGCGGGCGAGAATGACGGCGGCCTTAAGGTCGTCGACATCGGCCACAGCGGCCGTCGCCGTGTCGCGGTCAATCCCCTTCGTCACGAGCTTTTGCGATATGGCCCGTTTCGACCGGCCGCTCTGCTGGCCGGATCGGGTGGCGACATCCGCATAGGCGACATCATCGAGGGCCCTGTTGTCGTAGCCGAAGGCGACGGCGAAAGCGGAGAGGGCGGCGACCTGCTCGTCGCTGATCGCCTCGAATTTCTCGCGGGCTTTACGGGCAATGGCCTGGGACAGTTGCTTCTCCGTGTGCATCCGTTTCCCCAAGCGATACGCCGCCGAGTTGCGGGCCCAGGACAGCATGCGCGGTGTGGGAACGGGAGAGGACGGGGTTTCCTCATGCTCGTCCTGTCCCTGGTCTTCCGGCCCGTACACCTGGTCGATCCTCCCTCGTCATCGCGACATGGCCCATCTGGCGTGACGGCATCACGCGAACGGGCCGATGTCAGGGCGAAACATGCTTTGGCTTGCCCTTTTGCTTGGTCGAAGCCATGTCCTCAAGGTCTTTCTCGCTCATGGACCGTTCCATGCTCTTCGAAGCGCCCTTGAGGTCGCTCTTCTTGGCATCGCCGCGCTTGGCGGCCAAGGCCGCACCGGCGGCTTTCTGCTGGGCTTGGGATTTGGCAGGCATCGTATCCTCCTTGTGTCGAAAAACCTCGAACGCGATCGCCATCGGCTTGTTCCCGCTCTCGCCCTCCCGCGAGCAGCGCGGTCGTTGCGAGACGGGAAAGGCCGGCGGGCTTTGCGAGGATAGCATTTTCCCGCGCGCATTGCCGTGCTATGGACCGGCAAAATGCACGGGATGCTGCGGCCGGATATCCGGCCCGATCGTTCTCGGCATATCGTTGAAACCGAAGAAGGGCCGGCCTTGTGCCGGGCGAAGAAGCGCATGGCCAAAATTCCGGAAATGACCAAGCACCGCGGCTTTCCGGCCGGATTGTCGGGTACGCAGTGGCAGTTCACGCTGCGCCGGGCGAATTCCAAGGTGACCGTCCTCGGACAATGGCGCCGGCACCCGACGCTCGACAAATCCGTCGGTCTTGCCGATACCGCCTTCGTGCATTCGCTCTGGCATTATTTCGGGACGGAGCCGTTCGAGCGCGGCAATCTCGACGGCGAACGCCTCTCCCGCCTCTTTGGCCGAGAGATTCTTCCGGCCGAACGGGATTTCGACCCCGCATCCTATCAGGCCCTTCTGAAGCTCAACGAGCCGCTGGCCCGCAAAAATTTCCCCGACGCGTTCGTCGACGTCCTCGACGTCTGAACCCTTGCAGACGCAGAAAAGCCTGGCGCGGTGGCCAGGCTTTTGCCGTCAGATGACCGACGTGATCAGTCGCGGTGCTCAGGCATGTCCTTGAGCTGATCCTTGGTCCAGGACGTTACGGCATGGACGTCGCCGTCTTCGTCACGCATGAACTGCAGATCGCTCAGCGGCACGCCGACCGGCTTTGCGCCGATGCCGAGGAAACCACCGACATCGATGATGGCCTTGCCGCCCATTCCACTGCCATGAATATGGTCGAGCTTGCCGACCTTATGGTCGTCGGCGCCGTAGATGGTCGCGCCTTCCAGAATGGCCGGGGTCAGTTCGGTCGGGGAGAGGCGAACGTGATTGGTGTGGTCCATGGGGTAGTCCTCCTTTTTCATTGCTACAATGCTTGTTGTGAGAGCATAACCCCTTGCTTACTATGTTGTTCCCATGGGCAGGCGTTCATTTTACAGCGGGTTTGAAACCCATCACGAAGGCAGCGACTTTTGCCGATGACATCTCGCAGGGCTTGAGTAGGCCGCCGCCGCGGGTGGTGCGATACAGGTTGAAGCTGACGATGTCGTTTCGTCCCAAGGCTCTCGCAAACAGCCAGACACGACGGCCATCCGCCGATCGGCGAAGGGTGGCGCCCCAGGGCTGCCCCTCGAACGAGCCCTCGACATAGCCGGTCGGAAATTGTGCCAGAGCCTCATCGAACCCGTTTGCAAACGGGGCGGAGGCGCCATCTTCCCTCATCGCCTGCGCACCGGCTCCGTGCTCTCGCGCACGCGTGCGGCACGGCGCGCCGGCCGCAGCTCCTCGATCGTCGGCATCCACCAAAGCCTCCGCGGCTCCGGTATCGCCTTCACCGGCCATGCCGACAGCAGCTCGTCCAATGCCGGTGCGCGCCAGAGGCCCCAGACATCGTCTTCGCCCGCGCCGGGATAAAATTCCGAGACCAGATCCGGATCGACCACTTCGCCGGTGATCTCTGTGAAAACCACGATCCCATAGGAAATCGCCACGGGCACGCCGAGCGGCGGCAGGGCGTCGGAGGGCAGCGGATAGCGGCGTTTGCGACGCTCCGACGAGCGCGCCTTCGATTTCACCTCGTCTTCGGTGCCCTTGCGCTCTTCAGCGCGTCGGGCCCGCTCGGCCGGCTCGTTCCGGCGCGCGGCGACCTCGATCGCGGACCAGTGGCTGCGAAGCTCTTCGAAGGAGCGAAACGGAACGTGCCAGAGGCGCAGATCGCCGTCCCACCGCGCGAACCGGATTTCGCGAAGCTCCTCGACCACGGTTCTGGAATAGGGCGTGCGGATCTGGAAGCCGGCGCGCCCGATGTCGAGATAGGGGCTGACGATCGGGTCGAAGTCGAACGCGTCGCGCCCACGGGCGTCGGCATGCGCATCCGCGTCCGCCTCCTGTTCGGCGAGCCACTGGCCGATCCGTCGAGACGCAGTCTTCCCCGGCACCCACCACGCCTTGATGTCATCGCGCCAGCGGGCGCGCGGAAAGCGATGCCGGAACTGGTCCACCGTCATCCGGTCGTAGGGAAACGACACCACGCCTCCGGACGTCTCGTCGTCGGCCGGTTCCGGAGGCGCCTCGCTGACCCCTGCCCTGATTGTCTGCGGCTCGTCTGCCATGGATTTTCCGTTCGTCCTCAGCAAGCTCAGCGCGGAGCTTTCACGGCATAGCGGACATGGATCGCGCCATGATCGAGCACGTCGCAGGACATCAAGGACAGCTCGACCTTGCCGGCAAGGCCCTCCTCCCCGAAGGCGATGACCCTGTCGCTGTTGACGCGGCCTTCGAGCGCCGGCGCGATGACGAGACTGATCTCGTCCACCAATCCGGCAGCGAGCATCGATCCGTTCACGCTTGCGCCGCCTTCGAGCAGAATGCGGGTAATGCCGAGTTCCTGCGCGAGGAGCGCCAGCATCGCGCCGAGGTCCATCTCCTTTGTGTCCGAGACAATGTAGGAGACGCCATCGCCGGCCAGCTCTGCAAGATGACGGTCCGGAACGTCGGGACCGAGCAGCACGACGATATGATCGCCGAACAGTTCGTCACCCTGGAAATGGAGTTTGCCGCCCGGATCGAGCGCGATGGCGAAGGACGACGCGCCGGGTCTGGCGAAATGGTGCGGACGCTGCACCTCGACGGCACCGGCTGGCGGATGCGCCTCCGCCTTCGACATCTCCGCCATCGTCACCCGTCCGACCATCCAGGCATTGCCCGCATGCTGGGCGTGGATCTTCTCGTAGAGCGCCGTCCAGTCGGACCGCTCGCCATCCGGGCTCTTCGTCCAGCGACTGGGGTGAAGACTGCCGTCCGGCGAGGTGATCATCAGGCAGATAACATGGGGTTTCATGGCGCCGCGGTCCTTTCCGTAAATCTCCGACGGGTAGATAGGGTCCGATCGAGCGCGCGGAAGAGCCGAGGCGTCGCCGCTCGCCTGCGCCGGCTGGCTTGGCCGGCTGGCGGCAGATCGTCTCCCCTTTGCCAAATCGCTGCGCAGACAGTATGCCGGACGGGAAACGGCAGACGGATACCGGATGTGAAGACCATCGCCATCGATTTCGAAACCGCCAACGAGCAGCGTGGCAGCGCTTGCTCGGTCGGGCTCGCCTGGATCGACGACGGACGCGTCGTGCGGGTCGAGGAGCGGCTTATCCGTCCGCGCGACATGCGGTTCTCCTCCTTCAATATCGCCATCCACGGCATCCGGCCGGAGCATGTGGAAGACGCCGGCGAATTTCCCGAGGTGATGGACGAGTTTGCTGACGAGTTCCGCAACGCGACGATGATCGCGCACAACGCGTCCTTCGATTTCAGCGTCTGGCGCGCCTGCCTCGATCTCTACCGGCAGAGCTATCCGGACCTTTCCTATCTCTGCTCGGTCAAGATGGCGCAGAAGGTATGGCCGCATCTCGGCTCGCATCGCCTGAACATTCTGGCCGGTCATCTCGGCCTCACCTTCCGACATCACAATGCGGCCGAAGACGCGGCAATTTGCGCCGAAGCCTCGATCGCCATGGCCAATGCGCTCGAGGTTGCCCATATCCGGGACGTGCCGCTGCGGATCGGCATGCAGGCCGGGCGCCTCTTTGCCGGCGGCTACGACGCGTGCCGTTGCCGAAAGATCTGAAGAGCCAAGCGTCATGCAGGGAAGCGTCATGCAGGAAACGGGGTCCGCCCCGGAAAGGACCGGGATGGACATCGTGAATGAGCTGATCGTGGCGCTGGTGACGGCGTCGAACGATGTGGAGACCTTGGAGCGTCAGGATGCCCGCCGCTTGATCGAAGCGGCGATCCGGCAGATCGGAGATCTCCAGGCGCAGCAGGGTGTCGGCGACGACGGCGCTGCGACCGCGCTGGAGCGCGTTGCCTCGGACCTGGAGCGGCTGACACCGGACGCCTTGCAGCGCGAGCTTCGTCATGGCGCGGACATTCTGCGGCGGCTCCAGCCGACCATCGATCCCGAACCGGTGTTGCCGGCCCACCAGCCGGACGGCGGAGATGGCGGCAATTACTGATATGTGATCGCGGCTGACGGCCAAGTCCGCGCAGGCCGTGAATTCCGGCGTTGCCCTTTTGACCATGGCTTCCGTCTGCCGGGTATTCCGCTCGATGGATTACGGAGCGAGGCCCTTGCCGAGCACCGTCTCGATCAGGACATCGAGATCGGCATGGGGGATCATCTGCGTCATCGCGGACAGGCGCCCGTCAACGACCAGGGTCGCGAGCCCATGAACGAGCGACCAGCGGGTGGTGGCGCGGACGAGGTCCGGCATATCCGCCGCATATCCCGCGACGCCATCGTCTCGCTCTTCCTTCAGAAGGAACGCGAAGGCCGCCGGTCCCGCCAGATCGAGGGACGGCGCCGACCAGTCGAGACGCTCGGAGCGGAACATCAGGAGAAAGATCCCCGGATGCGCCCGCGCGAAGCCGACATAGGCGCGGCCAAGCGCCGGCACGTAGCCCGCGGGATCGTCGGTCTCGTCCGAGGCTTCTTGGAGGGCGTCGCGAAGACGCAGGAACCCCATCGCCGCCAGCTCCGTCAGAAGGCCGGTGATATCGCGAAAATGGTGGGCCGGTGCGCCATGCGACACGCCCGCCTCCCGCGCGGCGGCGCGCAAGGTGAGCGCCTCGATGCCATCGCGGTCGAGGATGGTCTCGGCTGCGGCGAGCAGCGCCTGGCGCAGCGCGCCGTGATGATAGGACTGAGTCATCCATAATCCTTACACTGACAAGATGAGGCTTGACGAGAGGTCGGACGCGTGACATCAATCTAGACACCGTCAAGATAGTCTCGTCTTTGTAAAGTGGCTCGACCGGCGGCGTCCCGAGACAATGAGGAAGAGGCATGACCACGCAGTCCGTCTACGTATCCATCACGGGTCTCCAGTTGAAAGCACGGCGGCATCAGCCACGCTTCTGGTGGCATGCGATCCGATCGATGATCCAGGCGCGCAAGGCGCCCGGCAATCTTTCGACCGATGCCCGCCTCATCGACGGCGTCCACCACACCCGGACGGCCTGGACCGACGAGGCCGCCATGCGACGCTATCTGGTCGCCGGCGCGCATCTTCAGGCGATGAAGGCTTTCGGGGCGATCGCAACCGGAAAAACCCTCGGCTTCACGACGGATGCGCTTCCGGATTGGGACGAGGTACATCGGCTCTGGCAGACAGAGGGCCGCAGTGTGGGGAGGACAGCGACGGAGGCTCGCGCGGGCGGAATCGGCAAAGCCATCCGGTAAAAGCTGCAGGCAGCACACTCGACCATTCCGTAGCGATGCTTTAGCGCTGTCCCCGCTCGGGCCCGCCCGCAAGCCTGGCCTGACGAGCATGGAATGGCGGAGGACGCCCGAATGTCGACACGGATCGAGGATTACGCACTGATCGGCGATTGCGAGACCGCCGCGCTGGTGGGCAGAAACGGCTCGATCGACTGGCTTTGCCTGCCCCGGTTCGATTCGCCCGCCTGCCTCGCATCTCTTCTGGGAGACGAGACAAATGGCCGGTGGAAGATCGCACCGGCGGACGACGCCGCAAAATCGCAGCGGGCCTACCGCGACGATACGCTGATCCTCGAGACGACCTTCGAAACCGCGACGGGCATCGCCGTCCTTCGCGATTTCATGCCGCTCCGCGACGGTTCGAGCAACATCATCCGCATCGTCGAGGGGATCGAGGGCACGGTCGCCTTCGATTTCGAATTCATGGCGCGTTTCGATTACGGGCAGACCGTTCCGTGGATGGCATTCGAGGAAGAGGGCATCGTCACGGCGATTGCCGGACCGGATATGCTGATCCTGCATTCGGATGTTCCACTTGGCGGCAACGACGCCCGCGTGACCGCCGGCTTCACCGTCGGCAAGGGCGATAGGCGCACCTTTGCCCTCACCTTCTGCTCGTCCTACCTGCCACGGCCGAAGCCGGTCGATCCGGAAGCCGCACTCCTGGAGACCGAGCGCTTCTGGCGCGAGTTCACGGCGCGGTGCCCGGATGTCGATGGCTGGACGGGACCCGTCAAGCGATCGCTGATCACGCTGAAGGCCCTCACCTATATGCCGACCGGCGGCATCGTCGCGGCGGTGACCACGTCGCTGCCGGAGAAGCTGGGCGGCACGCGCAACTGGGACTATCGGTATTGCTGGCTTCGCGACGCCACGCTGACGCTCCTCGCCTTGATGAAGCTCGGCTACTACGAGGAGGCGAGCGCCTGGCGGAACTGGCTTCTGCGGGCCGTGGCCGGCGCACCCGAGCAGATGCAGATCATGTACGGCGTGGCCGGAGAGCGCAATCTGCGGGAATGGGACGCCAGCTGGCTTCCCGGCTACGAAGGCTCAAAGCCCGTGCGGATCGGCAATGCCGCGTCCGAGCAGTTCCAGCTCGACGTCTATGGCGAGGTTGCGGATGCGCTGATGCAGGCCTCGAAGGGTGGCCTGCCGCGCCACCCTCGCGGCCAGGCGATCGGCGATGCCCTGATGCCCTTTCTGGAGCGCGTCTGGCGCGATCCGGACGAGGGCATCTGGGAGGTTCGCGGCGCGCGGCAGCATTTTACCTATTCCAAGGTCATGGCCTGGGTCGCCTTCGACCGTGTGGCGCTGATGGCACAGGACCTGGGCGATGAGGAGACCGCACGCCGGTGGCGCAAAGTGGCGGACGAGATCCATGCCGAAGTCTGCGCCAAGGCGTTCGATCCCGCGCTCAACAGCTTCGTGCAGGCCTATGGCTCGCAGGCGCTCGATGCGAGCGTGCTGCAGATCGGCATGGTCGGCTTCCTGCCGCCGGACGATCCGCGCTATGTCGGAACGGTGGAAGCGATCGAGCGCCACCTGACGCGCGACGGCTTCGTGCTTCGCTATCGCACCGGCGACACCGACGACGGATTGCCGTCCGACGAGGGCGTCTTCCTCGCCTGCTCCTTCTGGCTTGCGGATGCGCTCGATCTCGTCGGCCGGAGAGACGATGCGCACGCCTTGTTCGAGCGTCTGCTGGCGCTCTCCAACGATGTCGGTCTCCTCTCCGAGGAATACGACCCGGTGGCCAAGCGCATGCTCGGCAACTTTCCGCAGGCCTTCAGCCATATCGGCGTCATCAATACAGCGCTTAACCTGTCGCGACGCAAGGGACCGGCCGAAGAGCGCTCCGATGCAAACCCCGCGGTCTCGGTCGAGCTGGGCGCCTGACCTGACGAGAAGACGACCTTGCGAGATGAGAGAGGACGAACATGGAAGGCGTGACGATTTCGCTGTTCCTTCTGCTGGCGGTGGTGATCAGCGGCATGCTGGCGCGGCTGTCTCCGATCGCCGTGCCGGTGCCGCTCGTCCAGATCGGGCTCGGCGCGCTCCTGGCGACGCTGACGGGTTCCGCGATCACGCTGGAACCGACGCTGTTCTTCCTGCTCTTCCTGCCGCCGCTCCTGTTCCTCGACGGGTGGCGCATCCCGAAGGAGGGGCTGTTTCACGACAAGGGCACCATCCTGGAGCTGGCGCTGGGGCTCGTCATCTTCACGGTCCTCGGCATCGGCTTCTTCATCCACTGGATGGTGCCCGCCATTCCGCTGTCCGTCGCCTTCGCGCTGGCCGCGATCCTGTCGCCGACGGACCCGATCGCCGTTTCCGCCATCACGGCGCGTGTGCCGATCCCCAGGCGCGTCATGCATATTCTAGAGGGAGAATCGCTCCTCAACGACGCCTCGGGCCTCGTCTGCATGCGTTTTGCCGTGGCCGCCACGCTCACCGGAACGTTTTCTGCGGGAAGCGCGGTGCTGACGTTTCTGTGGCTCGCGATCGGCGGCATCGCGGTCGGCCTCGGCGTGACATGGCTGGTGACGCGGGCGAAGGATCTCGTGTCGCGCAAGCTCGGCGAGGAGACCGGATCGCAGATCCTCATCAGCATCCTCATTCCCTTCGGGGCGTATCTACTGGCGGAACACCTTCATTGCTCCGGCATTCTCGCCGCCGTCGCGGCCGGCATCGCCATGAGCTACGAGGAGCAGCGCGGCCGGGTGCTCGCCGTCACCCGCGTGCGCCGCGCCGCCGTCTGGGACACGGTGCAGTTCACCATGAACGGCATCATCTTCGTGCTGCTTGGCGAGCAGCTTCCGGGCATCGTGTCCGGGGCCGCGCGGATCGTCAGCGACACCGGTCATCTTCACCCGATCTGGCTCGGCGTTTACGTCGTCGCCATCACGCTGGCGCTCGGCGCGCTGCGTCTCGCCTGGGTCTGGGTGTCCCTGCGTTTCACGCTCTTCAAGGCGGCGCGTCGCGGCGAAGTGATCCACACACCGAGCTGGCGGCTCGTCGTCGCGATCTCGGTCGCCGGCGTTCGTGGCGCCATCACGCTTGCCGGTATTCTCACCTTGCCGCTGGTCATGAACGACGGCACCCCCTTCCCGGCGCGCGATCTGGTGATCTTCCTTGCCGCCGGCGTCATCATCGTTTCGCTCGTGGCGGCGAGCGTCGCGCTGCCGGCGCTGCTGCAGGATCTCGAGCTTCCGCCCGAGCCGTCCCACCAGCGGGAGGAGGACGAGGCTCGGATTGCCGCAGCGGAAGCCGCGATCAAGGCCATCGAAGTCACCCAGCACCGGCTCGGCACCGGCCGCAACGATGCCGATCTCTATGCCGATGTCGGCACGCGCCTGATGGAGGTCTATCGCCAGCGCATCGATGGGCGCTCGCGATCCGGCGACGAGAACGACCAGATCCGCAAGGTGGAGGAAATCGAGCGCGTGCTGCGGCTTGCCGGTGCCCGCGCCGAACGCGACCAGATTTTGAAAATGGTTCGCGCCCGCAAACTGCCCGAGGAGATGGCCCGCCGGATCGTGCGCGACATCGACCTGACGGAAGCCCGCCTCAGCGCGGTGCCCTGAGGGTTGAAACGGACCGTGTCGGAAGGGAGGTTCCCTCGGGCGGGAAGCGGCCTACATAGTGCCTGCCGCCAGCAACCGGCGACAGAAGCAAGAAGGTTTCAAACCAATGCAGATCGGAATGATGGGACTGGGCAGGATGGGCGCCAATATGGTGCGCCGCCTGCTGCGCGGGGGCCATGAATGCGTCGTCTACGATATCAACCCGGCCAGCGTCGCGGCGCTCGTTGCCGAAGGCGCCGTGGGTGCCGCCTCGGTGGAAGAGCTCGTGTCGAAGCTCGCCAAGCCGGCTGCGGTGTGGCTGATGCTGCCGGCAGCGATCACCGATGAGAACCTCGAACGCGTCGCAGCCCATATGGTGCCCGGCGACATCCTCATTGACGGCGGCAACTCCTTCTATCACGACGACGTCGATCGCGCCGAACGCCTGACGGCCCGGTCGCTCAATTACGTCGATGTGGGAACGAGCGGCGGCGTCTGGGGTCTCGATCGCGGCTATTGCCTGATGATCGGTGGACCTGACGATGCCGTGCGGCATCTCGATCCGATATTTGCGACGCTCGCTCCGGGCGGCGATGTCGATCCCGCCGATATCACCGAGAGCATGAAGACCGCGGATCGCGGCTACCTGCATTGCGGACCGAGCGGCTCCGGCCACTTCGTCAAGATGGTTCATAACGGCATCGAATACGGTATGATGGCCGCCTATGCCGAGGGCATGAACCTGCTGAAATCCGCCAATGCCGGCAAGGCCGACCGCGCGGCCGACGCGGAAACGAGCCCGTTGCAGCAGCCGAAATACTATCAGTTCGATCTCGATCTCGCCGCCATCGCCGAAGTCTGGCGTCACGGCAGCGTCGTCAGCTCGTGGCTGCTCGATCTCACGGCGGGCGCGCTGAAGACCGATCCGGAACTTGCAAACTTCAGCGGCCGGGTATCGGATTCCGGCGAGGGCCGGTGGACGGTGAAGGCGGCGATCGACACGGGCGTTCCGGTGCCGGTGCTCTCGTCCGCGCTCTACCAGCGCTTCACCTCGCAGGGCGAAGCCGAATTCGGCGACAAGCTGCTCTCGGCCATGCGCTTTGCTTTCGGCGGTCACCACGAGAAGCCGAAAAGCTGATCGTTGCATAAAAATTGCCGGAGCGGGCAGAACTCTGCCTGCCTGCTCCGGCTTCTGGTCGAGTCCGATACGGATATCAGCCGAGCGAGGCTTGCCGCGTTTCCGCATCGATCAGGCGGGCGGCGAGCGCCGCGCAAACGAGAAGGGCGGCAAACAGACCGACCGCAACGCCGACGCCGAACGTGACGACGACCGTCATCAGGGTCGGAGCGATGAGACCGCCGAGCCTTGCCACGGCACCGGCCGCCCCCATGCCCGTCGCGCGGGAAGCGGTGGGATAGAGCTCCGGCGTGAAGGCATAGAGCGCGCCCCAGGTTCCCAGCAGCGCAAAGCTCATGACGAGCAACGAGGCGCCGATCAGCAGATCGTCCGGAGACAGGACGAAGAGGAGGCAGCCGAGCGCCGACAACAGGCAGAAGCCGATCAGCGTCGGGCGCCGACCCCAGCGCTCCACGCCGAACGCGGCCAGTGCATAGCCCGGGATCTGGGCGAGCGCCACGAACACCAGGAAGCCATAGCCGCGCACGAAGCCGAAGCCCTCGCTGGCGAGGCGCGCCGGCATCCAGGTGAAAATGCCGTAATAGGACACGGACACCAGAAACCAGACGGCAAGGATGAGCAGGCTGCGGCGGCGGAGAGCGGGTGAGAAAACGCCTTCGGATGCCGTTGCAGGCGCGGCGACCAGCCGATCGTTTTCCGAGAGAACCGGCTTTCCATGCAGGGCCAGCATGCGATTGACGATCGCCTTCGCCTCCTCGGCACGCCCCGCGCGCAGCAGATAGAATGGCGATTCCGGAACGAAGAAGCGCAGGCCGACGCCGATGATCGCCGGCAGTGCGGTGACGGCGAAGATATAGCGCCAGGCATCGGCAACGCCGGCAATGCTCGCGGCCCAGGCGGCAAGGGCGATCACCAGCGTGCCGACGGCCCAGAACCCTTCCAGCATGACGAGCCAGCGGCCCCGGTTTCGCGCCGGCAGGAATTCCGCCATCATGGCATAATCGACGGGAAGTGTGCCGCCAACGGCGATACCGGTGAGGAACCGCAAGACGAGCAGGCTCGTGAAATCCGGCGCGAAAATGGACAGCGTCCCGAAGACGGCATCGCAGGCGACGGTGAGGAGCAGCACGCGCCGGCGACCCCACCGGTCCGCAAGCCGACCGAAGACGACCGCACCGATCAACATTCCAAGGAAGAACAGGGTGCCCGTCTGCAGCGCCTGGGGCACGGTCAGTTGAAATGTGGCGGCGATGGAGGCCGCGGTGAATCCGACGGCCAGCACCTGCATGGCGTCGGCCGTCCAGACGAGACCGAAAACCCCCAACAGCCTGCGCTGGAAGCGGCCTGTTCCAGCGCGGTCCAGAGCTTCGTCCATCGTCATCATCGCATCATCCCCACTCTCGCCATGCCTGTCTCCAAGGCCGAAGCCCTCGGCAACTTCGAGTCCATTCAGGAGGAGACTTTATAGACGCGCCGACGGCGGAGATAGCCCGGCCGGGCGTCGAGCCGTCATCTGTTTGCGGACGAGCCTGCTCGCGGCGACAGCACGACCCTGTTCCGACCCGCCTTCTTGGCGCGATAGAGATTGCGGTCGGCAATTTCGAGGATTTCGTGCGGGATACCGCCTTCCGACGAAAGCGCAATGCCGATGCTGACAGTTACGGACAGACCGGATGCGACCGGCGACCAGTCATGGCGGGCGATCGTCAGGCGGATGCGCTCGCACGTCTTCTTCGCCTGCCCGACCGTCACGCCGGTCATCAGCAAGACGAACTCTTCGCCACCGAAACGAACCGCGAGATCCGGCGCCCGCAACGCGCCCCTGATCAGCGCGCCGAGTGCGATCAGCACGCGATCGCCGACGATGTGCGAAAGCTTGTCATTGATCGCCTTGAAGTGATCGACGTCGAGCACGGCCAGCATGTAGCCTTCGCCGGAGGCTTCGACCGCGTCCATCGCCGCTTCCAGTCGGCGGCGATTGCCGAGACCGGTCAGGGGGTCGGTATTCGCCGCCTCCGTCAGCATCGTGGTCTGCTGCTGCAGCGCCGCAAAAGAGCGGGCGATCTCGGCCGTCCGCCCAGCCTCCGTGTCGAGCAGCATTCGCAGCTTCTTCGTCTCGTAGCGAATGTCGGCAAGCCGCGCATTGCGCTGGGTCCGCTCGGCGGTGAACTGCTGGTGGAGGCTGTGATAGCGCTTGTGAAAGTCGAGCGCCGGTTCGAACGCTCCGAGGTGTTCGTGCGCCCTGGAGAGATAGAGGCAGGCGAACATCAGCGTCTCGACATTGCCGCTGCCTGTGGCGAGCACATGCGCATGCTGAAGCGGCACCAGTGCCTCTTCATAGCGCCTCAGCGAGATCAGCGTCCGACCGAGAATGTCGAGATAGTGTCCCTCGCCCCGCAAATCGTCTTCGTTGGCAATATCGCGATAGCGGGCCAGAAATTGTTCTGCGCTGAGGAAGTCTTCGGCGGCATTGCAGTATTCGGCAAGGTTTCCGAGGCAGAGACGCTCCGCCCAGGTGTCTCCGAGCGAGCGGGCGAGGTCGTTGGCGCGATGGGTCACCTCGATCGCCGGACCGATGGCGGCGTCGAAGGCCGCACGGTCTCCGGCCTCCAGCGCCATGTAGGCCGCCTCCGACTGCGCGCCGCCGAGATTGATGAGCCACCAGCACTCGAAACTCCGGTCGCCGGCTTCCTGCGCCAGCGCGACCGCGCGGCCGCAATAATCGATTGCCAGAGGCGGCTGCCGGGACAACCAGAAGATGACGCCGGTGACGTTGATGGCGAGGGAACGCGCACGCAGATCGCCGCTCTGATCGGCGATATCGAGTGCCTCCGCCGCCAGCGCAACGGCCTCTTCCAGCTGCCCAAGCTCCATGTTCAACCAAGCTTGAATGCTGAGCGCCTGCGCCTCGAAGGCGGGTTGGTCGAGATGACGCCAGAGCGTGACGGCCTGTTCGGCATAGTCGAGACCCATTTCGGACTTGCCGAGCTGGAAGCAGTACCACGAAATCTCGTACGCGCTGCGCGCCTGCACGTGAGGGTCGTTGCGCTGAACCGACGCCGAATGAACGCCGTGTGCAATCTCCAGCGCGAGGGTCGATCGTCCCGTGCATCCCATCTGCCACGCACGGTCGAGTGCCTGCATGTCCGAGGCCCGCATGTCCGGAGCCTCTTTGTCAGACCGCTTGCTCTCGGCAGAAATCACGCTGGAAATCCGTTTTCATCTCGACAGTGGTTGCAGGATCGCCAGTGTGGCTGCAAATCCTGAAGATGGCACTAAGAAAAACGCGGGATCGGAAGCGGTTGGCCCTGACCAACCTTAAGATATTCTATCGCACCGCCATAAAAACACAGGTTCGCAAATTATCCGCCTCGGGGCGTCTTCCGCCGCAGATCGCCCTTGCAGCGCTCCGAACACGTCTTGACGTTGTCCCAATCACGCGCCCACTTCTTCCTCCAGGAAAACGGCCGGCCGCAGGCGGCACAGACTTTCTGCGGGAGACTGGATTTGGTGTAACGCGGTTCCTTCATGGGCCGGAACCTGTGGCACGACGGAGCGACGTCAAGCGGGACGCTCAGGCGGCGCTGTTGCGCCCCGACCGGCAACGGTGCGGCAAGGCTTGATCTCGCCCGCGCCGACGCCAGATCCCGGCCATGATCTACTTTACCGGCGACACCCATTTCGGCGATCCGCGCGTCCTGCGCATCGATCGCCGCCCCTTCCGGACCATGGCCGAGCACGATGCCGCGCTGATCGCCAACTGGAACGCGGTCGTCGGAGAAGAGGACGAGGTCTGGCATCTGGGCGACGTCATCTCGAAGCGCGGCGATTGCGTGCAGATGCTCGCCGCCTTGCATGGCCACAAACATCTGATCGTCGGCAACAACGACCCGGAAACGACGATACAGGCCAAGGGGTGGTCGAGCGTTCAGGCCTATGCAGAGATGCGGCTCGACGGCCATCATCTCATCCTCTGTCACTACGCATTCCGCACCTGGAACCAGATGGGCAAGAAGTCCATCGATCTGCATGGCCACTCGCACGGGCGCCTGAAACCCATGCCGCGGCAGTTCGATGTCGGGGTCGATGCGCAAGGATTGCGACCCGTGACGCTGGCGGACCTGCTGGCCGGGAAAAGCCGCACGCCTTGAGGACAAACCCCGGCCGATAGACCGCACAAGGTCGCGGGACTTGCCATTCGAGAGCGACATCCCGATAACCACGAGATGGCCTTCACGCTCCGCCAGCTTCAGTTCTTCGTCGCCGTTGCCGAACAGGGCTCCGTCACCCGGGCGGCGCAGAACCTGTCCATTTCGCAATCCTCGATCACGGAGGCGATCAAGGAGCTTGAAAGCGACCTCGGCGTCGCCCTCTTCGACCGGCACCCGCGCGGCCTCAACATCACCCATAACGGCCACCAGTTCCTGCGCCATGCGACGAAGATCCTGGCCGGGGTTCAGGATGCGCGCCGTTCGTTCAGCCAGACCCCGGAAACGGCGACCGGCAAGCTCAATCTCGGCGTGACGTCGCTGGTGGCGGGCTACGTTCTGTCGGATCTTCTGGCGCGCTACCGGCGGGCCTTTCCCTCGGTCGATGTCAGCGCCATCGAGGACAATGGCTCCTATCTCGAACACCTCCTGATCGGCGGCGAACTCGACGTCGCCGTCATGGTCATCTCCAATCTGCGCGACCGGATGGCGCTTCAAGCGGAGATCATCGAGACCTCGCCCTACAGGCTCTGGCTGCCGCTCGGCCATCGGCTCGTCTCGGCCGATATCATCTCCGTTTCGGATGTCGCGCGGGAACCGCTGATCATGCTGACGGTGGACGAAATCGAGGAGAACACCGGCAAGCTGCTCGCCGCCCTCGGCGCGCGTCCGCATGTCGCGTTCCGTACGCGCTCGGTGGAGGCCGTGCGCAGTCTGGTGGCCACCGGCGCGGGCATCGCGCTTTTGCCCGACCTCGTCTACCGCCCCTGGTCTCTGGAAGGCGACCGGATCGAGAGCCGCGACGTCTCCGGTGCCTTGCCCGTCGTGCAGGTCGGCATGGTTTGGCGGAAAGGCTCCAGCCTGCCGCAGTCGGCGCGCGATTTCATCGGCGTCGTGGAAACGCTGCGCAGCAGCCGCGGTCGCGGTTAGGTTTCGGAAAAACCGATACCGACTATCTGTTTAATGAATTTGCGAATGCGGCAGAAGCGCGGCACGTTTCGACCGGGAACAAATGAGCCGAACATCGGCCGAACCGGGAGACCACAGATGATCAAGATTCTGAAGTCCTGCACCACCCTTGCCGTTTCGCTGGCCTTTGCCACATCCGCCCTCGCCCAGGAACCTTTGAAGACGCTCGGCAAGGGCGAAGGCGAATTGTCGATCGTTGCCTGGGCCGGCTACATCGAGCGCGGCGAAACCGACAAAGCCTATGACTGGGTGACCGACTTCGAGAAATCGAGCGGTTGCAAGGTGTCGGTGAAAACCGCGGCGACATCCGACGAGATGGTCGCGCTGATGAACGAAGGCGGCTTCGACCTCGTGACCGCATCGGGCGATGCGTCGCTGCGGCTGGTTGCCGGCAAGCGCGTGCAGCCTGTGAATACGGATCTCATTCCCAGCTGGAAAACGCTCGACGCCCGGATGCAGGATGCTCCCTGGCATACGGTGAAGGGCGTCCATTACGGCACGCCCTATGTCTGGGGCCCGAACGTCCTCATGTACAATACTGACGCCTTCAAGGGCGAAGCGCCGA
The DNA here is from genome assembly GCF_004342335.1 of Rhizobium sp. PP-F2F-G48. Classification (NCBI taxonomy): domain Bacteria; kingdom Pseudomonadati; phylum Pseudomonadota; class Alphaproteobacteria; order Hyphomicrobiales; family Rhizobiaceae; genus Rhizobium; species Rhizobium sp. PP-F2F-G48. Next base: position 114,861 of record NZ_SLVH01000007.1, on the reverse strand, counting down.
AGAGCTGGAAGGTCGTCTTCGAGGAGATGACCCTGCCCGACGGCAAGTCCAACAAAGGTCGCGTGCAGGCCTATGACGGGCCGATCCATGTGGCGGATGCCGCCAACTATCTGATGGCGCACAAGCCGGAACTCGGCATCAAAGACCCTTACGAGCTCAACGAAGACCAGTACAAGGCCGCGCTCGATATCCTGCGCGTCCAGCGCACGCTGGTCGGCCGTTACTGGCACGACGCCATGATCCAGATCGACGATTTCAAGAACGAAGGTGTCGTCGCCTCCGGCTCGTGGCCGTTCCAGGTCAACCTTCTGACGGCGGAGAAGCAGCCGATCGCCGCCGTCTTCCCCGAGGAGGGCACGACCGGCTGGGCCGATACGACGATGCTCTCCTCCGAAAGCGCCCATCCGAACTGCGCCTATATGTGGATGGAGCACTCGCTCTCGCCCAAGGTCCAGGGCGACGTCTCCGCCTGGTTCGGCGCCAACCCCTCGGTCGGCGCAGCCTGCAAGGGCAATGCGCTGTTGACGGACGAAGGCTGCAAGACGAACGGCTACGACAACTTCGAGAAGGTGAAATTCTGGAAGACGCCGGTCGCCAAATGCGCGAGCCAAAGCGAGTGCGTGCCCTACCACCGCTGGGTATCCGACTATATCGGCGTCATCGGCGGGCGGTAATTCGCGGTCGCCTGAAACGTCGTTCGTTTCCCAAGCTGCTCGGGCAGGCAAGCTTCGTCCGGGCAAGCTTCGGCACCGTCTGTCCTTTTCCCCGCCTGCGAGGAGAAGGTCGCGGCGGCGTCCGACGTCCATGCCACTCTCTTGGCTTCGACAGGATTTCCTATGAACGCCATCCTCTTTGAAAACGTCTCGCGCCATTTCGGCAGCGTCCGCGCCGTCGATGGCGTCGATCTCGCGGTTGCGGAAGGCGAGTTCTTCGCCATGCTCGGCCCTTCCGGCTCCGGCAAGACGACCTGCCTGCGGCTGGTCGCCGGCTTCGAGCAACCGATCTCCGGGCATATCGAGATCTTCGGCGAGACCGCGGAAGGCGTGCCGCCGTACCGGCGCAACGTCAACACCGTCTTTCAGGACTACGCGCTGTTTCCGCATCTCTCGATCCTCGACAACGTCGCCTATGGGCTGATGGTGAAGGGGATGGGCAAGATCGAACGACGACGGGCGGCGGAAGAGGCGCTGGCCATGGTCGCGCTGCCCGGCTATGGCGCGCGCAAGCCCGGCCAGCTTTCCGGCGGCCAACGCCAGCGCGTGGCGCTGGCCCGCGCGCTGGTCAACCGGCCGCGCGTGCTGCTGCTCGACGAGCCCTTGGGCGCGCTGGACCTGAAGTTGCGCGAGCAGATGCAGGAGGAGCTGAAAACCCTGCAGAAGACGCTCGGGCTCACCTTCATCTTCGTCACCCATGACCAGAGCGAAGCCCTGTCGATGGCCGACCGGGTGGCCGTGTTCCACGAGGGCAAGGTGCGCCAGGTGGGCACGCCGGAGGAGATCTACCGCCGGCCGAAGACGCGTTTCGTTGCCGATTTCGTCGGCTCCTCCAACGTGCTCTCCCGCGCCCAGTGCGAGCGTCTGGGCCTCGACGCGCCGGCCGCCAGCCTGCGGCCGGAGTCGATCGTGATCGGGACCCCGGCCGCAGGCCAGCTCGGCCTCGTCGGTGTTCCGATCGCTGCCAGCTTTCTCGGCCCGGTCAACCGGCTGACGCTCGATTGCGGCGGCGAGCGCATCGTGGCCTCGCTTGCCGCGGGCACGCCGCTCCCCGCGGCAGGCGAGCCCGTGAGCCTCGCCTTCGACAGACGGGACCTCCATGTGATGGAGGATGCCTGATGGCGCTGGTGTCGCAGGGCGGGGAGAGGCATGCGGCAGCGGTGTCGGGCACGCGCGGCCATGGCCGCCTGTCCGATAGGCTGTGGCGGCACCCGACGCTTTTTCTCGCGCTGCTTCTCTGCCTGCCGCTGCTCTGGCTCGGGGTCGTCTATCTCGGCTCGCTCGCGATCTTTCTTGCGCAAAGCCTTTTCGCCATCGATGATTTTTCCGGCCTCGTCACCTACGAGCCGACGCTGGCCACCTATCGGCAGCTTTTCTCGGACGCCAATTTCGACATCATCCTGCGCACCGTGACGATGGCAGCGAGCGTGACGCTGGCGTCCATCGTCATTGCCTTTCCCGTCGCCTACTACGCCGCGCGCTACGCGAAAGGCGCCTGGAAAGCCGTGTTCTATCTCGGCGTCATGCTGCCGCTCTGGTCGAGCTACCTCGTGAAGATCTATGCCTGGAAGCTGATCCTTGCGAAGGAAGGCATCCTCACCTGGCTGTTCGCCAAGCTGCATCTGCTCTGGCTGCTCGATGCCTGGCTGTCCATCCCGGTCATCGGCGGCAACTCGCTGTCGGTCAGCTATACCGGCACCTTCCTCGTCTTCGTCTATGTCTGGCTGCCCTTCATGATCCTGCCGATCCAGGCAGCGCTCGAACGGGTGTCCGGAAGCCTCGTGGAGGCCTCGGCGGACCTGGGCGCCCATCCGCGCCAGACGTTTCGCCATGTGCTGCTGCCGCTGGCTTTGCCCGGCATCGTCGCCGGCTCGATCTTCACCTTCTCGCTCACGCTCGGCGACTACATCATACCGCAGATCATCGGCTCCTCGCGCCTCTTCATCGGCCAGGCGGTCTATGCGCAGCAGGGCACCGCCGGCAACATACCCCTCGCCGCCGCCTTCACGCTGGTGCCCATCGTCATCATGGGCGTTTACCTCTGGGCCGCCCGCCGCATGGGAGCTTTCGATGCGCTCTGATCGTTTCGACCGGGCGCCGCTGCCGCTCAAGATCTCCGCCTGCCTCGGTCTCCTTTTCCTGCACCTGCCAATCCTGCTGATTTTCCTCTACGCCTTCACCACGGAGGAGAAGAGCTATCGGTTTCCGCCGCCGGGGCTGACGCTCGAATGGTTCGCCGTCACCTGGAACCGACCGGATGTCTGGGCGGCGCTGACCCTGTCGGTCAAGGTCGCGAGCCTGGCGACCGCCATCGCGCTCGTGCTCGGCACGCTCTGCGCGGCGGCCGTCTCCCGTTCCGCCTTCTTCGGTCGGGAAGCCGTCTCGCTGCTCGTCATCCTGCCGATCGCCCTGCCCGGCATCATCACCGGCATTGCGCTGCGGTCAGCCTTCTCGATGGCGGATATCCCGTTCTCGTTCTTCACCATCGTTCTCGGCCATGCCACCTTCTGCATCGTCGTCGTCTACAACAATGCCGTCGCGCGCTTTCGCCGGCTGTCGGGCTCGCTCGTGGAAGCATCGATGGATCTCGGCGCCGACGGATTCCAGACGTTCCGCTATGTCGTCCTGCCGAACATCGCGACGGCGCTTCTGGCCGGGGGCATGCTCGCCTTCGCCTTGTCGTTCGACGAGGTGATCGTCACGACGTTTACGGCCGGACAGCAATCGACGCTTCCGATCTGGATGCTGGAAGAACTGATCCGCCCACGCCAGCGGCCGGTCACCAATGTGGTCGCCATGGTCGTCGTGCTCGTGACGCTCCTCCCGATCCTCGCCGCCTACTTCCTCACCCGCGATGGCGACCAGATCGCCGGCGCGGGCAAATGACCCGAACCTGAACAGGAGATCGACCATGGATACGGACCTTTTGATCGGCGCACGCTTCGAGCCGGGCACCGAGGTGGAAGAGCAGATCTTGAACCCGAAGACCGGGGCGAAGATCCTGTCGCTCGCCGAGGCATCGCATGCGCAGATCGACGCCGCTGTTGACGCGGCGGAGCGCGCCTTCACGACATGGTCGCGCACGACACCCGCCGAGCGCTCGACCTATCTCCTGCGCATCGCGGACGCGATCGAACGCGATGCGGACGGGTTTGCGAGCCTCGAGGCGCTGAACTGTGGCAAGCCGCTGCACGCCGTGCGCAACGACGAGATACCCGCGATCGTCGATTGCTGGCGGTTCTTTGCCGGCGCCATCCGCATGCTGAACGGCCCGGTTGCCGGTGAGTACCTTCCGGGCCACACTTCGATGATCCGGCGGGACGCCATCGGCGTCGTCGGCTCCATCGCGCCCTGGAACTACCCGCTGATGATGATGGCCTGGAAGCTTGCCCCGGCGCTGGCCGGCGGCAACACCGTCGTCTTCAAGCCCTCCGAACAGACGCCGCTGACCGCGCTGAAGATGGCCCGGCTTCTGGCCGACATCCTGCCCGAAGGCGTCGTCAACATCATCCTCGGGCGCGGCGACACCGTCGGCAATGCCCTGATCAATCACCCGAAGATCGCGATGGTGTCGATCACCGGCGATATCGCCACCGGCAAGAAGGTGCTGACTGCGGCGGCCAAGACCGTCAAGCGGACGCATCTGGAACTGGGCGGCAAGGCGCCGGTCATCGTGTATGACGATGCGGACCTTGACGCCGTGGTCGCCGGCATCCGCACCTTCGGCTTCTACAATGCAGGGCAGGATTGCACGGCCGCCTGCCGCATCTACGCGCAGGACGGCATCTACGAGAAGCTGGTCGCCGACCTCACCTCCGCCGTGTCCAGCATCACCTTCGGCTCTGAAAACGATGCGGAGAACGAGATCGGTCCGCTGATCTCCGCCCGCCAGCGCGACCGGGTTTCAAGCTTCGTCGAGCGCACCAACGAGGCGCGGCACATGGAGGTGACGACGGGCGGCGCGCGCGGGCCGGGCGACGGCTTCTTTTTCCAGCCGACCGTGATCGCCGGTGCGCGGCAGGACGACGAAATCGTTCGCCGCGAGGTCTTTGGCCCGGTCGTCTCGGTCACGCGCTTTGCCGAATCCGAAGAAGCCGTGACCTGGGCGAACGACAGCGACTACGGCCTCGCCTCCTCCGTGTGGTCGAAGGACATTACGCGGGCGATGCAGGCCGCCGCTCGCCTGCAATATGGCTGCACCTGGATCAACACGCACTTCGCACTGGTCAACGAAATGCCGCATGGCGGCCTGAAGCAGTCGGGCTATGGCAAGGACCTCTCGGTCTACGCGCTCGAAGACTATACCGCCGTGCGCCACATCATGATCGCCCATGGCTGATGCCACGACCGGAAGTTGCACGGCTTTGAAGAATTCGGGCTGAAAACCTTGTCGGGCGGAAACGCCCGGCACACCCTCCGGCGCGGCCGATCGCGCCCGATCCCGCCGCCGAATGCACCTGTGGCGTCATCGAGACTGCAGACGCAACCGGCTGCGAAGGCGAGGTCTCGGCAGCGCGGCGCGGTGAGGACGATCGTTCTTCCAAGCCGGGCTTTTCGATCTTGCGATGCATGTCGAGCTCCATCCTGCGTTGCCGGATGTCGGAGCGTCGGCGGCTGATCCGTCGTCCGCGTCAAGACACGGCAGGCGCGCAATTCCTCTCTCGATGAAGAGGCAAACGACCCGCCGTGCTGGCGACAGGCGTCGTTGCGGTGCGCCATGCAGAGCGCGTCATTCTGATGAATATCCATCCCTCCGCCTGCGCACGATCGGACGATCGAGGCCCTCTCTTCGGTGTCGGAACGCCGTCGCCGAATGACGGTTCCTGCGTCACGGACGGCATCGCCTCCACCCGACCTGTCCCCGACGCCTTGAAACGCGGATTTCATCCTCCAAAAGCTTGGATTTTAACCATCACTATTTACCTCACTCTAACATTCGATTTCTCGCAGTGAGATTATCTATCCACTTTAATCAACCTGAAATAGGTTCGAAATCGCAAAAATGAGAACAAGATAAGGTAAATGCATATTTAAAGAGCTATTTGCTCACGAATCGACTCAGTACATCTATTTTATGTCGAATTTTAAATATTGACCCGTTTTTCTACTTAAACTACTTACTAATATGTAAACCAGAGGATGTTATTGTCATGCGTATATTATCTCTCTTCATTTGGATCACGTCCGCGGCGGCAATATTTGCATTTGTTTTGCAGCCGGTCGGGCCCGACGTACAATTACTTGTTTCCGCTCTTACGATCGCGTTTCTTTTCGTGATTACGCGCTTCAATAGATCAGGACCATTGCGTTACATTGCGCTTGCGACTGCAAGTATTATTGTCCTGCGCTACGCTTACTGGCGCACGACGAGCACGCTGCCGCCGATCGACGATCTGATGTCGTTCATCCCGGGCATCCTGCTTTACGTCGCCGAAATGTTCTGCATTTTCATGTTTTTCATCAGCGTGTTCGTGGTCGCCGATCCGGTCGAGCGTCCCCGCGCTCGCCAGCTTTCCGATGAGGAACTGCCGACCGTCGATGTGTTCGTACCGTCCTACAACGAGAGCGCCGAGATCCTTTCGCTGACTCTGGCTGCAGCGACCGGCCTCGACTACCCCTCCGACAAGTTCACGGTCTACCTGCTCGACGACGGCGGCACCGACCAGAAGCGTAACAGCACCGATCTCGAAACCTCCCAGGCGGCGATCGACCGTGGCAACACGCTGCGGACCCTGTGCCTCGATCTCGGTGTCCACTACCTGACCCGGGCACAGAACGTTCATGCCAAGGCCGGCAACCTCAATGCCGGGATGGAACGCACGTCCGGCGAGCTGATTGCCGTCTTCGACGCCGACCATGCCCCGGAGCGCGCCTTCCTGCGGGAAACCGTCGGTCACTTCAGCGACGATCCGGATCTCTTCCTGGTCCAGACGCCGCACTTCTTCGCCAATCCCGATCCGGTCGAGCGCAATCTCGGCACCTACAAGCACATGCCCGCCGAGAACGAGATGTTCTACACCATGATCCAGAAGGGCCTGGATCGCTGGAATGCTTCCTTCTTCTGCGGCTCTGCAGCGGTCCTTCGCCGCGAAGCCCTGGACGAAGTGGGCGGCTTTTCGGGGATCACGATCACCGAAGACTGCGAGACGGCGCTCGAACTGCACTCCCGCGGCTGGAACAGCGTCTACGTCGACAAGCCCCTCATCACCGGCCTCCAGCCGGAAACCTTCGCCAGCTTCATCGGTCAGCGTTCGCGGTGGTGCCGGGGCATGATCCAGATCCTCATCCTGAAGAACCCGCTCTTCAAGCAGGGCCTGACGCTTCCCCAGCGCCTGAGCTACATGTCGAGCTGCTTCTTCTGGCTCTTCCCCTTCGTTCGCGCCACCTTCCTCGTCGCACCCATTCTCTTCATTCTCTTCAACCTGAAGATCTTCAATGCCTCGGCCGAAGACTTCCTGGCCTATACCGTCACGTACCTCATCGCGTCCGAAATCCTGCGCAACTACCTCTACGGCAAGATGCGTTGGCCCTGGATTTCCGAGCTGTACGAATATGTGCAGTCGGTGTTTCTGGTCCGGGCGATCATCAGCGTCTTCCTCAACCCGCGTAAGCCGACCTTCAACGTCACCGACAAGGGCGTATCGCTGACCCAGCGCCAGCTTTCCAACCTCGCCTGGCCGTTCTTCGCCATCTTCGCCGGTCTCGGAATGGTCCTGTCCTATGCCATCTACCGCTACCAGACGGAGCCGGCCCTGGGTGACCTCATCGTCATCACCGGTGCCTGGAACCTGCTCAACCTCATCATCGCCGGTGCAGCACTCGGCATCGTCACCGAGCAGCCGAACGACGCCGACGGCATCAGCCTTCCCTCGGCAAGAGCGGCCGAGCTTGAAGTGGGCAACCAGACCGTGCCCGTCATCATTCGCCAGATCTCTTCGGAAAAGGCGACCATCGAACTGAAGAAGAACGCAACCACACCGCTGCGTGCCGGAGAATACGGCCGTCTGCTTCTCATCGATCCCCCGGCCAACGTCATCCTTCCCTCGGTTCCCGTCTTCATCGGCAAGCCGTCCGGCAGCGATCACCGCAGCTTCGTGGTCGAACTCGATGCCGAGGCCTGCCACTTCCCGGCGATTGCCAGCCTCATGCTTGCCGATCTCGACCTTCCCCGCGCTCTGCGTGACGGTCGCCAGAAGCGCCGGTCCTACCCGGTCGCCCTCCTGACCCTCATCCGCTGGGCCATCTTCAGCCCGTTCCTCGCCATCACGGCCGGCCTTTCGTCCAAATCGACGGCCGAGCGAACGAGCCGCCGCCGTCGTCCGACGGTCGAAAAGCCGCAACCCGTCGTCGAAGCCGCGTGACCGGAAAGCCAGAGGAAATCAACATGATCAAGTCATCCACCCTCGCCCTCGCGCTGCTGCCGTCCATTCTTCTGGCCGGCCTCTCCAGCACGGCGCTCGCCCAGTCCCTGACACAGACCCAGCCGCTGGCTCAGGCGGCGGTCCCCGGGCCGTTCCGCTTCAACACAGCGTCGCCGGCCGCCGCGCCGGCGCAGCTCTCCAATGTCGGCGGCTCGCTGCGCAAGATTGCCGCCAGCCCCTACGATCTCTTCTTCGACGGCGAGTTCGCGAGCCGCAAGCTCTCCTTCTTTGCCCGCCCCGACGAAGCCTCGAGCGCCTCGCAACTGGTTCTCACGCTCCAGACGGCCATCTCGGCCGCGCCGGAGCGGTCGAACCTCGCCATCCAGATCAACGGCCGCGAAATCGGCACCACCAACCTCGTGGCCGGCGACCCGCGCCGCGTCACCTTCGACATTCCGGCAGGCGTCATCCAGCCGGGCTATAACGCGGTTGCCCTTGCCGCTAGCCATCGCCACCGCGTCGATTGCAGCGTCGAGGCAACCTACGAGTTGTGGACCAAGATCGACCCTGCCCAGAGCGGCTTCGTCTTCCCCTCGGCCGAGGCCGGCACCCTCACGATGATCGACCTGATGCCGCTCGGCGGAACGCGGGAAGGCCGTACCAACCTGCGCGTCATTCTGCCCCGCGGCGCGCAGATGCCGGATTACGACCGTGCCCTGAACGTGGTCCAGGCGCTCACGATCGCTGGCAACTTCAACCATCCCCAGGTCGAGTTCGGCTCGACGCCGGGAACCGGCGCCGGCATCGACATCTATGTCGGCGCGGCCAAGGACGTCACGGCCCTGCTCGGAAACGACGCTCCGGTTCTCGCCTCCGGCGAGACGGCCATCGTTGCTGCCGGCGCCACGCCGGATCGCAAGCGCCTGATCATCGCCGGTCTCGATACCGCCGATCTGGACGCAAAGACCCAGCTGTTCGTGCAGCAGGCGATCCGCGACCGTCCCGTCGGCACGCCCGAAGGCCTCGCGGCCCTGACCAACATGAAGGGGCGTCTCCTCGTTCCCGGACAGAAGGTCACCCTGTCGGATCTCGGCTTTGCGGCAAAGCCCTTCGACGGCCGGTTCGTCCAGTCGAAGGTCAACTTCACCATGCCGTCGGATTTCTACCCCGGCGCCTATTCGAACATGAACTTCCACCTCAATGCGCTTTATGTCGGCGGCCTGTCGCCGGAAGCCGTCCTGACGGTGAAGGCGAACGACAAAGTCGTGGCCAACATCCCGCTCAGCTCGCCGCTGGGCGGCGCGATCCGCGACCAGCGCCTGCCGATTCCGTTCACGGCGCTGCGCCCGGGCCAGAATACGCTGGAAGTCGAAGCCCGGCTGCCCTCGAAGCTCGATGCGGCCTGCGAGTCCGTCGACAAGGCGACATCGACAATCCGCCTCTCGATCGACGGCAATTCCTACCTGGATATCCCGAACTATGCCCGCGTCGGCCGCTATCCCGATATCGCCGCGCTGACCTCGGGCCTTCCCGCCCCGGTCGAAGGCGACACGGGTGCCGCGACCACGCTTCTCGTGCCGAACTATAACGTCCAGAGCATGGATGCGGCGGCGACCTTCGTCGCCAAGATGGCCTATTCCTCCGGCCAGGTGAAGCCGATGCAGTACACTTCGCTGCTGCCGACCATGGACACGGCCAACCTCATCGCGTTCGGCGGCTACGACACGCTGCCCTCCGAGCTGGTCAGCCGCATGAACCTCGACTTCGTCAACATCCGCAACATGGCGGGATCGGCAGCTTCGCCCTACGAGTTTGCCGCTCTCGAAAACTTCGGTCCCCAGAGCGACATACAGCGCCAGATGACGACGAGCGTCGTCGGCACGGCGGTGGATCTCTCGCAGACGGCCGGCGGTTTTCTCGCAGCACCCCTGCAGCGTTCGACAGAGATGCTGATGGCGATCCGTCAGAAGACGGTCTCCGAACTTTCCAAGCTCAACATCGCGCCCCTTCGCGCCATTCTGGGCGACGAGATCAAGCCGGAAGCCTTCTCCCCGACCGCCGAAACCACGCTCGTCATCGCCCAGAACGCCGGCGGAAACGGCGGCCTCTGGACGGTTGTCGCCTCCAAGAGCGCCAACGGCATCGTGGCCGGCACGGATGTGCTGACGGACCTCAACGTGTGGAACACCCTCGGCGGATCGGTTCAGGCCTTCTCCGAGACCGGTATCAAGCTCGACCAGCAGCTTGCGACCAACCAGACGCTTTACCGGACGCAGCCCCTCAGCCTGTCGAACATGCGCCTGGTCACGGCAAGCTGGCTCGCCAACAACGCCACCGTCTATATCTTCGCACTGCTGACGGCCGCCATCCTCCTCGGCATCGGCACCTACATGGTTCTCTCGACCGGACGCCGCAATCATGGCTAAGTCGCTCGCCCTGGTCACATGGAGCCTCACGGCCGCCATGACCGTCCTCCTCTCCGCCATGCTGCCGACAAGCGGCCTGGCGGCGAACAAGACAAACCGCGTGAAGAGCGCGGAGACCTTCCTGCCGGCAGACTACATCGCCGGCGCCTGGTGGCTGTACAAGTCCATCTTCGTGGAAAATGGGCGCGTCGTCGACCGGTCGAACGGCAACGTATCGCACAGCGAAGGCCAGGGTTACGGCATGCTGATCGCGGTGGCTGCGGACGATCGGGAAACCTTCGACGCACTCTGGACCTGGACGCAGGAAAACCTTCAGGTTCGCGAGGATGCCCTCTCGGCCTGGCGGTGGAGCCCGGACGCGGCAACGCGGGTTGCCGACACGAACAACGCCTCCGACGGCGACCTGCTGATTGCCTGGGCTCTGTCGCGCGCTGCGACACGGTGGAAGGAACCGGCCTATCTCGCCGAAGCCCGCAGGATCCTCAAGGATCTCAAGGCAAAGGCGACGGTCAAGGATGCGACCTATGGAACGCTGCTCCTTCCCGCCGCGCAGGGTTTCGGCGGCAGCGCCGAGCAGCCCGGGATCGTCGTCAACCTGTCCTACTGGATCTTCCCCGCGCTTGAAGAGCTGGGCCTTGTCGATCCGTCCTTTCCTGCGGCCGACCTGATCGCAAGCGGCAAGTCGCTTCTCGAAAAAGGCCGTTTCGGCAACAGCGACCTGCCGGCCGACTGGCTTTCGCTCAAGGGCGCGCATCCGCAGCCGGCACCCGCTTTCGCCGCCACCTTCGGCTACGAGGCGGTCCGGGTTCCGCTCTACACGGCGTGGTCCGGCGCCGCACCCCTGTCGCTTCTGACAGGTGTGCAGAAGCGCTGGAACGAAAACGGCGCCAACGTCATGCATGTCATGGATCTGGCGACCGCCGCCGCAATGACGGCCATGCCCGATCCCGGTTACCGTGCCGTCAGCGCGCTTCTTTCCTGCGGTCTCGGCAGGGCTGGACAAGATTCCAGCATGCCACCCTTCGAGCCGACCGAATATTACCCTTCCACGCTCCATCTCCTGAGCATCATCGCCATCTCCGAGAGGTATGCATCATGTCTGCCAAGTCAAAACTGAAGTTCTCGCTGCTCGCAGCCACCGCCGTCCTCCTCATCAATCCCGGCTTGGTTCTGAAGTCGCTCCAGAACGACGATTCCGAACTGCGGGCCCAGGAAATGTCGTGGACCCTGCCGGCCTCCCAAGGTTTGGGCCAAAACTCTGGAATGACGCTGGACGCGAACGATCCGCTGCTGGCGCCTGTCGGTGCCGTCTCCTCGTCCGCAGCGGTCTCCGGCGCAAACAGCGCGTTTGTCGCGCCGACCGCAAACAGCGCTCCGACGATCGATAGCGTCGCCGTCAATCCGAAGGCGGCACCGGGCGACAACCCGTTCATGCGCACGACGGCAGCGGCATCCGCCACCCAGGGGCGCCTGCCCGCAGCCCAGCCGGTCTCGGTCGTCGTTCCCGCCGCGCCGATCGACGCCCTTCGCCCGGCCGCAACGCCCGTGTCCGCCCCCGTACTGACGCCTCTTCCCGGGTCCGATGTCGTCAATCCGTTTGCCGCGACGACGGCGCCGGCTTCCGGGATCAATTCGGCGCAACCGGCCACAGCCGCGTCCGTGGATATCTCGGCTCTTCGCTACTACGCCTCGACGCGCGACCTGAAGCGCGTCGGCGCCGAACTGCGCCGCCTGAAGGATCTCTATCCGGACTGGCAGCCACCGAAGGACCTGTTCACGCCGGTTTCGCAGTTCGATGAGCAGCCGTTGTGGAACATCTACGCGACCGGCAACTATGCCGCCGTTCGCGCCGGCATCGCTCGTGCCCAGAGCGTCAATCCGAAGTGGCAGCCGTCCGACGATCTCATGAGCAAGCTGCAGCTCGGTGAAGCCCGCAGCCTCATCGATGGCGCCATGGCCCAGAGCCGCTGGAAGGACGTGATTTCCACGGCACAGGCCATGCCATCGCTCATGGTGTGCGGCGAGATGCAGGTCCAGTGGAATGTCGCGGAAGCCTTTGCGCGCACACGCAGCTATGCCGACGCGTTCGACGTCTATCGCTACATCCTTTCGAGCTGCGACGATCCGGCCATGCGCCTGTCGACGGTCCAGAAAGCCTCGCTGCTCATTCCGCCGGTCGGCTTCACCTCGCTTCTCGCCCTCGGCCGGATGACGCAGGATGGCCATCCGGAGTTCGAGAACCTCGGCTTCGACGGAATCCGTCGCCAGATCGGCTCCTTCATCGAGCATGGCGATTTCTCGGAAATGCCGGCCAACGAAGAGATCACCCGCTTCGTCGATTTCATCCAGCGAAACGCCTCCGTCGAGGATGCAAACCTCGTCGGCTGGTACTTCTATTCCCAGAAGGACTGGGCGAACGCCAATGCCTGGTTCCTGCAGGCAACCCGGTTCAAGCGCGACCCGAAGAGCATCGAAGGCCTGATCCTGACGCTGCGGCAGATGGACAAGACGGAGGATGCGCTAAAGCTCGCGCGCCACTATCTGAAGATGTCGCCGGATGTCGCGCGCCAGTATATCGAGATCGTGGCCAGCGATCTTACGTCGGACAAGCCGACGATCGCCCTCGACGAAACCGAGAACAAGCTGTTCCAGGACACCGTGACGGCGCAGAAATCCGCCCTCGGCGCACAGGCCATCGGCTGGAAGTACCTTGCAAGCAACGACAAGGCGACGGCAAAGACCTGGTTTGCGGACTCGGTGGAATGGCAACCGACGGAAGGCGGCGTGGTCGGTCTGGCCGTTCTCGCGGCCCGCTCCAAGAACGCGCCGGCTTTGAAGGCACTGAAAGTCAACTACGGCAAGACCTTCACCGCACTCGAGGACTTCAAGGTCTATACGCCGCGCTATGTCGCCAAGAAGCCCGTCAAGGCCCGGTTGAAAGCGTCGAGCAAACCGAAGACGTTGATGGATTATCTGCGCGCCGACCGGTCGGACACCTGACCCACGGCCGGCATCGCAGACAGGCAAAACCCTGCCGCACCCGCGGCAGGGTTTTGCTCCTGAGATTTGCCTATTTATTGATCATGCGTATTTCGTAAGGGCTCGCTTGCTGCAGTCATCCCGGTAACCCCGCCGTTCGTCCATCCTCTGCCATGACGGATCCTCCTCCTTTTTGAAGACGGATCAAACTGCGGAAACGCATGACGCATCTCACATGGCATGAAACCTGCTTTCTCAAGTCAGCCTGGGCGGACCGCTCGGCACCGCAATTGAGGGAACAGAATGACGCCGACATCCAGATCCATCTTCCGCAGCCGTTCGATCCGAGACAGTGTGCGGAGCGCACTGATCGCGGGATCAGCAGCGCTTGCGCTCGCTGCCGCTTCGGCGAGCGGAGCGCTGGCCGCCGGCACCCTGCGCATCGGCATGACCGCATCCGACATTCCGCTGACGACCGGGCAGACGGACCAGGGCGGCGAGGGCCAGCGGGTGATGGGCTATACGCTCTACAACGCCCTGATCGAGTGGGACCTTTCGAGCGCCGACAAGGCCGCGACCCTGATCCCGAGCCTTGCGACATCCTGGGATGTCGATGCGACCGACAAGACCAAATGGACTTTCAAGCTGCGCGACGGCGTGAAATTCCATGATGGCAGCGCCTTCAATGCCGATGCCGTCGTCTGGAATCTCGACAAGCTTCTCAAAAGCGACGCGCCGCAGTTCGACAAGCGCCAGTCGGCGCAGGGCAAGTCGCGCATCCCGGCCGTCGCCTCCTACAAGGTCGTCGATCCGCTTACAGTCGAAATCGTGACGAAGACGCCGGATGCGACACTGCCCTACCAGATCAGCTGGATCCTGATGTCCTCGCCGGCCAACTGGGCGGCGCAGGGGAAGAATTGGGACGCGGTGGCGCAGAAGCCATCGGGCACCGGTCCCTGGAAGCTCGAAAGCGGCTTCACCCCGCGCGAGCGCGCGGAACTGACCCCCAATGCCGACTATTGGGACAAGGCCCGCATCCCCAAGCTCGACAAGCTGGTCCTCATCCCCCTGCCCGAGCCGAACACGCGCGTCGCAGCGCTGCGCTCGGGCCAGGTCGACTGGATCGAGGCGCCGGCCCCCGACTCCGTCGCGTCTCTGCGCGATGCCGGCTTCAAGATCGTGACGAACTCTTATCCGCACAACTGGACCTGGCACCTGTCGCGCGTCGAGGGCTCGCCCTGGAACGATATCCGCGTCCGCAAGGCGGCGAACCTCGCCGTCGATCGCGAGGGCCTGAACGAGCTTCTCGGCGGCCTGTCGATCCCGGCACAAGGCTACCTTCCGCCGAGCAGCCCCTGGTTCGGCAAACCGACCTTCAAGCTGAGCTATGATGTCGAGGAGGCCAAGAAGCTGATGGCGGAAGCCGGATACGGCCCGGACAAACCGATCACGACCAAGGTGGTCATCTCCTCGTCCGGTTCCGGGCAGATGCTGCCGCTTCAGATGAACGAATACATCCAGCAGACGCTCGCCGAAATCGGCATCAATGTCGAATTCGAGGTCGCCGACTGGAACACGGTGATCAACATCTGGCGCGCAGGCGCCAAGGACCCGAGCGCCAAGGGGGCGACGGCCGTCAATTACAGCTACTTCATCCAGGATCCCTTCACGGCCCTCATCCGGCAGTCGCAGTGCAACCTCGCGCCGCCGGCCGGCACCAATTGGGGCTATTACTGCGATCCTGAGATGGACGACCTGTTTGCCAAGGTCCGCACCGCCTTCGACCCTGCCGAACAGAACAAGGTGCTGCAGCAGATCCACGAGAAATACGTGAACGAGGCCCTGTTCCTGATGGTCACGCACGACGTGAACCCGCGCGCCATGACGGAAAAGGTCAAGGGCTTCGTCCAGGCGCAGAACTGGTTCCAGGACTTCTCGACCATCAGCATGGAACCCTGATCTCCACATGCCACACCCGATTGCGCGGCGCCGCGCGCGGCGCAATCGGGATGCCTCGAGACTATCCGTCTCATGAGATCCTTCGTTGAGAGGGGTCCTAGCGCAACGAGAACAGCATGCTGGCCTATGCCCTAAAGAGACTTCTCCACGTCATTCCCGTCGCGATCGGGGTGAGCATCGTCTGCTTTCTCCTGATCCATATCGCGCCCGGCGATCCGCTTGCCGCCATCCTCCCGTCCGACGCCTCGGCCGAACAGCAGATGCAGATGCGCGTCTTCTACGGGCTCGATCAGCCCTTGCCGGTTCAGTACGGGCTCTGGGCATGGCGCACGCTGCATGGCGATCTCGGGGTGTCCATCGCCACCGGCCGTCCGGTCCTGAGCGAAATTCTGGACGCGTCGATCAATTCGATCATCCTCGCGGTCGTCGCGACAGTGATCGGCTTTTCGATCGGCTCCGTGCTCGGCTTCGTGGCCGGCGTCTTTCGCGGCGGCTGGATCGATCGCCTGGCCTCCGCCATTGCGATGCTCGGCGTCAGCGTTCCCCACTACTGGCTCGGCATGGTGCTCGTCATCGCCTTTTCCGTCACGCTCGGCTGGCTGCCGGCCATGGGCGGCGGGCCGGGCGGTTCGGATGGGCGGGCCTTCAGCTGGGAGTATCTCCAGTTTCTCATCCTGCCGGCCGTCACCATGTCCGTCATCCCCATGGGCATCATCGCCCGCACCATCCGCTCGCTCGTGGCCGACATCCTGTCGCAGGACTTTACCCAGGCGCTCGCCGCCAAGGGCCTGATGTCGCGCCAGATCCTGCGCCATGTCGTGCGCAATGCGGCGCCCACCGCCATTTCGGTCATGGGCTTGCAACTTGGTTATCTGCTCGGCGGCTCGATCCTGATCGAAACGGTGTTTTCCTGGCC
Source organism: Rhizobium sp. PP-F2F-G48 (assembly GCF_004342335.1). Classification (NCBI taxonomy): domain Bacteria; kingdom Pseudomonadati; phylum Pseudomonadota; class Alphaproteobacteria; order Hyphomicrobiales; family Rhizobiaceae; genus Rhizobium; species Rhizobium sp. PP-F2F-G48. Next base: position 98,507 of record NZ_SLVH01000007.1, on the reverse strand, counting down.
GGGCACGGGCTTTCTCCTCAACGGCGCGATCTTCACCCGCGACCTGCCCATCCTGCAAGGCACGATCCTCGTGCTTGCTTTGTTCTTCGTCTTTCTCAACCTCATCGTGGACGTGCTGCAGAGCGCGATCGATCCGCGCATCCAGCGGAGCTGATCCATGGCCGTCATCCCTGCAGACATGGTCGCGCCTGTCCCCGTCATCCTCAAGTCGCCCGGTTTCTGGCGCGGCGTCGTCCGCAGGCTCTGTCGGGACCCCGTGGCCCTCACGGCGCTCGGCGTCGTCGTCCTGCTCGTGCTCATCGCGATCTTTGCGCCCTATATCGCCCCTTATGATCCTTCGAAGGGCAGCGTCATCCGCCGGCTGAAGCCCATCGGCACGCCCGGCTATCTTCTCGGCACAGACGAACTCGGACGCGACATGCTGTCCCGGCTGATCTACGGCGCACGCCTGTCCCTCACCATGGGCGTCATTCCGGTCCCGATTGCCTTCGTCATCGGCTCGGCCATCGGCATCATCGCCGGCTATGCCGGCGGCATCGTCAACACGCTGATCATGCGAACGATCGATGTGTTCTACGCCTTCCCGTCCGTGCTTCTCGCCGTCGCCCTGTCCGGTGCACTCGGCTCGGGGCTGACCAATGCGCTGGTCTCGCTGACCGTCGTGTTCATCCCGCAGATCGCGCGCGTCGCCGAAAGCGTGACGACGCAGGTGCGCAAGCTCGATTACGTCGACGCCGCCCGGGCATCCGGCGCGCCCGCCCGCACCATCATCCGCGTCCACATTCTGGGCAATGTGCTGAGCCCCATCTTCGTCTTCGCCACCAGCCTCATCTCAGTCTCCATGATCCTTGCCTCCGGCCTGTCTTTCCTCGGCCTCGGCGTGCGCCCGCCGGATGCGGAATGGGGACTGATGCTGAACACGCTGCGAACCGCGATCTACAACAATCCGTTCGTCGCGGCCCTGCCCGGCCTGATGATCTTCGTCACCTCCGTCTGCTTCAATCTCTTTTCGGACGGGCTGCGCACCGCCATGGACGTGAAATCATGAGCGCCGTCGTTTCACCCTACAATGTCGATCCGGGTATCGGCGCGCGCGGCGGTCCCGCGCAGCCCCTCATCTCGGCACGCGGCCTCCTCAAACACTTCCCGGTGAAGAGCAGCGGCTTCTTCGCGCCGAAAAAGGTCGTTCGGGCCGTCGATGGTGTCGATTTCGACATCTTGAAAGGCGAGACGCTGGGCGTCGTCGGCGAGAGCGGCTGCGGCAAGTCCACGACCGCGCGGCTGTTGATGAACCTTATCGTCCGCGATCAGGGCAGTCTCCTGTTCGACGGGGAGACCGTCGGCGAGACCCTGCCGCTCGCGCAGTACCGCCGACAGGTGCAGATGGTCTTTCAGGACAGCTATGCCTCGCTCAACCCGCGCCTGACGATCGAGGAATCCATCGCATTCGCGCCACAGGTGCACGGCGTGCCCGCGGCCAAGGCGATCGCCCGCGCGCATGATCTGCTCTTTCGGGTCGGGTTGGAGCCCGGACGCTTCGCCGGCCGCTATCCGCACGAGCTTTCCGGGGGCCAGCGGCAACGCGTGAATATCGCCCGTGCGCTCGCGCTCGAACCGAGGCTGATCATTCTCGACGAGGCCGTGTCCGCCCTCGACAAATCCGTCGAGGCGCAGGTCCTCAACCTGCTGCTCGACCTGAAGCGCGATTTCGGGCTGACCTATCTGTTCATCTCCCACGATCTCAACGTCGTGAAGTTCATGTGCGATCGGGTCATGGTCATGTATCTCGGCAAGGTGGCGGAGATCGGCACACGGGCGACGATCTTCGGGCAGGCCGGGCATCCCTATTCGGCAGCCCTGCTCGCCTCGATGCCGAAGATGGACCCGTCGGAGCGGACCATGGAGCCGCCGCTCTCGGGCGACCCGCCGAACCCGATCGACCCGCCGAGCGGCTGTCGTTTCCACACGCGCTGTCCAGTCGTGGAGGACGTCTGCAGCCGAACCGTTCCGCCGCTTGCCAGCCTGTCCGCGGACCAGTCCGCAGCCTGCCACATGGCGGTGCCCGGCTCCGGCCATAGCCGCGCACCGAACCTTGGGGAGACCGTGTCATGACCGGGACGATGATCGATATCGACAACCTCTCCGTCACCTTTCGCCGGGGCCGCCGGTCGGTCAAAGCCGTCAACGGGGTCAGTCTGAAAGTCCGGGCCGGCGAAGTCGTGGCACTGCTGGGGGAATCCGGGTCCGGCAAGAGCGTCACCATGCGCTCGCTTCTGCGCATGCACCCGAAAGGCACCAGCATCGAAGGTTCAATGTCGGTGGCGGGGCATGACGTGACGGGGCTTTCGACACGGGAGCTCGGCAATCTCCGGGGCGCCGTGGTGTCGATGGTTTTCCAGGAGCCGCGTCTCGCGCTCGATCCCGTCTATACGCTCGGCCGGCAGATCGAGGAAACGATCCTGCGGCACGAGCGGGTCTCGAAGGCGGAGGCTTCCGCACGCGCATTGGCCTTGTTCGAGAAGGTGCGCATTCCATCGCCGCAGCGGCGCCTGCAGAACTATCCGCACGAAATGTCGGGCGGAATGCTGCAGCGGGCGATGATCGCCATGGCGCTGGCCTGCAATCCGAAGGTGCTTCTGGCCGACGAGCCGACGACGGCGCTCGATGCGACGGTGCAGATCCAGATCCTCCTGCTCATCCGCGAGTTGCAGAAGGAATACGGCCTGTCCGTCATCTTCGTCACGCACGATATCGGCGTTGCCGCCGAGGTCGCGGACCGGATCGCCGTCATGTATGCCGGACGGATCGTCGAGGAAGGCACGGCCGGCGATATCATCCGAAATCCGAAGCACCCCTATACGAAGGGCCTGCTCGGTGCCCGCGTGGAGCTGGCCGATGGCCGCGACCGGCTGATCACCATTCCCGGGGCACCGCCGGATCTGGCCGACCTGCCGCCCGGCTGCGCCTTTGCGCCGCGCTGCGCCGACGTCATGCCCCCCTGCCGGGTCGCCGTCCCGCCACTGGTGGGGAATGCGGGATCCTCAGAGCGGCCCGGGCAGGTCGCATGCCTTCTCTATGCCTGAGGAAAGGGCGGTTTCCGTGCGGGATCGTCACGACAGCATGAAGCACATCGTCGTCATCAACCCCAACACGTCGGCGGCGACCACCGCGATGATGACGGATCTCGTGCGCTGCGTTCTTCCGGCCAATGTCAGCGTCGAGGGAATGACCGCGGTTTCCGGCGTGCCGATGATCCTCAACCCGGCGCAACTGGACGCGTCCGTTGCCGGCGTTCTGGACATGGGTATCGCCGCCGCCCGAAACGCGGACGGTCTCATCGTCTGCGCCTTCGGCGATCCCGGGCTGGAACCGCTGCGAAACAGTGTCGGCATTCCCGTGGTCGGCCTCTGCGAGGCCAGCATGATCGAGGCAGCAGCGGGCGGACGCCGGTTCGGCATTGCCACGGTGACGCCGGACCTGGTCGACAGCTTTGCGCAGAAGGCTGAGAGCCTCGGCTTCGCCGACCGCTTTACGGGCACGCGCCTGACGGACGGCGATCCGCAGCGCTTGGCAAGCGAGCCGGATCGGTTGCGCGAGGCGCTGTCCATCGCGGTCCGGCAATCGCTCGACCGCGATGGCGCTGACGTCGTCATCATCGGCGGCGGGCCGCTCGGGCGGGCTGCCGCCGCGCTGCGGGAACAGCTGTCCGCTCCGATCATCGCCCCCATCGCATCCGCATCCGCCTTGCTTCTCAGGCTGATGACCGAGGCAGACGATGCGGCGGGTGCGTGACGTCTGCCGGCTCGCGGATGCGCCTCAGCGCGAGCCGCGGCGCCGGAGCTGGTCGAAATAGACGATGACGATGATCAGAGCGCCGGTGATGATCCGCTGCCAGAACGAATTGAGGTTCAAGAGGTTGGCACCATTGTTGATGGTCGCCAGAATGAAGGCGCCGAGCAGCGGCCCGTGGACGGAGCCGACCGCACCGAAGAGGCTCGTGCCGCCGATGACGGAGGAGGCGATCGCCTGAAGCTCCCAGCCTTCCGCCTGCGTGGCGTTGCCGATGCCAATGCGCGAAGCGAGCAGAATTCCGACGAAGGCGGCGCAGGTCGAAGACAGGATATAGGCGAGGTAGATGGTGCGTTCGACATTGACGCCCGAGAGGCGCGCGGCTTCGCGGTTCGACCCGACGGCGAAGAGGTAGCGTCCCCAGCGGCTGAGATGCAGGAAGATATATGCCGGTATCGCGACCACCACGACCATCCAGAAGAGGCTGGGCACACCGAGAAAATCCGCGCGGGAGAAATTGGCAAAGCTCTCATCGGTGATCGAAATGGTCGAGCCGTTGGTGATCAGCAGGCCGATGCCGCGCAGCGAGGTCAGGGTCGCCAGCGTGATGATGAAGGCGGGCAGGCCCATGCGCACGATGCCGAAGGCGTGGAAGGCGCCGATCAGCACGCCGATGAGCAGCGTGATGGCGATCGCCGGCCAGAGCGGCACACCATGCGCCATCAGCCAAGCGATGGTGACGCTGGAAAACCCGACCACGGCGCCGACCGAGAGATCGATGCCTGCGGTGATGATGACGAAGGTCTGGCCGACGGCGAGGATCGCCGTCATGGCGCCCTGTCGCAGCAGATTGCTGATATTGTTGGAGGTCCAGAAGCTGTTGGTCGAGAGACCCAGGAGAAGCCAGAGAAACAGGAGAAGCCCGAGAAGCGTCAGCCCGAACAGGATGTTCATGCCCTTCTTCGGCACCGGTGCCGCCTCGGTCGTGGTCTCTACGCTCATGATTGTCCTCCACCCATCGTCAATTCCGGTCTTTATCTTGTTTAGACGCCGATCGCCTGCGTCAGCACGTCCTCGTGAGACGCGGTGCGATAGGCATGGCTCGCCACGAGCCGTTTCTGGCGGAACACATGCAGCGTGTCGGCGAGTTCGTAGACTTCCGGCAGGTAGGACGAGATCAGGATGATGCCCGCGCCCTGCTCCAGGAGCTTGGAAAACAGCCGGTAGATCTCGGCTTTCGTGCCGACATCGACGCCGACGGTCGGCTCGTCGAAGATGAACAGCTTGGCGCCGTGGCTGAGCCACTTGCCGATAACGATCTTCTGCTGGTTGCCGCCCGACATGGCCGAAGCCAGCACACGCCGGGTCGGCGTCTTGATCTTCAGATCGCTGATCTGCCGGTCGGCATTGGCGATCTCCTGCTTGCGGTTGATCGTCAGGCCGTTCGAGAGGCGGTCGAAGACCGGCAGGTTGATGTTGAGGCCGATCGGCAGGTTGAGGCAAAGGCCCTGGTCGCGACGGCTCTCCGGCGCCAGGGCGATTCCGAGATCCATGGCGATGCGCTCATTGCGGATATCGACTTTCTGCCCCTCGAAAAAGATCTCGCCGGACGTGACCTTCTCGCGTCCATATAGGCCCAAGGCAAACTCGCTGCGTCCTGCGCCGATCAGGCCATAAAGGCCGACGATCTCGCCCGCACGCACGGTCACCGAAATATCCTCGAAGCCCGGGCCGGACAGACCGCGGGTCTCGACGATCGGCTTGCCGATCGGGTGCGTTTCCTTGTGGTAGACCTGCTCGATCGAGCGGTTGATCATCATGGAAATGAGTTCGGCGTCGTTGGTCTCGCCGATCAGCCGTGTGCCGACATGGGTGCCGTCGCGCAGCACCGAAACGCGGTCGGCCAGCTCGAACACTTCCTCCATGCGGTGGCTGATATAGACGATGGTGACGCCCTGCGCCTGCAAACGGCGGATCAGCCGGAAGAGCTGGGCCGATTCCTGCCGCGTCAGATAGGCGGTCGGCTCGTCGAAAATGAGGAACTGCGTGCCGCGCATGGCCGCGCGCGCGGTGGCGACCAGCTGCTGCTGACCGATCGTCAGGTCGGACAGCAGGGCGTCGGCCGGCAGGTTGAAGCCGAGATCGTTCAGCACGGCCTGGGCGGCCTCCGTCATCGCGCGTTTGCGCATGAGGCCACGCCGGTTCATCTCGTCGCCGAGGAACATGTTGGCCGCAACCGTCAGATGCGGGCAGAGAACGACTTCCTGGTGCACGGCATTGATGCCGCGAGAAATGGCTTCGTTCGGATCGGACAGCGGCACGGTCTGGCCGCACCAGACGATCTCGCCCGAGGTGCGCCGGATCACGCCGGTCAGGAGCTTGATCAGCGTGGATTTTCCAGCGCCGTTCTCGCCGACAATCGCGTGGATCTCGCCCGAGAGAAACGTGATGGAGGCGGGCCGCAGGGCTTCGACCGTTCCGTAGCGCTTGTGCAGGCCGCGCAGTTCGAGGATCGGCGCGCCTTTGGCGACGGGTCCGCCTGAAAGGGCTTCGACCTCCGCGTCATGCCGGTGGCTCACATCGTTCAATCCGGTCATTCGGCTTTCCTCCCGAGGTCGCGCGCGGTCGCGGCAACCCGCCTGACAAGACGTGCGCCGCGGCCGCGAGAATCGATGGACGGCGGGGCTCTGCCTCTGCAGAACCCCGCCGTCACGCGTCTTAGTTGATCTTCGGATTGAGAAGAGCGTCGATCTTCGGATCGGCCATGTTGGCCTTGGTGACGAGGTTTGCGCCGGTATCGACGTTGGCTTCGACCTTCTCCTTCTTGGAGACGGCGAGCGCGGTCTTGATGCCGTCGTAGCCCATGCGATAGGGATCCTGCACCACGAGACCGGCAAGAACGCCTTCCTTCAGGAAGCCGACCGTCTTTTCATCGCTGTCGAAGCCGATGACCTTGACCTTCTCGCCCAGCTTGTTTTCGGCGATCGCCTGGCCGACGCCCTGCGCCATGATCAGGTTGGAGGCGAAGACGCCGACGAGGTTCGGGTTGGCGGTGATAAGGTCGGTCATGATGTTGAGGCCCGTGGAGGCCTGACCATCGGCGTACTTGTCGGCCACGACCTTCAGGCCCGGATACTTGGACTTGATCTGGTCGAGGAAGCCTTCCTTGCGCTGTTCCAGCGAGCCGGCGCCGGGCGTGTTGGTGATGATGGCGATTTCGCCCTCGTCCTTGCCGGTTGCTGCCTTGATGGCGGCTGCGAGACCATCGGCCGCGATGCGTCCGCCCTGGACGTTGTCCGTGGTAAGGAACGAGCTGAAGGCCTTGGAATCGGCGCCCGAGTCGATGCCGATGATCGGAACGGACTTGGCGGCCTCATCGACCGGCTTGCCGAGCGCCTTGAATTCGGTCGGCGAAATCACGATCGCGGCAGGGCTGCCCGCAACCGCGTTTTCCAGGATGCTGATCTGGCCGTTCACGTCGGTTTCGGCCTGTGCGCCGAGTTCCGGAACGTTGACGCCGAGGTCCTTGCCGGCTTTGCGCGCGCCGGCGAGAACGATCTGCCAGTAGAACGAGGTGGTGTCCTTGACGATGATCGGAATGGTCACGTCCTGGGCAAAGGCACCCATCGGCATCATGGTGGCGATAACGGCAGCGCCGGCAACGCTTGCAAGCGAGCGACGTGCAAAGGCGCGACGCGACAGAATATGGTTCAGCAGTGTCATGGTGTTGTTCTCCTCCAACAACGTCTTGTTTCGTTTTCCTCCGACCGTACCGAAGACGCGGCGATGCGGTCTTTATCTATAAAAAACATTTTCCAATCCGACGCTAGCCCAAGAGCAATCTGTTTGCAACTGGCTTTCCCGACGTCGCACGCTCTCTTTTCGCGGATCTTCAGACCCGAACGGCGTCGGTGCCCAGAGGCGGCGCAACCAGCGTATGCGCATCGTAGGGCGCAAAATCTTCCGGCTGCAGCCGATGCGCTTCCAGCGCCATGTTGCGCGTGAGGCTCGAAGGCTTGGCGGTGCCGAGCAGGACGGATGCCACCAGGGGATTCTGCAGTGGATATTGCATGGCCGGCGCTGCCAGGGGCACGCCTTGCGAGGCCGCGATCTTTTCCATGGCGCCGACCTTGGCGAGAACGTCCGGCGAAGCCGGTCCGTAATCGAAATGTGCGCCCTCTGTGGCGCCGGTGGCAAGAATGCCGGAATTGAAGACGCCACCCACGACCAGAGAGGTCTTTTTTGCAGCACAGAGCGGCAGCAATTCGGCGACACCGGTGCGATCGAGCAGCGTGTAACGTCCGGCAAGCAGGATGCAGTCGAGATCGGCTTCGCGCATCACGTCGAGGCAGACGGGCACTTCGTTGACCCCGAGACCATAGGCGGAAATGGCACCGCTCGCCTTCAGTTCGGCCAGCGCCTTCAGGCCGCCATCGAGCAATTGCCTGAGATAGACCGCATTGCGTTCCGCGCCATGCGTGTAGACGCCGATATCGTGGACGAACAGGATGTCGAGCCGGTTGAGACCGGTTCGGGCGTAGCTGAACTCGACCGAGCGCATGATCCCGTCATAGGAATAGTCGTAGTCCGTCTGGAACGGCAGGGGATCGACGAATCCGAAGTCGGGAACCTTGTCGTCCGCGACCGGACGCAGGAGCCGCCCGACCTTCGTGGACACGACATACTCCCCCGACGGCTTGTCCCGCAGGAAATCGCCCACCCGCCGTTCTGCCAGACCGAAGCCGTACCACGGGGCCGTATCGAAAAACCGCATGCCCGAATCCCAGGCGGCCTGCAGCGTCTCCATCGCCGTATCGCGCGGGCAGGTCCGATACATGCCGCCGAGCGGCGCGGTCCCGAAACTGTATTCCGTGACGGACAAGTCCGTGGTGCCGATCTTGCGGGTCTTCATGGCATAAATTCCGTCTGCATTGCCTTGGTCGAAGATCGTCACCGATCCGCTTGTTTGTTATTTTATCTACAATAGACAGTTTTCCGTCAACTTGTATTATGCGCCTTGGAGGACGCGCCCATACCCCTGTAAGAACCGGCCGAAACAGGTTGCTCGGGAGGAGGTGCGAAAAGAGGAATGGCGAAACAGAACACGGTCTTCAAGGACGCCTTCAACCGGTGTCTGACGCTTGTCGCGGAAAGCGAGGGGCTTCCGTCCGAGCTTGAGCTGGGGACGACGCTCGGCGTCAGCCGCACGACCGTGCGCGCCATTCTCGAGCGGCTGAAGGCGCTGGAGATCATCGCCTGGGACAAGCGCTCCAAGGCCATGCTGCGCCCGCCGCGCCCTTCGGATTTCTTTCCCGCCGAGGAGACGAGCTCGCTGTCCGACATCATCGAGCGCAGTTTCATGCGCCGGATTCTGGCCGGTGGCGCGGAGCCCGGCATGCAGATCAACGAGTTGGAACTGGCCCGCGACATCGGCACGGGAACGACGAGCGTCCGGGAATTTCTCATCCGCTTCAGCCGTTTCGGGCTGATCGAGAAACGGCCGAACAGCCATTGGGTCCTGAAGGGCTTCACCCGCGAATTCGCGCTGGAGCTGACGGAGATCCGGGAGATGTTCGAGCTCCGCTCGGCTGCGGGATTTGCAGCCCTTCCCGAAGATCATCCGGCCTGGCGGGATCTCGCGGAGATGGAGGCGCTGCACCGCGACATGCTCGCAAACATCGACACCCGCTATCGCGATTTCTCCGAGCTCGACGAGCGGTTTCACCTCCTCGTCCACCGCTCTTCGAGCAACCGTTTCATCATCGATTTCTACGACATCATCACCATCGTGTTCCACTATCACTACCAGTGGAACAAGGCGAACGACCGCGAGCGCAATGCGCGCGCGGTGGAAGAGCACCTGGATTACATCGCGGCCCTGAAAACCCGTGACCTGGCCAAGGTCGAACAGGCCTGCCGACGGCATCTGCGCTCCGCGCGCGAAACGCTGCTGCAATCGATCCAGCAGCCGGACGCCTGACGATACGATATCAATGACGATGCCAAAGACAGACAAGGACATACCCATGCCAACAGAGATCTCCCTTCCCCGCTCCGGCATCTTCATCGGCCGGGTCTGGCGACCGGACATCGGCCCGGCCGTGGTCACTGTGCGCGACGGCATGTTGTACGACATCACCTGCCGCGACGTGCCGACGGTCCGCGACCTTCTGGAGAGCGACGATCCGGCAGCGCGTGTGCGAGAGTTAGAGGGCGAGCCTCTGGGAACGCTGGACGCGGTCGCGACGTCGTCGCGCGATCATGACGCGGACAGGGCCCACCTGCATCTGCTGGCCCCCTGCGATCTGCAGGTCGTCAAGGCCTGCGGCGTCACCTTCGCCCGCTCGATGATCGAGCGCGTCATCGAGGAAAAGGCGGCGGGGAACCCGTCTCTTGCCGCGAAAGTGCGCGAGCGCGTGACGGCGATCATCGGCGACAGCCTGCGCGATCTCAAAGCGGGATCGCCCGCAGCGACCGCCGTAAAGGCGGCGCTGGTCGAGGAGGGCATCTGGTCGCAATATCTCGAAGTCGGCATCGGCCCGGACGCAGAGGTCTTCACCAAGGCGCCTGTTCTCTCCTCGGTCGGCTGGGGGGCCTCCGTCGGCCTTCACCCGATCTCCAGATGGAACAATCCCGAGCCGGAGATCGTCCTGGCGGTCGACAGCCAGGGCCGGGTCAAGGGCGCGACGCTCGGCAACGACGTCAATCTGCGCGACGTCGAGGGCCGGTCGGCCCTGTTGCTCGGCAAGGCGAAGGACAACAATGCATCCTCTGCGCTCGGCCCCTTCATCCGGCTGTTCGACGAGACCTACGGGATCGACGACATCCGCACGGCCGACCTCGACCTTGCGATCCGGGGCACCGATGGTTTCGAGATGGGCGGCAAAAGCACCATGCGCGAAATCAGCCGCGACCCTCTCGACCTCGTCGCCCAGACCATCGGACGCCATCACCAGTATCCCGATGGCCTGATGCTGTTCATGGGAACGCTGTTTGCGCCCGTCGAGGACCGCGATGTTGCCGGGGAAGGGTTTACGCACAAGATCGGCGATGTCGTGACGATCTCCAACCCGGAACTCGGCGCGCTGACCAACACCGTCGCCCTGTCCACCCATGCGCCGGAATGGACCTTCGGTCTTGCTGCCTTCATGCGCAATCTCGCGTCCCGCGGGCTGATCTGACGGCCGAGGCGTGCGGCAGGGCTTGGGTTCAGACGACGGCGACGTTTTCGGTGTCGTCGTTGCCGCCTGCGGCCAAAAGCATGCAGACGGCACCGGGCAGCTTCAGAGCCGCCGCCGCCGCAACGCGTTCGGGCGTGTAGAAACCCGCCTCGTGCAGGCAGTTGATGGTGCCGATCACTGTCCCGCCGACCACGATCGGCACGTTGATGACCGACTGGCACCCAAGCGAATCGATCAGTTCGTAGTCGCCGAACACGGCGGCGATCTCCTCGATCGTATTGGCCACGAAGGTCTTCTGCTGGGTCAGCGTGATGTCGGACCAGTGCGTCTCGTTATAGGGCTTCGTGCCGGAGACCGGATACTGCTCGGGCATATTGGAGTAGACCCGCTCGGCCACGCGGGTCGTCGTGTCGCTCGTCATGATGGTGAAAAGCTTCACGCCGACCAGCGCCTGCGTCAGCGCCTCCAGGGCCGCATAGGCGGCCATCGGCTGTCCCTCGCCCGCGAGTGCGGCAACGAAGGCCGTGTAGTCCGTGGTGGTCATGAGCCATCTCCCTCAACGCGCGATCTGGAACGCCGCCTAGCATCCGTCGCGGCTGCAGATCAAGCAGCCTCGTTTCCGGCCATCTTGTGACGCCCGATCGGCAGCATCATCGGGCGCCTGGACAGGGGATCGGAGATGACGCGGCTTTCGAGCCCGAAGACCCTGCGGACCATGTCTTCCGTCAACACCTCTTCCGGCGTTCCGAAGGCATGTATCCGCCCGCCGGCCATCGCGACGAGCGCATCGGCATAGCGCGCGGCGAGGTTGAGATCGTGCAGCACCATAACGATCGTCGTGCCGCGCTCGCGGTTGAGGTCGGTCAGGAGATCGAGCACGTCGATCTGGTGGTTGATGTCGAGAAAGGTGGTGGGCTCGTCGAGGAGCAGGATGTCCGTCTCCTGGGCGAGCGCCATGGCGATCCACACCCGTTGCCGCTGCCCGCCGGAAAGCTCGTCCACCGGTCTCTCGGCGAGATCGAAGGTCTTGGTCGCGGCCAGCGCGCCATCCACGGCCTCGTCGTCCCCACGCGTCCAGCGGGAGAACAGGCTCTTGTGGGGATGACGCCCCCGGCTGACGAGATCGGCGACGGTGATGCCTTCCGGCGCGATCGGCGCCTGCGGCAGGAGACCGAGCGTACGGGCAAGTTGGCGCGCCGGCATGCGGTGGATCGAGGCTCCATCGAGGAGGACATGGCCTTTCGTCGGAGCAAGCAGCCGCGACAGGGTCCGCAGGAAGGTGGACTTGCCGCAGGCATTGGCGCCGACGACGACCGTGATCCGGCCCGAGGGGATGGCAAGATCCAGGCCCTGCAGGATCTCCTTGCCGTCATAGCCGGCGGAAAGACCTGTCGCAACGAGGGTGTGATCGGTCACAGGGAACCTCCGGTCCGGTTGACGCGGACGATCAGGAACAGCAGGTAGGGCGCGCCGAGAGCGCCGGTGATGACCCCGACCGGATATCGGCTGGGAAGCAGGACCTGCCCGAGATAATCTCCGGCGAGCACGAGGATGGCCCCGACGAGACCGGCCGGCAGGAGCAGCGAACCGTTCGCGCGGACGATGCGCGCGGCGATCGGCCCCGAGAGGAAGGCGACGAAGGAGATGGGCCCGGTGACGGCGGTCGCCACCGCGATCATGCCGACGGCGCAAACGATCACCACCATGCGCGTCTGCGCGACCCGGACGCCAAGGGCCGAGGCGGTATCGTCGCCGAGCCGCAGCGCATCGAGATCGCGGGCCCGGCTGAGGAGGACCCCGCCGAAGACACCGAGCGCGAGAAGGAGCGGCAGCGCCTGCTGCAACTGCGCCCCGTTGACGCTGCCGGTCAGCCAGCGCATCGCCTCCTGCAGGCTCCAGGACGGCGCTGTCGAGAGGATCGTGGCGATCACGCTCTGCAGCATGGCGGAGACGCCGATGCCGACGAGGATGAGCCGTGTCCCGCCGACGCCGTTGCGGAACGACAGCCCGTAGACCAGCATGGCGACGCCGAGTCCGGCACCCACGGCCAGAAGAGAGACCATCGGACCGGACATCTGGAGCACGACGATCGCAAAGACCGCAGCAGCGCCGGCACCGGAGGTGATGCCGATGATGTCGGGGCTGGCCAGGGGATTGCGCAGCATGATCTGGAAGGCGGCGCCGCCGAGGCCGAAGCAGAGGCCCGAGAGGACCGCAAGACCGGCGCGCGGCAGGCGCAATTGGCCGACGGTAAAGGACGCTCCGGCAACGGGCTCACCCATGAGGATGTGCAGGACGTCCACCGGCGCGACGATGCTCTGTCCAACCGATAGGGTCAGGCCGAAGAGGAGAACGACAAGGATCAGAAGTGCCAGAACGGCCGTCCCGTGACGCCGCGTCCGGCGTCGGCGGTTGAGCGCCAGGCGTTCGATGGTCGGCTGCATCACGGTCACAGCTCCCGCACCCGCTGCCGGCGCACGATCCAGATGAAGAACGGTGCGCCGATGAGCGCGGTGATGATGCCGACATCGAGTTCGCCCGGTCGCGCGACGATGCGCCCGAGAATATCGGCCGCGAGCAGGAGAGCCGCGCCACCGAGCGCCGAAAACGGCAGCAGCCAGCGATGATCGACGCCGACCAGCACGCGGCAGAGATGCGGCACCATGAGGCCGATAAAGCCGATCGGCCCGCAGATGGCCGTGGTCGCGCCGCAAAGCAGGATCGCGCCACAGGCCGCGACGGCGCGGGCGGCCGCGACGTGTTCCCCGAGCCCGGCGGCCACATCGTCGCCCAGCGCCAGCGAATTCAACTTGCGCGCCGAGAGAAGGCTGATGGCAAAGCCAATTCCGAGAAAGGGCAGGACCGGAAGGACGCGGTCATAGGTCGCACCGCCGACGCCGCCGATCTGCCAGGCGTGAATGCCACCGGCGATATCGCCGCGGGGGAGGACGACGGCCATGACCAGCGAGGAAAAGGCGACGGAGGTGGCGGCACCGGCGAGCGCCAGCTTCAAGGGCGTCGCCCCGCCCCGCCCGAGCGAACCGATCGTGTAGACGAAGAGCGCGGCACCCGCCGCGCCGGCAATCGCGCTCCAGATATAGGCCTGCGCCGATGCCATGCCGAACCAGGCGACGCCGATGACAACGGCAAGCGACGCACCCATGTTGACGCCGAGAATGCCGGGGTCGGCGAGCGGATTTCGCGTTACGCCCTGCATGATCGCGCCGGCGAGACCCAAGGCCGCCCCGGCCAACAGGGCAAGAAGCGTGCGCGGAATGCGAAGGGCGACAGCCGCCTGTCCGATCGTTTCCTGCGCCCCGCCAAGCGCCGCCGCGATCTCCGCCCCGGCGACATCGCGGGTGCCGATGGTGACCGACAGGATCGTAAGGACGACAAGCGCGGCGACGAGAAGGGCAAGCCAGAGACCGCGCGACCTTTTGGAGCGCGCGACGCTGTCATGCACAGACTTCAGGGCCTTGACCGAGACCGCCGTCATTTCCGCGATGTCGCCGCCTCGCTCAGCCGCGCCACGTAGTCCTTGAGGACCCAGCGGATCGACAGCGGCGTGGGATTGGCGGCGTTGCCGACCGGATCATTGCCGAGCATGACCAGCGCTCCCTTCGCCACCGCCGGCATGTGTCGCGTCAGAGGATTGGATTTCAGCGTTTCGAACAGGGCCTGATCGCCATAGGTCACGAGAATATCGACATCGTCGAAGGCGTCGATCTGCTCGGCGCTGACGGAGCCGGAATACTTCCCCGGTTGCGACGCCTGAAGAACGCTCTTCGGAGAGGCGAGGCCGAGATCGCCGAAGAATTTCACGCGCGTGTCGTTGGTCGTGTAGAAATTGATGATGCTTAGATCCGACGCGCTCAGATGCGTGATGAACATCGCCGTCTTGCCCTTCAACTCCGGATGTCCGGCCAGCGTGCCGGCGATCTCGCTCTCGATGGCATCGATGAGCGCTTCGCCCTCCGTCGCCATGCCGAGCCCGGCGCTGTCGAGCCGGATCGTCTCGCGCCAGTCGGTGGACCAAGGCGCCTGCGGAAATGCGATGACCGGCGCGATCTGGCTCAACGTGTCGTAATCGGCCTGGCCGATGCCAGAATAGGCCGCGAGGATGACATCCGGACGGGTTGCCGCGACGGCCTCGAAGTCGATGCCGTCGCCTTCATCGAACAGCACGGGCGGGGCGCCACCCAGCGCGTCAAGGCGCGCCTTGACCCAAGGAAGGATGCCATCGCCGTCGTCGTCGCCGAAATTGGCCCGCGCCATGCCCACGGGCACGACGCCGAGCGCAAGCGGGACCTCGTGGTTCGCCCAGGCGACCGTCGCCACCCGCTTCGGCTTCGTCTCGATGACGGTCGTTCCGAACGCATGCCGGATGGTGATCGGGTAGTCGGTGGTCTCGGCAGCCTGTGCCGGAGCCTGCGCGAGCAGCCAGACGGCCATGACAAGATGCGTGGCGAAGCGGAGAAATCTCATCGCGATCCCTTTGACGGACAAAAGTTGACTTCCACTCTCAGCTTCACCGCGTGGCGTCAACGCCAAAGCAGCGGGCTCTTGAAAACTGTGCCGAGTTAACCGCGGGATTCTACAAAACCGCAGGAATCCACAATACTCGATAAATTTCCTCCAGTTATACGGTCGGCGGGACAGCGCGCGGCCGTTTGCGTCGCGGCGGCGCCCACACAGCGACCGGCCCTGCCTCACGACAATCTGGATACTGCACATGGACATCGACAGAACAGCCACCCCCCGGCGGCCAGCCTTGCTCTCCTACCGGAGCGCGCTCCTGCTCGGCTGCACCGCACTGGTCGCCCTTTCGCCGGCGGGCGCGCTCGCCCAGGACGCCGCGGGTGGCGCGACGGTGCTCGAAAACATCGTCGTCCGTGGTAGCGGGTCGAGCGGAACCGTGCTGAACACGGATGGCGACGCGACCTCGATCGTCGCCACGGAGACCACCGCAACCGGCAAGCTGCCGACCGACATTCTCAAGGCGCCGGCTTCGGTTTCCGTCATCACGTCGAAGGAAATCGAACAGCGCGCGGCCGACAGCGTCGAGCAGGTGGTGCAGTACACGGCCGGCGTCGTCACCGATTTCTACGGGTCGGACGATCGCTACGACTATTTCGACATTCGCGGTTTCACGCCCTACACCTATCGCGACGGGCTGGCGATCGGCCGGACCTTTGCCGGAACGCGCGAAGAGCCTTATGCCTTCGAGCGGATCGAGGTGCTGAAGGGCGCAAGCTCCTCCGGCTTCGGCGCGGCGGAACCGGGCGGATCGGTCAACTACGTCACGAAGACACCCAAGCGGGAACGGTTCGGCGAAGTCTACGGCACCGGCGGATCGTTCGCGCACAAGGAACTCGGCTTCGACGTCGGCGACAACCTCACCGGCGACGACACGCTGTCCTACCGCCTGACAGGCAAGCTCCAGCGCGCCGACGCCGAATACGACTTCTCGCAGGACGACGAGACCTTCATCATGGGCGGACTGACCTGGCGTCCGGATGCGGCCACAAACCTGACGGTCGTCTTCGACCATCTCGACAGGGACGGCGTTCCCGGCAGCGGCGGCCACCCGCTCGGCACGGATTTCGACCGCGACACGTTCTTCGGCGAGCCGGACTATTATTTCCGCGACACGAACCGCAACACCTACAGCGTCATGTTCGACCATGATTTCGGCAACGGCTTCAGTTTCGGTTCCAACGCCCGCTACAGCAATCTCAATGACGGGTTCGGCAGCGCCTATATCGGGGGAACGCCGACCGACGGCACGACGACGGCAAGCCGGTACTTCTTCGGCAGCGAAAAGTCCTCGGAGCAGTTCATCATCGATGCCAACCTCGTCTACGAGGCCAGCACCGACACCGTCGAGAGCCGCACGCTGGTCGGCACCGAGTACAACACCTTCAAGTCCGACACCGACAATTTCTATACGGCGGCGCCATCGATCGATCGGGAAAACCCGATCTACACCGGTGGGCCGGGCAGCCTCTCACCCTTTTCCAGCGTCAACAACGACCAGAAGACGGCCGCGATCTATCTTCAGCAGGACCTGACCTTCTTCGACAAGCTGACGGTGAGCGTCGGCCTGCGAAACGACTGGCTCGACCTCAGCGAAACGGACCTTCTCGCCGGATCGACGGCGTCCGGAGACCACAGCGAGTTCACCAAGCGGATCGGCGCGAGCTACAAGATCACCGAGGAACTGGCGCCCTACATCAGCTACGCCGAATCCGCGGCCCCGCCGGCCTCGGGCGCGGACCCGACGACCGGCAAGCAATACGAAGTCGGCATCAAATATCGCCCGGAAGCCTTCCCGGCGCTGATCACCGCCTCCGTCTACGATCTCACGAAGGGCAACATCACCGTCTACGATCAGGTGACCTACCTGCCGCAGTCCGTGGAAAAGGTCCGGCATCGCGGGTTCGAGCTGGAAGCCAAGGCGGAGGTGACGGACCACATCGCGCTCATTGCGGCCTACAGCTATATCGACTCTCAGATCGAGGAACCAGGCGGCGCCAATGACGGCAACCGGCTGATGCGGGTGCCCAAGCACCTCGCCTCGATCTGGGGCACCTACACGCTGGAAGGCCAAGGCGCGCGCGGCGACATGACCTTCGGCGTGGGTGCGCGCTACCTCGACTCCTATTACACCGATATCGAGAACACCAAGTCGTCCGAGAGTGCGGTCGTGTTCGATCTGGCCTACACCTACAAGGTCCAGGAAAACACGACGCTGCAGCTGAACGTCAACAACGTGTTCGACGAAAAGCATATCGCGAGCACCGATTCGGGCGCCGTCTACTACAATCCGGGCCGCAAGCTCATGGCCACGCTTCGCCAGACCTGGTGAGAGACGGAGACGGAGGCCCGCTTGCGCGTCATGCGCCGGCGGGCGTTCCCGACCCTCTGATCTGTTGTAGACGCCGCCACGCGGCCGGCGTTTCGCCTTCCACATGCCGAAAGACCTTCGTCAGGTGCGCCTGATCGGAAAACCCGAGTTGGGCGGCGATGCTGGCGACCGGAAGGTCGCTTGTTCCGAGCAGTTGCTTGGCCTGCCCGATCCGCTTTCCGAGCTGCCATTGCAGCGGCGTCTGGCCGGTCGTCTTCTTGAAGACGCTCGAGAACCAGCTTTCCGACAGGCCGACGGTCGCGGCCATGTCGGCCACCGACATGCGGTAGCCGCCGACCTTTTCCGCATGACCGACGAGCTTGTTCATTTGCGCCTGCGTCAGACGGCCGCCCGCCCTCACATCCTCTTCAGCCGGAATGTCGAGAAGACCCGCCACGATGCTGCCGACAAGGCTCTCGGCATAGACGGCATGCCGTGTCGGCGACCGGATCTCGTTCGCCAGAAGACGGGCCAGCATGTCGATGCCGGCGATGTCGTGGAGCTCGGCCGGACGGCGAAGCGCTGCCTGCGCCGATGCGCTGCCGATCGAGGGCGCGAGATAGCGAAGGATCGTATCCTTGTGCAGGTGAAGATTGAGGTGGCTGAAGCGGTGGGCGCTCCGGCTCGTGGTCCACATCGGCATGCCGGCGGGCACGTAGACCGCACGCGGCATGGCGCGGGCGTTGCGGGTGAAGTCGTCGCTGCGGTTGGAGATGCGCACGTTCTGGGAAACGTCGTTGAAGAACAGCATGATGCGCGGATCGTCCGCGAGATAGTAGCCGCTCGCCCCGGCCCGGCTCTCGGCTTCCCAGAGCACCGTCACCATCCCGTCGAGCTGGCGCCACTGCACCGGCGCCGAGACGGTGATGCCGTCCGTCTTCCACGACATCCGATGCCAGAAGCGCATGATGCGGTGCCCGTTTCGTTGAAAGCCTCGTCGTCGACCAGCCGAGCGCTCGCCGTCTTAAGATGACACTCGTTGTCATATTTACCTTGGCAAGGCAAGACTGGCAGCCGCAGTCCTCCGAGCCCTCGGCCTGCCATCCTCGGGAATCCGGCTCCGCAGCATCACTGTCTCGCTAAAGGCTTGGACAATCACGCGTTCGCGGATAGGTTAAGCCTGCTAACCAAGGAGGCAACATTGAACCGCAACACCATTATCGCAGCCGTCGTCGCTGTCATCGTCGTCATCGTTCTCTGGAGCGTCATGCGCAGCCCCGCTCCGGCGCCCACACCGCCCGCCACGCCGCCGGCCGCTTCGACCCCGGCTCCGGCACCGACCACGACGCCGCCGGCCACCACCACACCGGCTCCGGCAACCACGACACCGCCGGCTAACTGACCCTGACAGCGGCCGCCTCATCAGCAGGCGGCCGCCGCTCCCCCTGCCCCGCCGGACGCGACCGAGGCTCCAGAATCTCGGCGTGCCGGCGAACGGACTATTCGAGCACACGTGCCTGCGGCGTGACGTCGTGAACAGACGCGAAATACGCCGGTACAGTCGCTTGAATGCGCAGTCTCACCGACACCGTCAGCCCCGTCTCTCGCCGAAGCTTCGAGCGAAGTTCGGTTTTGCCGTTCCCTTTCGCCGCGCGACGCCTACATCGATCAGCGTGGACCAGAGGCACGACCAGACCATGCGCGGGATCAAAGGCTGACATGACATCACCTAGCAAAGACGACATCGAGAACCTCGTATCTTCCTCGATGCTGCACCAGGCACGC
Source organism: Rhizobium sp. PP-F2F-G48 (assembly GCF_004342335.1). Classification (NCBI taxonomy): domain Bacteria; kingdom Pseudomonadati; phylum Pseudomonadota; class Alphaproteobacteria; order Hyphomicrobiales; family Rhizobiaceae; genus Rhizobium; species Rhizobium sp. PP-F2F-G48. The sequence continues at coordinate 78,905 of NZ_SLVH01000007.1, read as the reverse complement.
CATTTCGCCGAGAGTTACGGTGGACAGGGGCGTTTCTGGCAGCGGCCCTATGCGGAGCCGCGCCCCCGCTCGGCCTCGGCCATCGCCTCGGTCTGGTTCACCGCCTATCCCCCTTCCGTCATCACGCGCGAAGGCGATTCCGTCTTGAAGACGCTCGGCGACCCGCAGCTCTGGTCGGCGCTCTCGTCGATCGGCGTCCGCGGCATCCATGTCGGCCCCACGAAACGGTCCGGCGGCCTCAAGGATGGCGCTTACACACCGACGATCGACGGCAATTTCGACCGTATCGGCTTCGACATCGATCCGGCCTTCGGCACGACCGAGGAATTCGTCGCCATCAGCCGCATGGCCGCCGCCTTCAATGCGATCGTGATCGACGACGTCATTCCCTCCCATACCGGCAAGGGGGCGGATTTCCGTCTCGCCGAAATGAAGCACGGCGCCTATCCCGGCCTCTACCATATGGTGGACATCCCCGAGGAGGAGTGGTCGCATCTGCCCGACGTGCCGGAAGGGCGCGACGCCGTGAACCTCGGCGCGGAGACCGTCGATTATTTCAGGGACAAGGGGTTCATCGTCGGCCAGCTTCAGCGCGTCATCTTCTTCGAGCCGGGCGTGAAGGAAACCGACTGGAGCGCGACGGCGCCGGTCGAGGGCGTCGACGGGAAGTTGCGGCGCTGGGTCTACCTGCATTATTTCAAGGAAGGGCAGCCGAGCCTCAACTGGCTCGACCCGACCTTTGCAGCCCAGCAGATGATCATCGGCGATGCCCTCCATTCCATCGACCAGCTCGGCGCCCGCGGCCTGCGGCTGGATGCCAACGGCTTTCTCGGCGTCGAGCGCCGCCCGGACGGGCCGGCCTGGTCTGAAAGCCATCCTCTGTCGCTGACCGGCAACGCCCTGCTTGCGGGAATGGTGCGAAAAGCGGGCGGCTTCTCGTTCCAGGAGCTCAATCTGACGGTCGACGATATCGCCGCCATGTCCAAGGGCGGCGCCGATCTTTCCTACGACTTCATCACGCGACCGGCCTACCACCACGCGCTGCTGACGGGGAATACCGAGTGGCTGCGCATGATGCTGCGCACCGTACACGAGTTCGGCATCGATCCCGCTTCGCTCATCCACGCTTTGCAGAACCATGACGAACTGACGACCGAGCTCGTGCATTTCTGGACCTTGCATGCCGACGATATCTACAGCTTCAGCGGCCAGACCTGGCAGGGCCGGACACTGCGGATGCACCTGCGCGATGTGATCCGCGAGCGGCTGTCCGGCGCCAACGCGCCCTACAATCTGCCTTTCGTCACCAACGGCATCGCCTGCACCACCGCCAGCGTCATCACGGCGGCGCTCGGCATCGCCGATCTCGACACGATCGACGACGAGGCGGTCGCCCTGATCCGCAAGATCCATCTGTTGCTGGTCATGTACAACGCCTTCCAGCCCGGTATTTTCGCGCTCTCCGGCTGGGATCTCGTCGGCGCCCTTCCCGTCCGCCCGGAGGATGTCGAGCATCTCATGGGCGATGGCGATACGCGGTGGATCGAGCGGGGCGCCTACGACCTCACGGGCCAGTCGGACGCCGGGCAATCGGCAGAAGGCGTTCCGCGCGCCCGTGCACTCTACGGCCCGGTGACGGAACAGCTGACGCAGCCGGATTCGTTTGCAAGCCAGCTGAAGCGGCTTCTTGCGGTGCGCGAGGCCTACGGTCTTGCTGCCAGCCGCCAGGTCCTGATCCCCGGCACGGACACGCCCGGTCTCCTGGTCATGGTGCACGAACTGCCGGACGGGCGCGGCACGCAGGTCACCGCCCTCAACTTCGGCAGCACCGCGCTGCAAGAGGTGATCACCCTGCCGCAGGTCACCCCCGGCCCGGTGGTCGATATGATCGGCGAAACGATCGAAGGCGACCTTCAGGAAGACGGCGCCCTGACCATCACGCTGGACGCCTATGAAGGCCTCGCGTTGCGCATCGTCGGGACCTTGCCCGTTCTGGCCTGATCACGACGGATATCGGAGCGCGGCATCGATCTGTCGCGCTCCGATGGATGCCTTCAATGTTCGAAGCCGGCACACAGCCGCGGAGGCTCATCGGTGTTCACCGGGCGATCTCAGGCCTCGGGGTAGTCCGCACCGAGCGTGACGGACTCCCAGCGATCGATCTCGGCTATGAGTGTGGCCAGTTTCCCTCTCACCAGCTTCAACCCCGGCGCGCCGAGGATCAGGTTTAGCGGAGGCTCGTCGCTCTCGACCGCCTGAAGGATGGCCTCCGCCGCGCGGACAGGGTCGCCCGGCTGATGGCCACTCTGCTGCGCGACCTGATCGAGCCGCTCGTGCACGGTCTTCGCATAGGCGTCGATCCGTCCGGCAGACGACTGAAGCGAGCGGCCTGCCCAGTCCGTCCGGAACGGCCCGGGCTCGACGACCGTTACCTTGATGCCGAGGGCACCCACTTCCTTCGACAGGGCCTCGGACATGCCGACCACGGCGAATTTCGTTGCGGCATAATAAGAGGAGCCGGGATTGCCGACGAGACCGCCGACAGAGGCGATATTGACGATGTGGCCGGTTCCGCGCTTTCGCATGGACGGCAGGACAGCCTTCGTCATGGCAATCAGCCCGAAGACGTTCGCCTCGAACTGCGCCCGGTAGCCGGCCTCGTCCCCCTCCTCGAAGGCTGTGAGGTAGCCATAGCCCGCATTGTTGACGAGGACATCGACCCCGCCCGCCTCTTCGACGCGCGCGGCGGCAGCGGCGATGTCGTCATGCGAGGTCACATCGAGCTTCAGCGAATAAGCGTTGGCGTGGCCCTCGACCAGATCCGCGATCTGCTCGGGATTGCGGGCGGTCGCAAACACGGTGTCACCACGCGCGATCAGGATCTTGGCCAGAGCCCGCCCGAACCCGGTCGAGCAGCCTGTGATGAGCCAGGTTCGTTTTGATGTCGGCATATCGATCTCCTCGTCACGCTTGTCGGCGCTTGGCGTCTCGCAGGCGCAGGGTTTGATGGTCGTCATTCAGGAAAAGGCGTGACGATCGAACCCGACCCCGTCTTTGCCGGATGCTTTGACGCGGTAGAGAAGCGTGTCTGCATGCGCGATCATGCGGTTTAGGTCGCGATTGGTCACGGCCCAGACACCGCCCATGCTAGCGCGCACATCGACCGGGGCATCCGCGTCGCGGAGCGAAAACGACGTTCGCATCGCACTCACCATGCGGTCGGCGACGGAAATGCCCGTTTCCCTGTCGCCGGCAATGACGACGACAAACTCGTCCCCACCTGCCCGGCAAACGAGATCATCGAAACGGACGCAGGACGTCAATCGGCGTGCCGTTTCCACCAGCACCGCATCGCCGGCCGCATGACCGTAGCGATCATTGACCTGTTTGAAACCATCGAGATCGATGACGAGAACCGCAAACCCCGCGGATGATGCCAGCTGCGAGAAGCGCGCTTCGAGGCCGCGGCGATTGAGGAGCCCCGTGAGACTGTCGGTCTGCGCGTTGCGCTGCAGATCTTCGATCTGGCGGTGCTCCTCCGTAAAATCGATCGCCATGCCGACGATCTTCAGCGGCTTGCCGTCGGCATCGCGCAGGAGGCGTCGATCGCATCGCATCCACCGCTCTCCGGCGATCGTTTCCAGCCTGTATTCGGCTACGTTCTGATCGACCGTACCACGGATGAGCGGGCTAAGATCGGCCGAAGGCCTGTCGAGCCCGTTGATCTTGCTCACATACGTATCGATATCAAGCCCCGTCGCATCCGGGCCGTCGATATACTGAGCGAGCCGATCGGATGTTTCGAAGGCCTGGGCCGCTATATCCAGCTGCCAGAAGCCGCCGCGCACCGTCTCCAGTGCCAGTTCCAGCTGGGCCGCGCGTTCGGCGAGCTGCCGCTCCGCTTGCTTCGCCTGGGTGATATCCTCGACCTGGGTGATGAACCGAACGACCTCGCCGTCGCTGCCGCGCATCGCGGCGACGTGAATCCGCACAGGGAGATGCGACCGATCGGGGCGGATATAGCGTTTCTCGATCGTATACCCATCGCGCTGCCTCGCCAGCACCTGGTTGAACAGCGCAAGATCGGCGTCGAGATCATCGGGATGCGTGAAATCCGCGAACTGCACGCCATTGAGATGGTCGGGCGAGATGCCGACCATTCTGGAGAAGGACCGGTTTCCGCGGACGATCCGCCCCTCCGTATCCACCAGCGCCATGCCGATCGGCGCATGCCGGAATGCGAAGTCGAACAGCGCCAGGCCCTGTTCCGAATCGTTTTCCGGCACATCCATCACAGAACCTCTCGCCGCGAAAAAGGAGGCAGGTTTGCGCCGAGATGCGGCGCGGGCGGGTGTGAAACGCTGATCATGATCCATCACCATCAAAACGTTCGATGTTGACATCAAGTTGCACCCGGAAGAGCAAAGTCCCATCGGCCCGCTCGCCGATCACGGCGGTCGTCGCCGGAAGCCCCGTCGGCTGAAGATCCCTCAGCCAGTCGCAAAGAGCGCCGAGCGCCTCCTGTTCCGCGGTCGCCTGGTCAGGAAGCAAAACGCCGCCACTCTCGTCGATCCGGCCGCCCTCGTCGGTAAAGAATCGGATTCTCATGCTGGACCGCTTGCCGTTTCGTGATTCTTGCTGCCTGTCGCTTTGGCAAGCCGCTGGGCCCGCAGCCGCTCGGTCTTCTGCCGACGCTCGTCTTCTTGGCGGCGCTGCATTTCCATGACGGTCTGCTTGGTTGCTGTAATGTCGCCCAGCGCACCTTGCCCGCGCGTGCGACGCTTCTTTGCGATGTCTTCCATATCGCCCTCCATCGTCGTGAAAAGAATGAGATTGGCCTCCGGAAGAAAAAATCAATAATCTACAAGTCTAAATTCTGTATATCCGTTCTTCTTAAAACATGTATATTCGAAAATAACGGCCTAATTTCGCCTATAGCAATCCTCCGTTGGGCGTAAGATCTATCTCATGCGCTTCCGATGTACGGACCCGAAATATAGGATTCGTCAAAACACGGTCATTACCATCACACCGTGTGCACCGTGCTCTCGAAGATGCCTGCTGCACCTGGCGGCACTCTCGGGTGCCAAAGGGTGCCGCCGGCTCGTTCGCAGCCCACTCTCGGTTGATCCCGCACTTTCGGCAGACCGAAGACGCTGACGCGCGCGACGATCGCCATCGTCAATGCCGCATGCGGTTCACGTTTCGATATAATCCGTCACGTTAAATGACTTTCCATTGCGGCGAACTCCGTTCATGTGATGATCAACGACTGTTGCGGCCTGCGCGCAACGACCCACGACCTGAAGACATGACCATGGAAAACCCGATCGCACTGGAAAGCATCGCCGGCAACACGCTGTTTCGGAAGGGCGACATCTTCGTTCTCTTCGGCGAGTTGTTCGGCCGCGGATATGCGACAGGCCTTCTCGATCAGGCCCGCAAGGTCGGTATGCAGATCGTCGGCATCACGGTCGGCCGTCGCGATGAAAACAATGCGCTGCGTCCGCTCACCCCAGACGAGCTTTCGGCGGCCGAGGCGCGGCTGGGCGGCACGATCATCAACGTGCCGCTGATGGCCGGCTTCGATCTCGACGGCCCGGAGGGTGGTCCGACACCGACAGATCTTCTGGCGGACCTCACGCTTCAGACGTGGCAGGATGCAAAGATCGACTGGGATCATATCGAGACTTGCAAGGCGATTGCGACGAACCGGTTCGAGACGGCGCTGGCGCAGGTCATGGCGACTCTCGACGGCATGATTCCGGAGGGGCGCAACGTCTTCTTCGCGCACACGATGGCTGGCGGCATCCCGAAGGCCAAGGTCCTGCTCGTCGTCGCCAACAGGATCTACAAGGGTACCGGCGCCCGCCACATGTCGTCGCAGACCCTGCTCGATAGCGACATGGGCAAGCTGATCCTCCAGAACTTCGATGAAGTCTCGGCCAATACTTTCCGTCATCTCATCGACGCCAGCGCCGCGATCCGCACGCGGGTGGAAGCCTCGGGCAGTGCCGTGCGCTATACCGCCTACGGCTATCACGGGACCGGCATTCTCATCGGCGACGCGTATCGCTGGCAGACTTATACGAACTACACGCAGGGCTACGCCAAGATGCGGCTTGAGGCCATCGCATCGGAAGCGTGGGACGCCGGCGTGACGGCGACCGTCTACAACTGCCCTGAAATCCGCACCAATTCTTCCGACGTCTTCACCGGCATCGAGCTTCCCCTGATCCCGCTTCTGCTGGCCTTGAAGCGCGAGAATGGCGGACGTTGGGCGGACGAACAGTGGCAGGCCTGCGAAGCTCTTCTGGCCGACGGCCACTCGGTGACCGATGTGCTAAGCCGGATCAAGGATCTGCAGGCGAGCGCCGTCATGGTGCCGTTCTATGATTTCAGCGCCTGGCCGATGCCCAACAGCCAGGCCCAGGCGGATCTGACGATCGGTACCTCCAACGACATCACCGCCATGCACCGCGACGGCAAGGAATTGATCAGCGATCTCCTGAGTACGCTGGTGGTGGAGGCAACCGGCCGGCTCATCTTCGGCGCAACCTCAGCGCCCGCCGGTCCCGTGCGCTGGATCCATCACGACCTGGTCGCCCGCTGCCTGAATGCCGCGCATCGCGACGACGCGGGCCAGACTCAGGCATCGCGGCTCAGCGCCGTCGCCTGATCGGCAGATCCTCCAGGGTCTGCCGGCGAACCAGCTTTTAAAACGCTTCTATCTTCATCGGCGCTGCGTCTCCGGCATCGCCATGCTCCAGCGATCCGCCGAAGGCTGAGATGTCTCGCCCGGCGGTTTGGCGATCATCGCCATCGTCTCGTCGAAGAGTGGCGACAGGAATCTCGCGCCGGTCAGGGAGAGATGATCGCTGTCGCGATAGAGGATGCCGCCATTGGCAACCGGATGGCATCGCGTCGCGTCGCAGAGCAACGCGAAAGGATCGACAATCGAAGATCCCGTTTCCCGCGCAAGCCCGAACAGCATGTCGCGCGCCAGCCTCTGCCGCTGCAGCGTGTAGCTGAGGGGCAGGCTGAAATCGACATTCTCGTCGGTCATTTTCGCACGCGCCAGCGCCTCCGGCACCTTCACGCCCATTTCGGGTACATCCTGAACGAGGATCGCTCGCGTGCCCTGCTGCGCAAACGCATCGATGGTCGCCTTCAGGCTGTCGCGAACCGGCGCCGACCAGTCAGGTAGAGGCAGCGGTTCGGATGTGTTGAAGAAGACGCCTTCACCGGGCAGTTCGGTACGGTGAACATATTTCGGCCAGTAACCGACCATGAAGACATAGGGGATCTTTTTCTGCTCGATCAGGCCGAAAGTCGCTGCCAAGGTCTCACGGCAGCGATTGACGACGCGCTCTGGCCCGAAGACAGCGTCAGGGAGAGGCGGACAGGACGCCCGCGCAACGAAAAGACCGGAGACACCTGCCTTGCGCGCGGCTGCATCGATGGCCGGCGCTATTGCCGCCGCATGAGAGTCCCCCCAGACGATGAAGCGCGGCGCCCCTGTCGCCGCAGCGCCTATCGGGCAGACAGCACCGTCCCGGATGGATTGCGTCTGCAATCCCTGACCATCAGTGTCGGTGAAGCAGTTCGGTGCAAAGAAGGGGCTCTGGTCATAAGTCGCAGAATAGATCGCATAGACATCGGCGGGCAGTCGCTCAGGAATGCCCTCATACCGCGTCACGACGAAGCCGAACGTCGCGGCCGAGGCCATTGTCGTTCCCAGCAACGACAGGACGAGACCGCGCGACCGGAAGACCGCGGCGGTGCGGGCAGGCTGCTCGATGAACCGCCACGACAGCGTTGCACAGATGAAGGACAGGACGACGACCATCAGACTGTCGGTGAGCGTCAGGTGGTGGCCGGTCTCGTAGCGATAAAACACGATGATCGGCCAGTGCCAGAGATAGAGCGAATAGGAGATGCGGCCAATGAAGAGAGACGCGCCATGGGTGAGGAAGCGGGCGGGAAACCAGCGCGTTGACCGGGCATGGATCACGAGGGCTGCGCCCAGCACCGGAACAGCAGCAGAAGGCCCGGGAAAAGGCGTCGCGGAGGAATACAGGAAGATCGCGGCCAGGATCGCCGCAAGGCCCACGGTGCTGAGGAGAGCCGCCACCCGCTCGCTGTAGTTCGGCCGTGGTGCGAAGGCGACCAGCGCACCGATCAACAATTCCCAGACGCGGAAATGCAGAAGGAAAAACGCCTTCTCCGGGGAATGGCTCGTCGCCCAAAGGCAGGCACCGAACGAGATCAGGATGAGAGCACCCGTGATGTGCAGGATGAACCGCCGGGCGAAGGTGAAGGCGAGAAACAACGAGATCGGAAACAGGATGTAGAACTGCTCCTCCATGGACAGGGACCATGTGTGCAGCAGCGGCTTCATTTCGGCCGAAATGTCGAAATAGCCACTTTCCTGGCGGAAGAGAACATTGGCCGAGAACAGTGCGGCGGCTCGCACGCTGTCGCCGAAATAGCGGAACTCCTGCGGCATCAGACGGAACCAGGCAAAGACGGCCGTGATTGCCATCATCGCGAACAGCGCGGGAATGATCCGCCGGATTCGGCGAATATAGAAGGCTGGAAAGGAAAATGTCCCCGCCTTGAGATCCGACAGGATGATCTTCGCCATGAAATAGCCCGAGAGGACGAAGAACACATCGACCCCGACGAAGCCGCCGCGGAACAGCGCGACATCGGCATGGAAAAGAAGAACCGGCAGAATGGCAAGCGCACGCAAACCATCGAGGTCGGGGCGATAATCGAGATGCTTCCCGCCTATGACATGTTCCGATCCAGCCGAAGCGGCCATGGGCTGATTTCCCTATCCCAGACTCTGTACGTCGTCTTGTACAGAAGAAAGTAAAAAAGCGGTTCTCGATGAGGCCGCAGTCCTTCGATTGTCTTCCGGACGCCCTGTTGTCGCTATTCGCTTACAAAAAAACGGCATGACATCCTGACCTGTCCGGGGCATATCGGTCCTATCTGTGCGTTATTCACGACAGATCCGGCCGACGCCCGCAGAGGGAGAAGCCGCAAAATGAGACTTTATCGTGGTGCCCGTCGGACAGGTCACCGCTTCCCGGGACGGCAAGATGAAGAAGCAAGAGTTGCAGGCATTGAGAGAGACCCACCGCCGGTGGCTTGCGAAGCTCAAGATTCTCGATCGGCCATGGCTCGTGCTGGGGTCCGCACCCAACCCGACGCTGCCGTCTGACATCGTCGCGCACTGCGCCCGAATGGACGTGAACAATGCCGGCAAGACGGCCAACATGCTCGGGCTCCCCGCGGCGGACCTGACGTTTCGAAAGCGCAAGAAGTCCTGGGAGGAACATCCCGATGTCCGCACGCGCGGGCTCCTATGGCTCCATACCCGTCCGCTCTGGGTCATGCGCCTGAAGTTGCTCATGAAACCTAGTGTTCGCTACCGAAGCCTCATGCGTGCCACCAAGGAGGAGCGTGAGGCGATCGTCGAGCACATGTGCGGCGGCATGCCAAAGGACATCGGCGAAACCGGCCACGTCACGAATGGCGTCGCTGCCCTGTGCTACGCGCTCTTCATGGGCGTGCCGTCCATCACGCTGGCGGGCTTCTCGCTCACTGTCATGGGCCACTCCTATAACGAGAAGGGCAACACGCGGCGCCAGATCGCAGAAGACGCGTATGTCCTGTCGAAACTCCGGGAGCGCTCCGATGTCTTCACGACGGAAGAGGGCTTGTCTGCGTCCATTGGCATCCGCCACGTTTCACGCCTCGAAGACATTCGAGACGCGTCCATGACCGATCGCAAAGCCTGAAACCGTGCCGGCCCGTTGCGATGTCGCGATCCTTCATAGGGTTGCAGCTTACGAAAGCCGCTGATATCCCATAGAGATGGCCACGACGAACCATGTCGCGCGGCGGATCCTTCAAGGGGACGAGCGGCCTTCATGAGATTGCGCCGTGGGCCCGCCGGCATCGACCAGACGACGCGCCCCCAGCGATGGGAAACGCACCTGAGGAATGAGAGAGATATGACCGAAATTGCCAATGTCTTCATCGGTTTCGATACCAAGGAAGTCGCCGCGTATCACGTTCTTTGCCAGAGCATTCTTGAGAAGAGCTCCATCCCCGTCAAATTTACGCCGATCGTGCTGAGCAATGTCAGCAACATCTTCACACGCGAGCGCAATGCGCTGCAGTCGACAGAATTTTCTTTCTCGCGCTTCCTCGTGCCTTACCTAAGCAATTTCGAAGGCTGGTCGCTCTTTGCCGATTGCGACATGCTCATGCGCACCGACATCGCCAAGCTTTGGGAGTTGAAAGAGGATCGTTACGCAGCCATGTGCGTCAAGCACAACTATGTTCCGAAGGTTGAAACGAAGTTCCTCGGTCAGGTCCAGACGAAGTACGAGAAGAAGAACTGGTCAAGCGTCATCCTGTTCAACAACGCCAAGTGCCGCAAGCTCGACCTTGACTACGTCAACACGGCAACGGGCCTGGAGCTTCACCAGTTCAAATGGCTGGAATCGGAAGAGCTTATCGGCGAATTGCCGCCAGCCTGGAACTGGTTGGTCAATGAATACGAGCGCAGTGAGGATGCGTCCCTCGTGCATTTCACGGATGGTGGCCCGTATTTCGAAGAATACAAGAATGACGACTACTCGGAAGAGTGGTTCGCCACGCGCGAGCGCATGCTCCACGTCCAGCAGCGCTGATCGACAGCGTGCGGCAGCCGCGATTGCGGCTTGCTGCATGTCTTTGTCCGCCTCCGAACCCTCATCGGATCACCTTCCCTGAGAAGGAGACGGCACTTGCTATCGGGAATGGCGCACGAGCTGCGCGACGACCGTAAGGGCGAAGCGTCACACAGTCCGTAAGGGACCGGAATATGATGTCGAAAATATTGGACGCAAGCGGTGGCGTGAAGCAGATCATCTGCATCAATTGGGGCACGAAATACGGCCCTCCCTTCATCAACAGGCTCTACGCCATGGTGCAGCGGAATATCACGCCGCCCTTCACGTTCACGTGTTTCACCGACAACCGTGACGGCATCCGGCCGGAGGTCTTGTGCGAGGATCTTCCGGAACTCGATGTGGTGATGCCGGTCAATTCCCGCGGAATCTGGCCAAAAGCGCGTCTTTGGGGCGCGACGCTGGGGAAACTCAAAGGCGCCGTGCTGTTTCTGGATCTCGATCTGGTGATCGTCTCGTCGCTCGACGACTTCTTCACCTTCGGCGAGCCGGACGATGTGGTCATGGCCAAAAACCAGACCACGCCGTTCGAACGCCTGGGTCAAACGTCGCTGTTTCGTTTTCCCGTCGGCAAGTTGGTGCCGATCCAGGCAAAATTTCGTGCCGATCCGCAAAAGGTTGCGGATGAGTATCGTTACGAGCAGCGCTTTGTAACGAAGAACGCACCGGGTGGCGTTAAATTCTATCCCAGACGCTGGGTTCTGCATTTCCGCCAGGATTGCCGCCGGCCCTTTCCGCTGAACTATTTCTTGCCGCCCAAGCTGCCGAAATCGGCCCGCGTCGTTATCTTTCCGCGTGGCCTGCTGCCACAGCATGCTTTCGAGGGAAAGTACCGCGGCAAGCAGGTCGCGACGACGCCCGCAACCTATTTCATGGACGTGATCACCGGCCGAGAACGCAGACATTCCCTCTTCAGCGACCTGCGTCACTACATCAAGCCGACGCTTTGGGTCGGCGACCATTGGCGGGAATAGGTAAACCGGAGCCGGGCGAAACGGCGTGCGCTCAGATCTGCCGCTTCACGCTGACCGTAACTCCGCGCGGACCGCTCCGCTCCCGGTTGGCCAGCGCTTCCGCAACGATGGTGCCGATACGCGCTGTTTCGTTCAGCGGCTCGTAGACATAGGGCGCTAGGTCGCCGTCGAAGGCTTTGGTCAGCTTCAGGGTTTCGCAAAGGTCGGTATGATAGGTCTCGAACTTTAAAAGCCGCTCCCCGGGCACGTGCGTGAGATCGAGCGTATAGACGGGCTTGCCCGTCACGAGCGCCTCACAAGGCATGGTGATCGAGTCCTTGGCGATCAAGAACGCATCGGCAGCGGCCATGAAGTCGAGATAGGGATTGTCCCCCGTCCGATCCCAGACGGTCACATTGCCGGACCGCAACGTCAAGGCGGCCTGCAGCGTTTCCGCGCTCGACCGTCGCGAGACGGAAATCACGATCTTCCAACCGGCAGCCTCGAGATCCCGCACGGCATTCCCGATCGTCAAATGACACGCAGCGTCATAGACATAGGCACCATTCGACCCGCCGAGAAAGACGGCCGCGACCCGGTCGGCAGGACCAGCATATTGCGACCTGCTGCCGGCATGTGCCGCCAGTCTGTCCGGCGTAATCTGGTGGGGTACGCCGACCATCTGCCGGACATGGTCGATCCCGTCCAGTTCCGGCACCCAGTCGTGTCGGGAAACGAAGACGAGATCGTAGCCATCCACACGCGGTCGCTGCAGGTGCACCGCGAACGGACGGCCGCCGAACGCGCTCTTGATGGCAAGAACCGGCTCCTCCGCGCGAAAGCCGCAGGAGACGATGAAGGTGGGCTCCTGTTCGCGTGTCGAGAACAGCCGCGGCTTGAACCATTTCCGCCAGCCGCGCGGCTTCGTCACGATCTTGATGACGGGCGCTGGGTCGATCTGCTTGGCGATGCCGAGGCATTGCGTCAGCGTACCCGCCTTTTCCTCGGTTACAGCCCAGCCTTTGGGAGCGCGCCGAAGGCCGCTCGGACGATCAGGATGTCCGGTCATGTCTCTGCTCCGGCAATGGGATCACGGACTGTCCGAGATCGATCTTGTTCTGCGCGATGAAAACGGCCATGCCGCGATCCTCGACGACGTCGCGTTCGATAGAGCGCGCGGTCTCGGCGACCTTCTGACGATATTTTGCGGCAGTGTCGTCGAATGACCAGCCGCGCGCCACCTTCTCGGCAAGCTCCTGCTCCGACTTCAGATAGTAGTGATTGAGCTGCAGATACTGCGCCGAAAAGAAGGCCTCTGCCTTTCGATCCCGCACGGACGCGACCATGCCGGCATCGTTCGACGTCCGATCGCCGAAATCCTTGGTGCAGAAGCGGTGCACGCTGACACCTGACACGCGTGTCGGATCGACGATGCATTTGAAGTTGCTCGCATTCCCGTCCTGACGTTCCGGGTGGGCCACACGCATCGTGTAGCTGAGACAGACGGGCCCGGCCGGGCGTAACCGATGGCCACCATGCCCGAACATGTGCCAGGGCAGCGAGATATTTGGAAAACCCTTCGCGTGCCTCAGCGCTTCCCCCAGCGTTCGGTCGCGTCGCGGCAAGAGGAACTCGTCCACATCGATGAAGGCCATCCAGTCGTATGCGCCACCGAAATTGAGGAGAGCGTGCGCGAAAGCGATGGCTTGGCCGTTCAGAACCACCGACGTCGCCTGGTCGCGCATGCGCATGACCCAGGGAACGATCGTCAGGAATTCCGCAGACAGAAGCGACCGCAGCGTGTCCATCGTGCCGTCCGTCGAGCCGTCGTCATAGATATGAAAGTGCCGAACGCCGATCGATCTGTGAAAACGGACCCATTCCTCGATATAGGGTGCTTCATTCTTGACGCAGGCCACGATGGAGATGCCATGACGACCGGCCAGTGGATCTGGCGGCGTTATGACGAGCTCCCGCGTGAAACTCCGTTTGCTCTTCCATCCGAACATATTGTAAGAACCCGATAACGATAGAGCGAGGCCGAGCCTTACGCCGACCGCGTTCACATGGCCTTACTATCTTTGCGGGTCATCGTTCAACAGCGTCAGTTCCGATGAACGGAGTTTCACCGGATATCGTCTGAAAGCGGTATGATTTATGGACTTTCCCGAGGATAGAGACATCAAGACGACGTCCGGCTTGGTAACCGAACGGGACTGGCGGGCGTTTTTCTCCCGCTTTTCCCAGGTCGTTCTGGTCGCCAACAGCGAGCAGGTCGAGGTCGCCGCGCTCAAGCGGGCCTATCCGGATGATTCCCTCTTCATCTTTTTCAACAAGGCCTACAAGGTTCTGCAAAAGCCCTTCGCCGGCCAATCCATGCTCGTTTCCCGCGCGCAGCCCCGCGGTGCAAACATCGTCTATCGCGGCGAGGTCGAGCAGGTGGTTGGCCTCTTCGCCCCCGAAACGTTCCACGGCATTTTGAACATGCGTCTCGCCGACAGCGAAACGCCCAATACGCAGGCCGATTACGGTGGCACGGCAACCGGTCATCTCGACCTGACATCGTTAGGCGACGGCATCTATCCGTCGGACAAGCTTCCGACGTCGGGCTTTGCGCTTGCCTATTGGCTGCTGGCGCAGCGCCTGCCGCTGAAGGTCGTGCTGGCAGGATTTTCCGGCAAGAGAAGCGAGAAATGGCGTGTCGTGGCCGTCCACGATTGGGCTTTCGAGCAGGTGTGCCTCAAGGTTTTTGCAAGATCCGGCAAGCTTTCCCTTCACGAGACGGATCTGTCCGATCCCTATGCAAAGCTCTCCGCGCGTTTTCCGGACATTCCGGCCACCGAAATTTCCCTTACGGTTGCCGACGTCCTCTCGCAACGCATGGGAAATACCGATGCACAGGTGGACAGGCTGATCTCCCTGACGGGCATCTTGAAGTCCGCCGATGTTTTTCTGCGCAACCTCAAACCTGGCTTCCTCAAGAAGCGATGACGCACCTTGCGTGGCAAGCAGCATGAAGGTGCTTCGATGACGACCGTCAAGAAATGGCTCACGCAGACCCGCCAGCGCCTCCACAGGTCGCTGAAATATCGGCTGAACCGCCCTCTCCCGCCAGCCTCCAGCCATGTCTTCAGGGGGCCCGTGGTCGTGGTCGGCTCCGCCCCGGTGATCCACAAGCCGGAAGGCTGGGACGCGGATTTCAGCGTCATGACGATCAATGGTTCGCAGTCCGCCATACGCGGCTGGGGGATCGACGTGCCCGACATCAGCTTCATGATGTTCAATCAGGTCGAGGGTACCTCCGCAAATGCGGTGGAGGTCCGCCGCGTTCTCTCCGATCAGCGGACGCGCAGCCTCTATGTCCTGCTCTGGCGCAAAAACCAGCGCCAGAGGCTGGCGGATGGACTGAAGGCCTTCGGTTACAGTTATGACAATCTTACAATCATCGACCGCTATGAGCGAATGTCGCTGTTCGAAGAAATAACAGGCCGCAAGAATACCGAGGTGCGCACCGAGGACAAATGCTCGAACGGCCTGAATGCCGTTCTCTTCGCTCTCTATCACGGCGCGCCGCAGGTCATCATCACGGGCATCAATCCCAATTCGACCGGACATTCCTACAACCAGACGGGTCTCGCTCGGGCTCATGTGCAGATGGACAAGACCATCATCGAGCAGCTTCTGGCAGAAGGACGGCCCTTATACACCGCCGATCCGCAGGTCTCTCGCGATCTGAACATTCCCTTGTGGACGGGCCGGCCGAAGGCGTAATCGACGCCTCGACTTGCGGTTCAGAAGATAAATCGTCCCGTATCGCCAAGCCAAGGCCCGAACCGCATCCGTTCATGAGACAATCCTTACGAGATCGCGGCCGTCATCTGGCGCGCACCGGTCTTCTCCTGCTAAGCAACCGCCTGTCCGTCGCGAAACCATAAGCGGCTGGAGCCGAGGGATGTGGGAGATGCTGCAGCGAAAGACATTCGACGCCGGTTTCCGGGCAGAACTGGCGCAGCTCCTGACATGGCGTCGCGATGTCCGGCTTTTTCGCACCGATCCGCTTCCTGGTGGGACGGTGGAGCGCCTGGTTCAGGCGGCCTGCCTCGCCCCATCGGTCGGCCTCAGCCAGCCGTGGCGGTTCGTGCTCGTGGACGAGACCACACGCCGCGCGGCCTTACGGCGCGTATTCGAGACATGCAACGCCGCGGCTCTTGCGGGATATTCGGGTGACAAGGCAGAGCGCTATGCGCGGCTGAAACTCGCAGGGCTCGAGACGGCACCTTCCCAGTTTGCCGTCTTCTGCGACCGCTCCGTGGCACAGGGACACGGGCTCGGTCGCAAGACGATGCCGGAAACGCTCGATTACTCGGTGGTGCTTGCGATCCACACGCTGTGGCTTGCCGCCCGCGCGGAAGGGCTCGGGCTTGGCTGGTTGTCGATCCTCGACCCCTCAGAGATCGTCTCGGCCCTCGACACTCCCGACAGCTGGCATTTCATCGGCTATTTCTGCCTCGGCTATCCTGCAGCAGACGACGACACGCCTGCACTGGAGCGCGCGGGCTGGGAGCAGCGTTGCGATCCCGAAAGCGTGATCCTGCGGCGCTAGAGCCTGTGGTCTCGGAAAAGCAAGATCCGGGCGCGCTGAGGCCCACAGTCCGTTTGCAACGCCCACGCGTCCGAAGTTGGGCGTTGCAAGGATCGGGTGATCAGGCTGCCCGCCGCGCAGCCGCCGGGTATCGCGCCGCGCCGTCGTCATCGAGCTTGAACTGCTCGAGCAAGGCGTTGAGCGCTGCGGCTTCGCCTGCGAGCCCGTGGCTTGCCGCCGTCTGCTCCTCCACCATGGCCGCGTTCTGCTGCGTGCCCTGGTCCATCGTGTTGACGGCCGTATTGATCTCCTGGAGCCCGGTCGATTGCTCGCGGCTCGCGGTGACGATCGCTGCGATATGCGCGTTGATCTCCTGCACCTGGCCCGCAATGGCCTGAAGCGACTGGCCGGTCTCGCCGACGAGCGACACGCCGGCGCGCACCTGACCGCTGGACGTGTTGATCAGCGCCTTGATCTCCTTGGCAGCCTTCGCGGAACGCTGTGCGAGTTCGCGAACCTCCTGCGCGACGACGGCAAAGCCCTTGCCCGCCTCGCCGGCACGCGCCGCCTCGACGCCCGCGTTCAGCGCCAGAAGGTTCGTCTGGAAGGCGATGTCGTCGATAACGCCGATGATGTTGCCGATTTCGTTGGACGAGGTCTCGATGCCCTGCATCGCGCTGACCGCCTTGCCGACGATTTCGCCGGAGGTCTCGGCCCCGGCACGGGCGCGGGCGACGAGCTGGCCGACCTCTTCGGCACGGCGCGCGCTGTCGCGCACGGTGGTGGTGATCTCCTCCAGTGCGGCTGCGGTTTCCTCGACGGAGGCCGCCTGCTGCTCGGTGCGGCGGGCCAGATCGTCTGCGGCGTGGCGGATCTCGCTCGCACCGGCATCGATAGCACGCGCATTGCTGCCGACGGCCCGCATCGCGTCGTGCAGCTTCGAAACGGCGTGGTTGAAGTCGGCGCGGAGCCGGTCGAGATGGAGGACGAAAGGCGTCGCGATGCGATAGCCGAGATCTCCGTCCGCAAGCCGGCCGAGCCCCGTCGCCAGTGCCTCGACGGCATGCTGGACGTCAGCGGTCTCCTGCGCCTTCGCGGCCTCCCGCGCGCGCTGTTCGCGCTCCGACAGCGACCGGCCGCTTTCGGCTTCGCTCTCCAGGCGTGTCCGGTCTATGGCATTGGTGCGGAACACGGCAACGGCTGCGGCCATGGAGCCGATCTGGTCGCGGCGCTCTTGGCCCGGAATCTCCGTCTGCAGGTCGCCCGACGCCAGCTTTTCCATGGCACGGGTCATATCGGTGACCGGACGGATGACGAGGCGGCTGAGAAGGCTCGCGAGAAAGACGATCATCGCGCCGACGGCGAGAAGTGTCGCGATGGTTGCGGCAATCCGGAACTGGCCGATGGCGGAATAGACCTGATCCTCATCGACGGCGAAGCCCACATACCATTCGACGGTGGGAAGGCCCGCAACCGGCACGAAGCTGACAAGCATCGGCTTGCCGTTTGCTTCCGTCTCCATGATGCCGCTGCCGATCGCCGGCGTCGATGCCGGGAAGGCATCGGCAAGCGTCTTCGTCACGAGCTTGGCATCGGGATGCACGAGAATCTGGCCGGACTTGTTGACCAGGAAGGCGAAGCCACCGGTTCCCGCATCGATCGACCGGATCATCGAGACCAGCGTCTTCAGCGAGAAGTCGCTGCCGGCGACACCGGTCAGGACGCCGTTCCTGATCAGAGGCACGGCTGCGCTGATGATCAGGTCGCCGCTCGACGCGTCGATATAGGGGTCGGTGAGGATGTCGCCCTTCGCCTTCGCCGCATCCTGATACCACGGGCGCTTGCGCGGATCATAGTCGGCCGGCATGTCGGAGGCCGGCGACATGGTGAAGGTGCCGGCCTCGTCGCCGACATAGGTCGTCATGAATTCCTTGACCAGAACATCGTTCTTCAGGACAGCGAGGAGGGCCGCAGGGTCCGCCGCGTTGGCGGCAGCATTGGCGGCCATCGCCGTCAGCGTGACGCGGCCGTTCAGCCAGTTGGCGACGCTCTGCGCGGCTTGCTTTCCGGAAAAGGCGATATTCTCCTCGACCGCACGTGTCGTTGCGCTTCGCTGCAGCGTGTCGATGTAGAACGAGAAACCGGCGAAGGCGGCGGCAACGAGGACGGACGCGGCAAGGAGGATGCGCGTCATCAGATTGGATGTTTTAGGCACGGATGTTCCTCAATGTCGGGCGCTCTGCAGGCAAGGGAGGATGCGGCGGAAGGGAGGCTGCGGGGACATGCCGTTTCCGGCGGGAAAGGGCGCGCATCATGCCGCCGGACACGAAGTCGGTTGATCTTCATGCGCGGACACTACCGTTACGGACTTAAATGGTCGTTAAGTCGATGTTTCCGTTTTCTACGACTTACCTTCCCGAGTGCCCCGAGATCGCCTTTGCGATCAGCGTCGCTTCGCGGCGGGTCTGGTGGAAGAACGAGGTCAGGCTGGGCGTCAATCCCATATGCCAGAGGCCGGTGCCGCCGTCGCTGCGCGCCAGCGCAGACGTGCCGTAGCCCGTCGCGACGATGACGACATCCGGCACCAGCAGGCTCCCGTCTTCCAGGATCACGGCCTTGCGGTCCAGGGAACGGACGCCGCGAACGACGCTGATCTGTTTGCGCCGGATGGCGTCGATCGCTCCATCGTCCACCGGAATGGCGATCTGCTGGTCGACAAGCCGCGTGGCCGCGTCGTGCGGCCCTTTGGGAAAGCCGAGCCGGGAGAGACGCCCGAAGGCGAGGTACTGCGTGGCGGCGATCATGCGATCGACGAGCCGCGTCGGCAAGGCCTGCATCAGAGGAGACAGGCGATGGACCGCGAAGCGGAACAGCCGTTTCGGGAGAATGGACGGGCCGCGCCGCACGGAAAACCACACCGGTCCCGTCTTCACCCGGCTGAGGTGGTTGAGAACGTCGAAGCCGGAATTGCCGCCGCCGACGACGAGGACGGATCGGCCGGCATAGGCCTGCGCATCACCAAAGTCGGCGGCATGTCGGATGTCGCCCTCGTAGCCGTCGAGCCCCGGCCAGGGAGGTAGCTGCCTCTCCGTATCCCGCCCAACCGCCATGATGACATGCCGCGCGTGGAAGTCGCCAGCGCTGGACGCGATCCGGAAGACGCCGGGCGCGTCTCGCGTGATGTCATCAACGGAGACCCCATGGCGGATATCGAAGGCGTGCGTGCGCGCAAAATCCTGGAGATGCCGCACGACCACATCCCGTTTCGGAAAGGCGCCGGTTCCCGCGGGATAGCGGGTGTCGGGAAGCGTCGAGAGGTCGCGATGGGTGTTCAGCGTCAGTTGCGGATGCCGCCGCTGCCAGGAGGCACCGATTTCCGGCTCCCGTTCGAGCAAGATTGCCGAGATCCCGTGCTGTCTCAGAACATAGGCTGCCGTCAATCCGGCCAGACCCGCACCGACGATCATCACCTCGTGGACATTTGTCGACAAAATCAGCTTCTTTCCAACGCTTTCAGCAGTCCGAGGGACTGTGCACGGCGGCGACAAAATGGCAATGTCTGCGGCGGATTGGTAAGCGTCTAATTTCTACTGCGTCGACGTCATCTGGCCCGCCTTCGCCTTTTCCGGAGCCCTGTGAATGTCAAGCCTACGCAAGAGGATGGACGCGATCCTGAACGCGCGCCTTCCCCAGTTGCCCGCTGCCGCGCTCGACGCGCCGGCCCGCCTCGAGCTTCTGCGAAAATACGGCGATTTCTCCGTGGCCTATTCGACTTATGCGCAACCGGACCTGCAGTATTTCGGCGATGCGGAGGGCTATATCGCCTACGCAACCAAGATGGGGCACACCTTCGTGCTCGGCGATCCCGTCGCCGATCCCGCACGCCGGGCGGATTATATCCGGCGTTTCGTCGCCGCCTCGAATGCGCCCTGTTTCGTCCAGACCTCGCGCGAAACCGCCGCCGTTCTGGAAACGCTCGGCTATCGCATCAACCATATGGGCGTCGATACGAAATTGTCGCTCGATACGCATTCGTTCTCCGGCAAGCGGAACGAGACGATCCGCTATTCCGAGCGCTGGCTCCTGAAGAAGAACTACCGGCTGATCGAATGCGACGGCAGCATTGCGGATGCGCAGAAGGTGCGGGATATCTCGTCGAACTGGCGCAGTGGCCGCATCGTCAGCCGCCGCGAGATGCGCTTCCTCAATCGGCCCTTCGGCGTCCAGCTCGCGCCGTTCATGCGCCGCTTTCTCATCATCGACCCCGATGGCCATCCGGTGGCCGTGCTCGATTTCGATCCAATCTTCCGCACCGGCGAGGTGATCGGCTATACCGTCGCGTTCAAGCGCAAACTGGCGGGAACGACGCCGCATGCCGAAATCGGGCTGACGAAATTCGCAACCGATCGCTTTGCCGCGGAGGGTCGGGCGATCGTCACCTTCGGCCTGTCGCCGCTTGCGGCGATCACCGAAAGCGGCTTTCTGGAAAGCCGTATCTGGCGGAGCCTGTTCGAGCGCGCTTTCCACTCGAAGAGGGTCAATGCCCGGATTTTCAACCTGCAGGGACAGGCCGCCTTCAAGCGCCGCTTCCATGGCGAGGAGATCCCCACCTATATCGGCTTCAAGCGCCGCACCCCGCTCGAAATCCTGTCGCTCCTGCGCCTGCTGAAAACGCTGTAGGAGTTCGCCGCGCAGGCCTAAGCCCAGGCCCGCCGCCAGCCGATCACCGTCGTCGGCAGACCGGAAGCTCTCGACTGTCGGGCGCACTGCCATAGATCTGCACGGGCAATCGATCGTCACGGGTGACCCCGCCCGAGGATCCCTCTTGCGATCGACCGTCCATTTCATAGTCCCAGGAGCCTCCGCCATGGCAAAGACCGCAGCCGATCTCGTGACCGAGGTTCTTCATCAGGCGGGCGTCCGTCGCATCTACGGCCTTGTCGGCGATAGCCTGAACGCGATGACGGAGTCGCTTCGCAAGCGTGGCGATATTGATTGGGTGCATGTGCGTCATGAAGAGGTCGCGGCTTTTGCGGCCGGTGCGGAAGCCGCCCTGACAGGGGAGCTGGCCGTCTGTGCGGGTTCCTGCGGTCCGGGAAACATGCATCTCATCAACGGCCTGTTCGATTGCCACAGAAGCCGGGTCCCCGTTCTCGCCATCGCCGCGCAGATTCCCTCGCGGGAAATCGGCCGGAACTACTTTCAGGAAACGAAGCCGGAAGAGCTTTTTCGTGCCTGCTCGGATTACTGCGAGTTGGTTTCACATCCCGAGCAGCTGCCCGGCATCCTCGAAACCGCGATCCGCAGTGCGCTCGGCAACCGCAGCGTCTCGGTCGTCGTCATCCCCGGCGATATCGCCCTTTCGGCGTACGAGGCGCCGATTTCCGCAGCCGCCGGCCTGCGGATCGCCGCACCCGTGGTCACGCCCGGTGCGACCGAGCTTTCGGCACTGGCCGACCTTCTCAACAAGGGCGAGCGCGTCACGCTGTTCTGCGGCCGCGGCTGCGCGGGCGCGCATGATCGGGTCGTCCAGCTTGCCGAGGCCTTGAAGGCGCCGATCGTCCACGCGCTCGGCGGCAAGGAGCATGTCGAATGGGACAACCCCTATGATGTCGGCATGACCGGACTGATCGGCTTCAAGTCCGGCTATCAGGCGCTGATGGAATGCGACACCCTCCTGATGCTCGGCACCGATTTCCCCTATCGCCAGTTCTTCCCGAAGGACGCGACGATCGCGCAGGTGGATCTTCGTCCCGAGAATATCGGCCGGCGCACGCCGCTGGCGCTCGGTGTCGTCGGTGATATCGGTGCGACGATCGAAGGGCTCCTGCCGCGACTGGACCGCAAGGCCGATGACACGTTTTTGACCAGGAGCCTTGCCAACTACAAGAAGGCGCGGAAGGGCCTCGATGCGCTCGCGACGGGAACGCCGGGACGCAAGCCGATCCACCCGCAATATCTCACGAAAGTCATCAGCGACCAGGCGTTGGACGATGCGGTGTTCACCTTCGACGTCGGCACCGTCACGGTCTGGGCCGCGCGTTATCTGAAGATGAACGGCCGCCGGCGAATGCTGAGTTCGCTTGCGCACGGTTCGATGGCCAATGCCATGCCGCAGGCGATCGGCGCGCAGGCGGCCTTTCCGGGGCGGCAGGTCATCAGCCTTTCCGGCGATGGCGGCTTCACCATGCTGATGGGCGATTTTCTCACGCTGGCCCAGCAGAACCTGCCGGTGAAGGTGGTGATCTACAACAATGGTTCGCTCGGCTTCGTGGCGCTGGAGATGAAGGGCGGCGGCTTCCTGGAATTCGGAACCGACCTCAAAAATCCGAACTTTGCCCTGATGGCGCAGGCGATCGGCATCCATGCCATCCGCGTGGAGGATCCGGCTTTGCTGGAGGACGCGGTCGCAGACGTTCTCGCGCATCCCGGCCCGGCCTTGCTCGACGTGGTCACCAATCCGCAGGAACTCTCCATGCCGCCGGTCGTCACGGCCGATGAGGTCAAGGGTTTCGGCCTGTGGGGCATGCAGGCCGTGCTGAACGGGCGCGGCGACGAGATCATCGATCTCCTGAAGGGCGGCAACGTCCTGACGTCGCTCTTCCGCTAAAAACGTTCGATCGTCCGTGCCTTGCCTCGGGAAAAGTGCGTAAAGTCACGCTCGGGCGGCACGGGGTGGAGGAGCGGGAAAACAGGATGAGCCGATGATCTTTTCTCTCAAAGACGCCGAAGACCTCGTCGCATCGACCTTCGTGCACAACGCGGTCGAAGCGTCCGTTGCGGCCTCGGTCGCCCATGCGCTCGTGCAGGCCGAGGCTGCGGGCCAGTCCGGTCACGGTCTGCGGCGGGTTCCGGCCTATACGAAGCAGGTGCGCACCGGCAAGGTGGATGGGCGGGCAAAGCCTTCGGCAAGGCTGCAGAAACCGGGGGTGCTCGCCATCGACGCCATGCACGGTTTCGCCTATCCCGCCCTCGATCTTGCGGTGGAACGCCTGCCGGGCCTCGCACGGACGCAGGGGATCGCAGCCGCGGCCATCACCCGTTCGCATCATGCCGGCGTGATGGCACTGACCGTGGAGCGTTTTGCGGACCAAGGCCTCGTCGCGATGATGTTTGCGAACGCACCGGCCGCCATGGCGCCCTGGGGCGGGCGAAAGCCGGTGTATGGCACGAACCCGATCGCCTTTGCCGTTCCGGTTGCGGGTGCCGATCCTCTCGTCATCGACCTCGCGCTCTCCAAGGTCGCCCGTGGAAAGGTGATGGAGGCAGCGCAGAAAAACGTCACTATCCCCGCAGACTGGGCGTTCGATGTCGAGGGAAACCCGACGACGAACGCGAAGGACGCCCTGAAAGGGACGATGGCGCCGGCCGGCGATGCCAAGGGTGCTGCTCTCGCCCTGATGGTGGAAGTGCTGGCCGCGGGACTCACCGGTGCCAGTTTCTCCTATCAATCAAGCTCGCTGTTCGACGCGGAAGGCCCGCCGCCGGCCCTCGGTCACATGATCATCGCGATCGATCCGGACGCCGCGACGGGGGCCGGCACCTCCGGCAGGCTCGCCGAACTCGCCGAGGAAATCGGGCGCGAGGATGGCGTCCGGCTTCCGGGCCGCCGCGGTCTCGGCCTGCGACGTCAAGCTGCCGACAGCGGCATCGACATTCCCGCCGATGTGCTGGACGCCATCAAGGCGCTGCGCTAACGCCCGATCAGGGAGAGCGACAGTCAGACGCTTCAGCGAACGCAGGGGCCCACGTTCGAGCGGCAGACGCGAGGGCGATACAAGCGCTCGTAACCGCCCTCGCGCGCGCGGATCGCCTGCCGGCGCTGATGATCCCGCAGGACCTCGGCGGAGCTCGCCGGCCTTGCCGAAGCCGTCGGGGCAACCGGAGACGGCGGCGTGCTCGCGCATCCCCAGAGGATGATGCCGATAGCGGCGAGGATCGTCGCGTTCCGGGCGACCGAGCGCATTTTCATCGTCTTTCCTTCTTTCCGAACGGCTTGCGCCGCAACCAATGGATTTCGTCTCGGTTCGTGACGACGGACATGATCCTGCCACCAAATGGCGCGATTTCCGACGCGTTTGCTTAAAACTCTCTTAATCACGTCGCTCTACTTCTAACGCTTCCTGATGTGAATTGCAGCCGAACGGAATGCTCAGCGACGGTTCATGTTGGCACACATATTTTCCTGCCAGGGCTTAAGGCTCACATCAAAACGAGGAAGTTCAATGAAGAGATTTGGTCTCCTGCTGGCGTCGCTGTTCATCTCGTCCGCGGCTTACGCCGACGACATTTCCCTCGGCGTTCCCGGCTATGGCGGCAGCGGTTGCCCGTCGGACAGCGTTTCCGCAACGATCAGCCCCGACGGCAAGGCCCTGAGCCTGCTGTTCGACAACTATATCGTTCAGGCTGGCGGAGACACAGGCAAGAAATTCGACCGCAAGACCTGCAACGTGGCCATCCCGGTTCACGTGCCGCAGGGCCGCAGCGTCTCGGTTCTCGCGATCGACTATCGCGGCTTCAATCAGCTGCCGCGCGGCGCCCGCTCGCAGTTCAACGTCGAATACTTCTTTGCAGGCACCCGCGGACCGGCCTTCGTCAAGACCTTCACCGGCCCGAACGAGAAGGACTACCTGATCTCCAACAAGCTGGTCGCGGACTCGCTCATCTGGTCGGCTTGCGGCGAAGACGTCAACCTGCGCACCAATTCCAGCATCCGCGTCAACACGACCCGTGGTCAGGAAGCCATGGCGACGGTCGACACGCAGGATGTGAAGGCCGCCATCGTCTACCAGCTGCAGTGGAAGACCTGCCGCTAACAACCTCCGGGGCGGTCGGCGCGAACACGCCCTCCGCCCCGTTTCTCGAAGCATCCGCCTTGCCTGCCATCATCGAAAGCTCCGCTCATGCGCAACAGCACGTCGTTCGTCCTCTGTTTCGCAGGCATCGCCGCTGCGCTGTCGGGAAACGCCATGGCGGCCGACGGATGTGCCGACGGCACGTTCTCGAGCGTCACCTCGCCTGACGGCAATGCGACCAGCGTGCTCTTCGACGATTTCTCGGCCACCGCAGGCGGCGGACCCGGCATATCACGTGCGACGAGCACCTGCCAGTTGAGCGTCCCCGTCACCCGGCCCGATGGCTTCAGCGTCTTTGGCGTCGATTATCGCGGCTTCGTCTCGGCGGAAGACGGCCAGGCAGCACAGATCGTCACCCTGCAGGACGGCCGGCAGGTCCTGAAATATCAGGTTACAGGTCCGCTGCAGGACGATGTCGCCACGGGCGGCAAGGTCGGCACATCGGGATCGGACACGCTCGGCCTGACGGTCGTCGTCGAGACGACGGCACCGATCGATCCCTTCGCACCCGACGCGACCCTTCTCGTCGACACCATCGATATCACGCGCCTCGGCTTCACCACGCTGTCATCCGTGACCGGCTCGATGGACCAGCTTGCGCGCCAGAGGCAGGCGATCGCCGCTGACCTCATGGGCACGGCGCAAGGCCTCCTCGGCGAAGGCGAACGCTTCGATGCAGGCAGTTCGATCAGCCTCTTCGGATCGTCCAGCGCGGCGGCGGGGTTCAAGGGCCGGTGGGAAGCCGGCAGCGGCATCAGCCTTCTCGGCGGCGCCGCGATCGTCAACCCTGACGACGATCATGTCTCGGTCGACACGCTGGCGCTGCTCGCCGGCGCTGTCCGCTACATGACGCCGCAGGCGACATGGCGTGGCTTCGGCGAAGTCGGCACCTGGGGCTCGCCCAATGTGAGCGCGACCCTGTCGCGCCGCTACCTCGATACCAGCACTGTCGTTTCCGCCGGTGGCACGGTCGATGGATCGCTTCTCAGCTCCTACGGACGCATCGGTGCGGTGTTTGCGCCCGACCAGGCGAACGAAATCGTGCTCTCGGCGCGCTTCACCAAAGCCTGGCTCGATCTCGACGGGTACAGCGAGACGGCAACGGATCGAAACCTCTTCGCAGCCAAGGTCCACGGGGGCACGTCGAGCGAGAACATCGTCAGCGCCGAAGTCGCCTGGAGCCACCAAACCGAGGGCCGGCTGGACTACACCCTGTCCGGCGCCGTCGGCCGCATCTTCGCCGATGACAAGGCCGTCCGGGCATCGGTCGATTGGGTCGGAGACGTGTCCGGCCGGGCACGCGACCAGACCTTCGCCTCCGCCGGAGGCCGGATCGGCGTCCGCCTCGACGAGGTCTGGCACCTGGACACCTCGGTCGGCGCGACCTTCCGCCAGTATGACGATCCCGAATGGAACGTCGGCGCACAGCTCAAGGCGCAATTTTAGGCGAGAGGCGCGCAGCCCGGAGCGATCGCCGAGAACCGTTAGAGATGCTCCGGCGCGTTCGTCATCAGCACGGTTTCGGTCGAGGCCGTCAGCGCGAGATAGCGCTCGAACTGGGCGAGCACGTCCGTGATGATCTGCTCCTTGTTCATGCCCATGATGTCGTACCCTCGGCTGCCATCCGAAAACGAGGTGCGCGCTTCATGCCGAAGCTCCATCTTCGTCGCGTCGAATGCGGTATAGGCCGGCAGTTTCTGGGCCGCAGGGGCAACAGCATAGACGAAGTCGCGGACGCGCGCGGCCGGAACAGACAGGCTCACCACCACGCCGCCGGTCCCGGCATCCTCCTCGCTCCGCTGCACCGTGGCCTCACGGCCGCCACGCTTGAGTTCCGCCGCGACGGCTGCCAGCGCCGGCTGCACCACGCCGTCGATGAACGTGGAAATGTCGGTCGCGCTCGGCGCATTCAGCGCCAGTGCCAGCCGGCGTTGCCAGGTGATGCCGGCGGCGGGATGCGCGACCAGCGGCCCGGCAAGGGCCGATTGCTGCGCCATGTCGGCCCGCATGCCTTTGAACAGGCCGAACAGCAGCGCCATCATGACGAACACGAAGGGCAAGGCCGATGCGATCGTTGCCGATTGCAGCGCCGTGAGCCCACCCGTCAGCAGCAGGACGATCGCCACGAAACCCTCCAGCGCGCACCAGAAGATGCGTTGCGCCGTTCCGGTATTGGTTTCCCCGCCGGCCGCGATCGTGTCGATGACGAGCGAGCCGGAATCGGCCGATGTGACGAAGAAGATGGCGACCAAAGCCACGGCGAGCGTCGAGGTGATCGCCGGAAACGGCAGATATTGGAAGAACTGGAAGAGCCCGACGGAGATGTCGTCCGAAATGGCCCGCCCGAGCGCACCGGCGGCAATCCCCTGATCGATATCGATCGCCGTATTGCCGAAGACGGTCATCCAGAGAAAGGTGAAGATGCTCGGCACGAAGAGCACCGCGATCACGAACTCGCGCACGGTTCGCCCACGCGAAATACGCGCGATGAACATGCCAACGAAGGGCGACCAGGAAATCCACCAGGCCCAATAGAACAGCGTCCAGGAGTCGATCCACGGGGTCGGCTCGTAGGCATAGATGTTGAAGGTGCGCAGCAGAAACGTGTCGAGATAGAGGCCGATATTCTGCACGAAGTCTCGCATCAGCTGTGCGGTGGGGCCCATGACCAGCACGAAAACCATGAGCGCCACGGCGACGATCAGGTTCAACTCGCTCAAGATGCGCACGCCCTTGTCCAGGCCGCTGACGACGGACAGGGTGGCGACCGCCGAGATGACGACGATCAGAACCGCCTGCACGACCGAGGAGACGGGCACGCCAAGCAGAAAATTCAGCCCGGCATTGATCTGAAGAACGCCGAAGCCGAGGGATGTGGCGATGCCGAAGAGCGTGCCGCAGATGGCGAAGATATCCACCATATGCCCGATCGGGCCGTTGATGCGCTCCTTCAGGAGCGGATAGAGACCCGAGCGAATGGTCAGCGGCAGGTTGTAGCGATAACCGAAATAGGCGAGCGACAGGCCCACCACCGAATAGATCGCCCAGGCGTGGATGCCCCAGTGAAAGAAGGTGACGCTCATGGCTTCCCGCTTGGCGGCAATCGACAGCGGGTCGGCCGTCGGCGGGGCCGCAAAGTGCGTCATCGGCTCGCCGACGGCGAAATACATGAGGCCGATGCCCATGCCGGCGGCAAAGAGCATGGCGATCCAGGAGAGATAGCGAAACTCCGGCTGGCTGTCGTCGGGTCCGAGCTTCAGGTCCCCGTACCGTCCGAAGGCAAGAATGAGGATACCGAACAGGAAGATGCCGACCGCCAGCAGATAGAGCCAGCCGAAGGATGTCAAAATCCAGCTCTGCAGCGCGCCGAAGATCGCCTCGGCTTGTGCGGGGACGATGGCTCCGACCGCCACGAACGTCAGGATGATGGCGACCGATCCGAAGAAGACGGGCGGATTGATGGTGAACTTGAACATCGGCTTCCTTTGGCTGCGTAAGCGGTTCCCTAACAAATCGTTGAACAATATGCAAAAGCGGAAAGCCCTGGATTGCAGAAGCGCTGCCCTTGACAGGCAGATCGCACGGTTTACACCACGACAAAACGGCATCCGGAGTGCGCTTATGAACCGCCTGGCAACCATCTCGACCTTCGTCG
Organism: Rhizobium sp. PP-F2F-G48; assembly: GCF_004342335.1. Lineage (NCBI taxonomy): Bacteria > Pseudomonadati > Pseudomonadota > Alphaproteobacteria > Hyphomicrobiales > Rhizobiaceae > Rhizobium > Rhizobium sp. PP-F2F-G48. The sequence goes on along the minus strand of NZ_SLVH01000007.1, from coordinate 50,109 downwards.
GCAAGACATTTGCCGTCTGGGTCATCCTCTTTGCGGTCCTGGGCTTCTTCTTTCCGGATACGTTCAAGCAGATCGGCCCCTGGATCGTTACGCTTCTGTCGATCATCATGTTCGGCATGGGCCTGACCCTGTCGGTCGATGATTTTCGCGAGGTTCTGCGGCGACCGTTCGACGTGACCATCGGCGTCGTCGGCCAATTCTTGATCATGCCGCTGCTGGCCGTCTTCCTGACATGGATCATCCCCATGCCGCCGGAGGTCGCGGCTGGCGTCATCCTCGTCGGCTGCTGCCCCGGCGGCACGTCTTCCAACGTGATGACCTTTCTGTCGAAGGGCGACGTCGCGCTGTCGGTCGCCTGCACATCGGTCACGACGCTCGCCGCGCCCATCATCACCCCGTTCCTGGTCTGGATGTTTGCGAGCCAATTCCTTCCGGTCGATGGCTGGGCGATGTTCCTCAGCATCATCAAGGTCGTTCTGGTTCCGCTGGCGCTCGGGGCGCTGCTGCAAAAGCTGCTCCCCGGCGTCGTCAAGGCAGCCGTGCCCGCCCTGCCGCTCGTGAGCGTCGTCGGCATCGTCCTCATCGTCTCCGCCGTCGTCGGTGGCTCGAAGGCGGCGATCGCGCAGTCCGGCCTGATGATCTTCGCCGTGGTCGTTCTGCACAACGGTCTCGGATACCTCCTCGGCTTCTTCGCGGCGAAGGCATCCGGCCTCTCGCTTGCCAAGCGCAAGGCCATCGCCATCGAAGTTGGCATGCAGAACTCCGGTCTCGGCGCGGCGCTCGCCACGGCCTATTTCTCGCCGCTTGCCGCCGTGCCCAGCGCGATCTTCAGCGTCTGGCACAACATCTCCGGCGCGCTTCTGGCCAACTGGTTTGCAACCCGTGTCGAACCGGCCGACGATCGCAAGGCCGTTCGGCAGGGATAAGGTCCCTTGGGCCCGGCGGTCTCGATGCCTCACCTCGGTGGCGTGACTGTCGAAAGTCTGCAACACCCCGTCACGAAAGCCCCCCTTGGGAAGCCCGGGGGCATGGCGGCCTAGCTGTGCAAATCTTTAAGTGTTATCAGCATGTTGAGGCGAGCTGCCGCGTGGAAACACGATGTCGGTCGCCGGAGACTGCCCGCGCCACATAAGCCACTGATTTTCCTGCAGCCTTTGGGGCACCTCGCTTGCCGATCCAGACCACCGCGACATCCGATACCCTCGTCATCGACGCCCGTGATCTCGTCAAGCGGTTCGAGGGAATGACGGCGGTCGATGGCATGTCGCTGCGTCTCGGGCGTGGCGAGATGGTGGGGCTGATCGGCCCGAACGGAGCAGGCAAAACGACGCTCTTCAATCTCATCGCGGGGACACTGAAGCCGACATCGGGCGAGATCCGGATCGGCGGGCGGGATGCTTCGCAGGATCGGCCGGAGCAGCGGATCGGTCTCGGCATCGGCCGCACCTTTCAGATACCGAGGCCGTTCCTCGAAATGACCGTGCTGGAAAACGTGCTTGCCGGCGCGCAACGTCAGGACGGCGAAAGCCTGTTCGCAAATTTCCTACGCCCGGCCCATGTCCGCCGCCAGGAAAAGACGGCGGTGGAGAAGGCCCGCGCGCTGCTTGCCTTCGTCACCCTGTCGGATCTCGAGCACCAGCCGGCGCGCGTTCTCTCCGGCGGGCAGCGCAAGCTCCTCGAACTGGCACGCATCTTGATGGCCGATCCGAGCGCGATCCTGCTCGACGAGCCAGCGGCAGGGGTCAATCCTGCGCTGCTGGAAACCATCATCGAGCGCGTGATGCAGCTGAATGCCGAGGGCACCTCCATTCTCCTGATCGAGCACAATATGGACATGGTCTCGCGTCTCTGCTCGCGGGTCGTCGCCATGGCGCTCGGCAGGCCGCTCGCGGAGGGCACGCCGGCCGAGGTCGCGCGCAATCCCGCCGTCATCGAGGCCTATCTCGGAGCGATGGCATGAGCGCGGCGCTGGATATCCGTGCGCTCGTCGCCGGCTACGAGCCCGACCTGCCGATCGTTCGCGGCGTGGACCTCGTCGTTCCCCCGGGCGATTTTCTCGTTCTGCTCGGCCCGAACGGCGCGGGGAAATCGACCCTCGTGAAGGCCATCGCCGGCGTCGTTCCGATCCACGCCGGCGCCGTTCTGCTGGGCGGAGAGGACATCACCAGCGTCCCCTCCCATCGCAAGATTGCCCGCGGCCTCGCCTTCGTGCCCCAGACCGAAAACATCTTCGCCACCCTCTCCATTCACGAGAACCTGCAACTCGCTGCAGCGATCCTTCCGAAACCGGATCGCGCGGGCCGGATCGCTGGTCTCTATCGGCGCTTTCCGGATCTCGCGCGCCAGCCTTCGCGGCTGGCCGGCGCGCTCTCCGGCGGACAGCGCCAGATGCTCGCGGTCGCACGCGCCCTCATCGTCGATCCCACGGTTCTGATCCTCGACGAGCCCTCGGCGGGCCTGTCGCCAAAGATCGTCGGGGAAGTCTTTGTCATGCTTCAGGAAATCAATGCGGACGGCGTCACCATTGTGCTGGTCGAGCAGAATGTGAAAGCGGCTCTGGCGATCGCCCGTCGCGCGGTCGTTCTGGTCGAAGGCCGCATCGCGCATGAAGGACAGGCCGACGGCCTGTTTGGCGACCCGCTGCTGGCCCGCCTTTACCTCGGCGGCTCGCATTCCGCGGAGGTCGCCGCATCGTGAACCCGCAATTCCTCATGGATGGGCTCATCGCGGGCGCAATGATCGGCCTCGGCGCCATCGGCGTCACGCTGACCTATTCCATTCTGCGCTTCGCCAATTTCGGCCATGGCGAACTTCTTTCCTGGGGTGCCTATCTCGCGCTTGCGGTCAGCGGCGGCCTCGGCCTGCTGTCGACCTCGCTGACGCGGCCGATCGGTCCCTTCTCCTTCGGCTGGTCGCTCCCCCTCGCCGCCCTCCTCGCCATTCTCCTCACCGGCGTTCTGGCGCTTGCGGTGGATGCCGTTCTCTTCGGGCGTCTGCGCGCGCGCGGCAGTGCCGTCATCATTCTGGTCATGGCGAGTTTCGGCGCGTCGCTGGCGCTGCGCAGCCTGCTCGAATTCCTGTTCACCTCGAAGCCCGCCTATTTCACCAAGGCGCTGCAGATCGCCATGCCGCTCGGCGGCGGCATGCGGGCAACGCCGGATCAGTTGCTGTCGCTCGGCGTCTCCCTCCTCGCCGTCCTCGCCGTGCACCTCCTGATGACGCGCACGGATGTCGGCCGCTCCATGCGGGCGGTCAGCGAGAACCCCGCACTGGCGGGAATTGCGGGCGTCGATGTGCGTCGCGTCATCCGCGTGGTCTGGATGCTGGGCGCCGGTCTCGCCTGCCTTGCCGGCATCATGACCGGATTGCTGGTGCAGGTCCGTCCCTATCTCGGCCACGACCTTCTGCTGCCGCTGTTTGCCGCCGCCATCCTCGGCGGGATCGGCAGCGTCCCCGGCGCCATGCTCGCCGGCCTCATCGTCGGCCTGTCGGAGGCGGCAGCCGTGCAGCTCGTCGGGGCGGAATGGCGGGCGGCGGTCTCCTTCCTCATCCTGGTCGCGGTGCTTCTGTTTCGGCCGCGCGGTCTCTTCGGGAGATCCGCATGAGCCTCGATCTCATCGCTTATGCCGCCTTCTTCCTCACGATGGCGCTGACCTATGCCGTCATGTGTCTCGGGCTCAACCTGCAATGGGGGCAGACGGGGCTGTTCAATGTCGGGATCGCGGCGTTCGTGGCAATCGGCGCCTATGTCTCGGCGCTGCTGACCACACCGCCGACGCCCGACAGGTTCGGCGGTTTCGACATGCCCATTCTGATCGGCTGGCTGGGGGGAGCCGCGGCCGCCGGTCTCGCCGCCTGGCTCGTCGGCGCGCTGACCATCCGGCTCCGATCGGATTATCTGGCGATCGCGACCTTCGGCGTGGCGGTCTGCGTGCAGCTCTGCGTTCTGAACCTGCAGGGCCTGACCGGCGGCGCCTTCGGCATCGGCTTCATCCCCCGCCCCTTCTCGCATCTGGCCGGCGACGCTCTCGCCTTCGGGCTTGCCAATCTCGCCCTGATGGCCGGTCTCGTGGCCGGTCTCTATCTCGCGCTGGAGCATCTGGCAAAAAGCCCGTGGGGCCGCGTGCTGCGGGCGATCCGCGAGGATGAAACGGCAGCGCAGGCGCTCGGAAAACGGCCGATCCGCTTTCGTCTGCAGGCCTTCACCATCGGCGGTGCCATCATGGGTCTGGCCGGGGCGGCGCAAGGTCATTTCATCGGCTTCATCGCGCCGGACAATTATCTCCCGATCCTGACCTTTCAGGTCTGGGCCATGCTCATCGTCGGCGGCTCCGGCAACAATCGCGGCGCCATTCTCGGCGCGATCCTCGTCTGGGGGCTCTGGGCGCTCTCGGCGGCGGCCGTTTCCGCTTTCGTACCGCCGGAGCAGCAGGCCCGCGCCGCAGCGCTTCAGATCGTCGCGATCGGCGTCGGCCTCTGCGCCATCCTTCTTCTTCGGCCCCGCGGCATCGTGGGCGAGCGCAGCGCGCTCGGCCCCCGCGGAAAACACGGGCGCAAGCCCGGGAGACCTCCTGATGACCGAGCGCCCTGACCGCATTCGCCTGACCCCCGAGCTGGAGATCAGCCGCCTCGTCTGCGGCCTCTGGCAGGTCGCCGATATCGAGAAGAACGGCGCCACGATCGACCCGGACAAGGGTGCCGACGCGCTGGACGCCTATGCCCGGGACGGCTTCGACACCTTCGATATGGCCGACCATTACGGCTCTGCCGAGCTTATCACCGGGCGCTTGCTGTCACGATATCCGCGTGACGCGCGCCCTGTCGCCTTCACGAAATGGTGTCCCGAACCGGGTCAGATGACGCGGGACGTCGTTCGACGCGGCATTGAGGAACGGCTGACGCGGCTCGGGCTGGAGCGGGTCGATCTTCTGCAGTTCCACTGGTGGACCTTCGAGCATCCGGCCTGGCTGGATGCCTTGCATGAAATGCAGCGGCTGAAGGAAGAAGGCCTGATCGGTGCTCTGGGCCTGACGAATTTCGACGCCGGGCATCTGGCGCTGGCGCTTGCCGATGGCATCGAGATTGCCACCAACCAGGTCTCGTTCTCGCTCATCGATCGGCGCGCCGCCGGGGCACTCTCGGATCTCTGCGCACGGCGCGGCGTCAAGCTGCTTGCCTATGGCACGCTTTGCGGCGGGTTTCTTTCCGAGACGTGGCTGGGGAAGCCCGAGCCGATTGCGATCCCCGACTGGAGCCGCTCGAAATACAAGCGCTTCATCGACGCCGCCGGTGGCTGGGAAGCCTTTCAGGGTATCCTCGCCGCCGCATCGCGCATCTCGAAGCGCCACGGTGTGTCGCTCTCGAATGTCGCCAGCCGCTGGGTCCTCGAACACCCGGCCGTCGCCGCCACCATCATCGGCGCGCGCCTCGGGGAGAACGAGCACAGGGACGACAATCTCAACGTCTTCCGCTTTTCGCTCGATGCCGAAGATCATGCGGCGCTCGATGCGGCCTTCGCCGGCACTCAAGCCATTCCGGGCGATTGCGGCGACGAATACCGCAAGCCACCCTTTCTCACCGCGTCCGGCGATCTCAGCCATCACCTGAGCGCCATCCCCTCGATCTACACCGCCGAGCCGGTGCCGGGCCGGCCGGGGCGAAGCCGCGTCTCCTCCGGCAGCGTCTGGGAGCCGATCGCCGGCTATAGCCGCGCTGTTCGCGTGGGAGACCGCATCCATGTCTCCGGTACAACGGCGACGCATGCCGCCGACCGCTGCGTCGCGCCGGGCGATGCCGGCGCGCAGGCCACCTATATTCTCGACAAGATCGCCGCCTCGATCACCGCCCTCGGCGGATCGATGGACGATGTCGTGCGGACGCGCGTCTATCTGCGCGACGCCGGCCAGTGGGAGCCGGTTTCGCGCGCCCATGGCCGGGTGTTCGGCACAAGTCTGCCCGCCAACACCATGGTGCAGGCGGGCGACCTGATCGGCGACTACGCGGTCGAGATCGAGGCGGAGGCCATCTGCGACGGCTCGTCTGCCGTGTAAAGCTCAGGCGCGCTTGCGGCCGGGCAGCTTCGGCAGCAAGACCGTGAGCAGACCGAGCAGCGGCAGGTAGGAGCAGAGACGGTAGACGAACTCGATGCCGTAGCGATCGGCAAACAGGCCGAGCACGGCCGCGCCGATACCGCCGAACCCGAAGGCAAAGCCGAAGAACATGCCGGCGATCAACCCCACCCTGCCCGGCACCAGCTCCTGCGCGAAGACGACGATGGCGGAGAAAGCCGAGGAGAAGATGAAGCCGATGATGATGACGAGGGCCGACGTCCAGAAGAGGTTGGCATAGGGCAGCATCAGCGCGAAGGGAATGACGCCGAGGATCGAGAACCAGATGACGACGCGGGCGCCGAAGCGATCGCCGATCGGCCCGCCGAAGAAGACGCCGGCCGCAGACGCACCGAGAAACAGGAACAGCATGATCTGCGCATCCTGTACGCCCACCCCGAACTTCTCGATGGCAAAGAAGGTGAAGTAGCTGGAAAGACTGGCGAGATAGGCATTCTTCGTTGCCGTGAGCACCGTGAGGACGCCGAGCGTCCACAGAACCTGATTGCGCGGCAGCGGCAGCGCGCGATCGAGCGTCGGGCGCCCGGCATTGGCCCGGCGATGACGCAGATACCATGTGCCGACAAAGGACAGCACGATGAAGCCGACGATCGCGATGATCGAGAACCAGGCGAGCGTCTGCTGTCCGCGCGGGATGACGATGAAGGCCGCCAGAAGCGGCCCGGTCGCCGTTCCCGCATTGCCTCCCACCTGAAAGAAGGATTGCGCCAATCCGTGCCGTCCGCCGGATGCAAGACGCGCAACGCGCGAAGCCTCGGGATGGAAGACGGCGGAACCGACGCCGATGAGGCAGGCGCCGACGACCAGCATCTCGAAGCTGTGGGCATAGGCCAGCGTGAACAGGCCGGCGCAGGTGGACAGCATGGCGGCCGGCAGCGAAAACGGCATGGGCCAGCGATCCGTCACCACCCCGACCACAGGCTGCAGCAGCGACGCCGTTACCTGGAAGGCAAAGGTCAGGAGGCCGATCTGGACGAAATCCAGCGCGTAGTTTTCCTTGAGCAGCGGATAAAGCGACGTCAGCAGCGACTGCATGATGTCGTTCAGCATGTGGCAGAAACTTGCTGCCGCAATGATCGAAACCGTGATGGTCTCCGCCCGGACACCGCTTTCCGTGGTTACGCTCGCCATATCTCGCCTCCCTGACTCGCCGCCGTTTGCGCCGCTTGGCATGTCCTACAGGCCTTGACGCTGGCCTGCCTTTGCGCTCTGGTCCCTTTCTTTCGTGAGTGGGCCAAATGCGTTTCCTGGATCTTCCCCAAAGTGACGCCGATCTCGACGAGCACCATCAGAGCCTGAGCCGGATCGATGCGGCGCAGGAGCCGCTCTACGCGGTCGGCCGGAGCTACCGACAAGGCGAGCGCAGCCTCCTGCATTCGCACCGGAAGACGCAGCTCTGGCATGCCCGTCGCGGGGTCGTCGTCGTCGGCACCAGCGATCGGCGCTGGATGATCCCACCGGGCCATGGCCTGATCATTCCGGCCGGCCTGGAGCACGCATCGGAAACCATGAGCCCGGTCGAGATGCTGTCGATCTATGTCGATGCGCAACTGGCGCTGGTCGAGCGACCGAAAGTGGTCAACGTCACGACGCTTGCGGCAAACCTGATGGACGAGCTGGTGCGGGAGACGCCGCCCTTTCCCAATCCGCGCCGACGGGAGCTGGTCATGGAGCTGCTGCTGGACGAGATGCAGCAATTGCCCGAAGTGCCGCTCGGCCTGCCCTTCCCGAACGATCCGCGGCTCGCAGATGCGTGCCGCGCCTTTCTGCAGGCGCCGCGCGCCGTGGCGAGCATTGATGATTGGGCGGCAACGCTCGCCATGAGCCGCCGCAGTTTCACCCGCTTCTTTCGTGCCCAGACCGGGGTCAGCTTCGTCACGTGGCGCCAGCAGGCCTGCCTGTTCGCCTCGCTGCCGCGGCTGGCCGCCGGACATTCGATCACGAGCGTTGCCCTCGATGCGGGCTACGAGAACATCGCGGCCTTCACCACCATGTTCCGGCGCATGATGGGCAGCGCGCCGCGGCAGTATCTTCTCTCAAGCTGACATTGACGGAATACACAATTTCACCCTGCAAAATGCTCGAGTGAGAACCATTTATGCCAATTGTCCGACGTTTCGGCAAACATTTCCGGTTGCTACGATCTGTATCTGCAACGAGGAAAAACCCATGTCCGCCCTGCCATCCGAAAAGGCCCTGATCCCCTTCGTCAGCGTCGAGAATATGATGCGGCTCGTCCACCATCTCGGCATCGAGCGCGTTCTCCGCGACCTGACCGACACGATCGAAGACGACTTCCGGCGCTGGGAGGTGTTCGACAAGACGCCGCGGATCGCATCGCATTCCCGAGAGGGCGTAATCGAGCTGATGCCGACATCGGACGGCCAGATCTATGGCTTCAAATATGTGAACGGGCATCCGAAGAATATGGCTGCAGGCCTGCAGACCGTCACGGCATTCGGCCTGCTGGCGGATGTGGCGACTGGCTATCCCGTGCTGATGACGGAAATGACGCTGCTGACGGCCCTGCGCACAGCCGCGACCTCCGCCATGGCCGCCCGGCATCTCGCGCCGAAGGACACGCGGGTGATGGCGATGATCGGCAATGGCGCGCAGGCCGAATTCCAGGCCCTGGCGATGAAGGCCGTCCTCGGCATCACCGACATCCGTCTGTTCGACATCGACAGGCGGGCAACCGAGAAGACCGTGCGCAATCTCACCGGCTCGGGCCTCGTGCTCCAGGCCTGCGAAAGCGCCGAGCAGGCGATCGAGGGTGCCGGCATCATCACAACCTGCACGGCGGACAAGCAGTGTGCGACCATCCTCACCGACAACATGATCGGCAGCGGCGTGCACATCAACGCGATCGGCGGGGATTGTCCGGGAAAGACGGAGCTTCATCGGGACATCCTGCTGCGCGCCGACACCTTCGTGGAATATCCGCCTCAGACCTGGGTCGAGGGCGAAATCCAGCAGATGGCGCCGGATTACCCGGTGACGGAGCTCTGGCGTGTCGTTCGGGGCGAAGCTGCCGGCAGGAAAGACGCGCGGCAGATCACGCTGTTCGACAGTGTCGGCTTTGCCGTGGAGGATTTTTCCGCGCTGCGCTACGTGCGTGCCGCACTGGCCGGAACCGATTTCTTCCAGCAGATCGACATCATCGCCGATCCCGACGATCCGCGCGACCTGTTCGGAATGCTCCAGCGCGCCGCAGCCTGAGAGGCCCGCATGCCTGGAAAGCTCAAAAGAAGAAGTCGCCCTTGTCGAGATGGCCAAGCTTCACATTCTTGAGCAGGATGCTGTCGCCGCCGGTGGCATCGATCATGACATCGCTGCCGACCTGCCGGGCGTGGTTTTTCATCAGGTCGGCGAAATCCGTGATCGCCTTGACGGTGGTCAGGTCGAGAATGTCATGGGTCGAGCCGCTGGCCGCAAAATCCGTGATCACGTCGCGGCCGTCGCCGGTCGAAAACACGAAATGGTCGCTGCCGGCACCGCCCGTCAGAGTGTCCGCGCCACGATGGCCCCAGATCATGTCGTTGCCGGCTTTGCCGTCGATCCGGTTGGCGGCGCTGTTTCCGTGGATCTGGTTGGCAAGCCCATTGCCGGCCGCGTTGACGGCGGCGGTGCCACCGAGCGTCAGAAATTCGAAATTGTCCGCCAGCGTGTAGCTGACATGGGAGATGACGAGATCGTTTCCGGCATTCTTAGCTTCGACCAGGAGGGTGCGCGCATTGTCGACGACGTAGGTGTCATTGCCGGTGCCGCCCGCAACCTTGCCCGTGACCGTTCCGGCGCGACCGTCGAAATAATCGTTGCCACCGCCCAGCAGCACGTCGCCCTTCAGGGTGCCGCTGTTGGTCACCGACTGCTGGCCGTCACCACCCTTGAACGTGATGCCCGAGGTCGCCGACAGAACGCCGCTATTGTTGAAGCTGGATTGATCGGCCTTGGTAAAATCGACGGCGCTGCCCTTGGAGGCGGAAATCGTGCCGCTGTTGGCGCCGCGCGCGGAGTCTCCGTCGACCGAGATGCCGACGGCACCGGTCAAGGAGCCACGGTTGTTGACGATCGCGTCGTCGGCGATGACGTGGATGGCGATGCCGCCGACCGCGATCGTCTTCGTACTCGTTACCGTCCCCTTGGCGCCGGACAGCACGATGCCGTCGCCACTTGCCTGCAAGATCCCGGAATTCGTGACGATGGCGTTCTTGCCCTTCGCCGCGATCGCCGTCGTCCCGCTGTTCACCGTTCCGTTGTTCGTGATGATCTCGGAGGCCCCGGTGGCCGTCACGCCATTGCCGCGCGTGGAGATCGACCCGTTGTTGGTGACGATCGTCCCGACGCCATCGACCACGATGCCGGCAGCGGTGGCAGACGAGATGTCCTTGTTGTTGGTCATGACGATGCGATCGCCGGAAAGCTTGAGGGCATCGAGCTGCCCGGCCATCTTGCCGTTGTTGACCACCATCGCCGCCGCACCCTTCACCAGAACCGCGCTGCCCGCGGACGATGTGATGCTGGATTCGTTGGCGACATTCGCCTTGCTGCCGACCACGTTGATGCCGGCCTGCTTGCCGGCAAGGCTGCCTCGATTGACGATATCCATGCCGACCGCCGTGGCCGAGATCCCGAAGGTGCCGGCAGCGATGGAGCCGGTTCTCGAGACGACGACGGAACCATCGAGATCGCCGGCATTCGCCGCACCGAACAGGACGCCGGATGCTCCGGCCGAAACCTTGCCGTCGATCACGACGTCGCGCGACATCGCCAGACCGGACGCGACGATGCCGCTGCCCGTCACGCTGATCGTGACATCCTTCACAAGCACCAATGTCGTATCGGCTTCGGTGAAGCTGACACTGGTCTTCGTGTTCTTGGTCAGAAACCTGAATGCCATCGCGGCGTGCCACTCGTTTTATCGGTCTGAAAGTCATTACATGACAACCGTTCGTGAATCGACCGTCACACGTCCCCAAATCGTGTCGGCGTCCGCATTTTCTGCGAGAACTGTGCGACGTGCTTAACGCTGGACGCCAGAAGCTTGCACCCAATGGGAACTTACGGTGCGCGGATGCCTTTCCCCGTCATGAGAGTTCGCACCGGAAACCAATCCGTCATCGTGGTCCTGGCCATGTCCCTGATCTGCGTCCTGTTCGTCTACGCCGCCGCGACTCGTGTGGAGGATGCCGCAGGGCGCATCGATCCCAAGGCGAATGTCGTGACAGCCGATCAGGCCGAAAAGGGCTAGACGTCATGACGTTGAACCGGACAGCCCTCAGCATCGCCATTCTTGTCGTGATCATGTTCGCGATCGGCTGGCTGGTAATGAGCCCATCTCAGCGAGATCCTGCGGGCGGCAGCGCAAGACGGGCACCGGCACAGACGATGCCGAACAATCCGGGGCCAACCACCGGCGCACAGTAGTCGCAGACGTCGGTACGTTCGACCGTTCGAACGCGCGGCTTTTCGGTTCATCGCGCGGGCTTCAAAAGACGGCGATGACCTGCGTGGAGAGAATACCCGTTCGCTTCGAGCCCGTCCCGTTTCTCGGTTCGTAACACGGGGAGCCCCGAACAGCATTTTTTCCGGTCGTCAAGCGCCTTTAGCGTGGCTTCTTGGTCACGACGCGACAGGAAATCATCGGTCTCGGTGCGTATCTGCGCAACACATGAAAAAAGATTTACCGAACATTAACTCCACCCGCTAGAAATGAGGCCGACGAACACTGATTCCATCACTGGATGCACCGCGCACATGTTTCATACGGCTCTCGCAATCGCAGGAAGAACGGCCATGCAGGGCGCGTTTCTGGCCTTTGGTGCTCTGGCTCTCTCGAGCTGCACGCAGACGGGCGGACTGAAAGTGTCCTCGGCACCGACCGAGGTCGCAACCGAAAAGGCACTGGCGTTTCCGCCACCCGGTGGCCCCGCCATCGTGAGCGTGATAGAGCGGAACTTCTCCAACGCGGTCCAGCAGGACATCTTTCTCGGCACCGATGCCCGCGGTCAGGGCCAGAACTACATCCAGGTTCGCTACTTCGGTCCGTCCTCCACCTCGTTTGCCGGCGCATCGCCGCTATCGACCCGGATCATGACGACGGGACAGGCGGTGGGTGAGATGCGGACGGAGTTTCCGACCATCCGCATGAGCATCTCCCCGAGCTTCGTGCAGAACAATTACGGCGCATTCGCATACGCCTACGGAACGAACGAAGGTTCGGGCGATGCCTGCCTCTATGGATGGCAGCAGATCAGGGCTTCGGACAATCTCGTGCGCACCTTCCGCTATCTCGGCAGGATCCAGACGCGCGTCCGTTTCTGCCAGACCGGCGCCTCGCGCGATGAATTGCTGTCGGTGATGTACAATTATACGCTGACCGGGGCGATCGACAGCGTCGGCTGGAACCCCTATGGCAACGTGCCGCCTCTCGACCCTGCCGTCGGCCAGCTCGGCCGGCCGATCTATGCCGCCGGCGCGGGTTCCAGGCTCCAGCCGCTGTCCGCTGCACCGGCCGTGTCCGATGTCGCGCCCATGCGGCCTGCCCTGCGCAGGCTGGAAAGCCAGAACACGCGGCCCGCAGCTGCCCGCGTTCAAGCCATCCGACCGTCGGTTCCCTCGGTCGCCATCCCCGCGCCGAACATGCTTTCGACCACGCCCGCCGCAAGCGCCGGCCAGCCGGCGTCCGCGATCGTGCCGGGTCCGACAATCCTGCCGCCTCCGCTGACCCGGCCGACGAGCCAGCTGAACGACAACGATGCCGCGCGCACCGCCAAGGCGTCCGCGCTTCAGGCGCGGCCCGTCATTCCGGCCGTTCCCTGCACGATTTCCCCGACCAGCTCCTGCACCAGGAAAATGTAATCCATGCGCCGTATCCAGCACACTTCGGGACAGGAAAACTAGGATCATGGCCAAGGCGCTAATCGTCGTCGCGTGGATCTGCATGTCGATCGTCATCGTGGCGATCACGACACTGCCCGTCAGCCTCCAGACCCATCTGGTTGCCGCCTTTCTTTGCATGGCGCTTCTCGCCGTGCTGAAAATGCTGAAGGCGGAGGGCAACTGGCGCCTCATCGGCCTCGGTTTCGGAACCGCCATCGTGCTGCGCTACGTCTACTGGCGCACCACCAGCACGCTGCCGCCCGTCAACCAGCTCGAGAACTTCATTCCCGGCTTTCTGCTCTACCTGGCGGAAATGTACAGCGTGGCGATGCTGGCCCTCAGCCTCTTCATCGTTTCCATGCCGCTTCCGCCGAACCGGCCGCGCCCGGGCTCGCCGGATTACGCGCCGTCGGTCGATGTCTTCATCCCGACCTATAACGAGGACGCCGACCTGCTGGCCAATACGCTCGCGGCTGCCAAGAACATGGACTATCCGCCGGAAAAGCTGACCGTCTGGCTTCTGGATGACGGCGGCACCCTGCAGAAGCGGAACGCGGCAAGCATTCCCGACAGCCAGGCCGCCCAGCGCCGCCACGAGGAGTTGAAGGAACTCTGCCGCAACCTCGATGCGAACTACCTGACGCGCGATCGCAACGAACATGCCAAGGCCGGCAATCTGAACAACGGCATGCGCCATTCCCAGGGCGACCTGATCACCGTCTTCGATGCCGACCATGCGCCGGCGCGAGACTTCCTGCGCGAGACGGTCGGCTATTTCGAGGAGGATCCGCGTCTCTTTCTCGTTCAGACGCCGCACTTCTTCCTCAATCCCGATCCGATCGAGCGGAACCTGCAAACCTTCAACAAAATGCCGAGCGAGAACGAAATGTTCTACGGCATCATCCAGCGCGGGCTGGATAAATGGAACGCCGCCTTCTTCTGCGGCTCGGCGGCCGTGCTCAACCGGCGTGCGCTCGAAGACACCAACGGCTTCAGCGGCGTCAGCATCACCGAGGACTGCGAGACAGCGCTTGCGCTGCACGCCCGCGGCTGGAACAGCGTCTATGTCGACAAGCCGCTGATCGCCGGTCTGCAGCCCGCGACCTTCGCAAGCTTCATCGGCCAGCGCAGTCGCTGGGCGCAGGGCATGATGCAGATCCTCATGTTCCGCATGCCGCTGTTCAAGCGCGGCCTCTCCATGCCGCAGCGGCTTTGCTACATGTCCTCGACGCTGTTCTGGCTGTTCCCGTTTCCGCGCACGGTCTTCCTGTTCGCCCCGCTCTTCTACATCTTCTTCGATCTGGAAATCTTCGTCGGCTCCGGCGGCGAGTTCCTGGCCTATACGACCACCTACATGCTCGTGAACCTGCTCATGCAGAACTACCTCTACGGTCGCTTCCGCTGGCCGTGGATCTCCGAGCTCTACGAGTATGTGCAGACCGTACACCTCTTGCCGGCCGTCATTTCGGTGATCTTCAATCCGTCAAAGCCCACCTTCAAGGTCACGGCGAAGGACGAGTCGATCAGCACCAATCGACTTTCGGAGATCAGCCGGCCGTTTTTCGTCATCTTCGGCGTGCTTCTCATCGCCACCGCCATGTCGTTCTACAAGATCTATGCCGAGCCGTATAAATCCGACGTGACGCTGGTCGTCGCGGGGTGGAACCTGCTCAACCTCATCTTCGCCGGCTGTGCCCTTGGCGTGGTTTCCGAACGCGGCGAAAAATCGTCGTCCCGGCGGGTCAACGTCAAGCGCCGCTGCGAGTTCAAGGTCGGCGATCAGTGGCTTCCGGGCATCATCGAGAACGTCTCGGTCAATGGACTTCTCGTCCATGTCTACGATCGCTCCATGCAGCCGCTGACGGAGGGGACCATGGAGGAGATCCGCGTCGAGACGTTCAGTCCGGGCGCACCGTCCTCCATGCCGGTCAAGATCGTCCGCAGCGCACGGGGCGATGGCTTCGTGCTCGTCGGCTGCACGTTCGCGCCGCGGGAACCGGAAGAACGCCGGCTGCTCGCCGACATCATCTTTGCAAACTCGGCACAATGGACCGAATTCCAGATGGGCCGGCGGCGCAACCCTGGCCTCATTCGCGGCACGATCAGTTTCTTCGCGATCGCGCTCTTTCAAACCAATCGCGGTCTCTTCTACTTCTTCCGAAGCCTCGGCGGGCCGAAGGACGCAGCCAATCCCGTCAAGAAGGAGGCAGCAAGACCATGAAATCCTTCGTCATCGCATCCACGCTTGCGCTCCTCGCGCCGTTGCCGCTCTTCGCCCAGACAACGCCGTTCGACATGTCCCGCGAGAGCCCGGCAACCCAGGCCCCGGCAGCCAGCGCCCCCAAGCCGGCAGTGGAGACACCGCCGCCCGCAGAAGCCCCCGAGGTTCGTCAACAGCCGCCGGTAACAGAGCAGCCGCCCTTCGGGGCATCGCCCAGCGCGCCGGCCGCACCGTCTTCGGAACCGGCGCAGCAAAAGCCGGCGTCCCCCGCGCCCGCGCAGGAGGCCCCTGCAGCGCCGTCCGCGCCAGTGGAACCCGCAGCCGCCCGGACACCCGTTCGCTCGGCCTCGGACACCGATGCCTACCGTCGCTACATCCTGCCGTTCGGAAAGCTGAACCTCTCCGGTGAGGCCGACAGGCGGACCTGGACGATCTATCTCACACCCGAACAGGCAGTGGCCGCCACCGCCATCACCATCGGCTACCAGAATTCCATCGTCGTCGCGCCGGAAGCATCGAGCTTCTCCGTCGAGCTGAACGGCGCCGTGATCGGCGAGGTGCCCGTCGCCTCGGCCGAGTCGGTGAGCGATATCGTTCTAGAGCTGCCCACCGGCGCGCTGCAGGCCGGCGCGAACGTCGTGCGCCTTTCCACCCAGCAGCGCCACCGGACCGATTGCAGCATTCAATCGACCTATGATCTCTGGACCAATATCGATCCGAGCCGGACCTACCTGACCTTCGATGCGCCCGTCGGCAACCGCCTTTCCAGTATCGACGACATCCAGGCCGTCGGCCTCGATGGTTCCGGCGTCACGGCCATCGACATCGTCGCACCGGGACTGACCAATCCCAGCCGCTCGAACATGCTGCTGCGTCTGGCTCAGGCGCTGGCGCTGCGTGTCCAGATGCCGAACCAGACGGTCGCCTTCCACACGACCATGCCGACGACATCGGCCGCCGGTGCCCTGACCGTTCTGGTCGGCACGCAACTCGAAATCGACGGGATGCTCCCGACACTTCCGGCCGGTACCGCCGTCGGCCCTACGGTGACGTTTGCGCCGGCCACGACGCCCGGCGTCAACGCCCTCGTCGTCACAGGCCCAACGGCCGAAGCGCTCCGGCAGGCTGTCGAAACGCTCGCCGGCCCTCTCGATGCGGCACCAGGGACCTCACGCACCTCGTTTTCCACCAAAGCGTGGCACACGCCGGATGCGCCGATCCTCGTCGGCGATACGCGCGTTGCGCTGTCGCAGCTCGGCATCACCACCAGCGAGTTCGCAGGACGCAGGTTCCGCACGGAGTTCATGCTTGGCGTTCCCGCCGATTTCTATGCCAGCGCCTATGGCGATGCCGTGATCCTGCTCGATGCCGGCTACTCGCCGTCCGTTTTGCCGGGCAGCCGCATCGACGTCTATGTCAATGGCAATATCGCGACGACCACGCCGCTTTCCACAGCCGGCGGCGGCATTCTGAGCCATCTCCCGATCACCGTGACGATGCGCCATTTCGTACCGGGCGTGAACCGCATCTCGATCGAAGCCGTGCTGCTGACGTCGGACGACGAGACCTGTGCCACGGGCACACCGGCGCAGACCACACCGCGCTTTGCCCTGTTCGATACGACCGAATTCCACATGCCCGATTTCGCCCGGATCGACAGCAGCCCCAGCCTTGCGGCGACCTCTTCCACGGGGCAGCCCTACCGCCGCTCCGAGCAACCGACGGCCCTCTATCTCGACCGTCTCGACCCCGAAACGCTGTCGGCCGCAGCAACGCTGCTCGGGCGTCTCGCGGTTGCCGCCGGCAATCCGCTCGCGCTCGACACGGTCGCTTCGCCTGCAGCCCTCGGCGATCGCAATGCTGTGATCGTCGGAACGCTTTCGCAGCTTCCGCCGCCGCTGCTCAGCCAGATGCAGATCGGTGCGGCACCCGCCAACTGGGGCACGCATCACGCCGCCGGCCAGCCGGACGACGGCAGCGGCACCCTGTTTGAAGAGTGGCGCGGCAAGGTTTCCGGCGGCAGCTGGCTCGGTCAGGGATCGCGCCTTGAAGCCTGGCTGAAAAGCGATCTCGATCTGTCGATGGACTCGCTGCGCTTCCTGCCCGGCAAGGAAGAGGACTTTTCTCCCCCGGACACTGTCAGCTTCATGATCGCCCAGAGCCGCAGCCCGTCCGGCGCCGGCACATGGACGCTTGCAACGGGCCCGACACCCGCGAGCCTTCAGGCCGGCATGGGCGCGATGGTGCAGGAGGCACGCTGGAATGGCGTCGATGGCCGCATCACGACCTTTGCGGAATCCACGGGAGAGGTCGCGATGGTGCCCGTGCGCGACCTGCATCTCAACCCGACGCAGCCGTTCTCGATCGCCAATTGGCGTCTGATCGCCGCGAACTGGCTCTCGACCAACATCCTCTTCTTCGCGGTGATGTTCATCAGCGGTTTCGCCCTGCTCGGCATCATCACAACGCTGATGCTGCGCCTGTTGGGGCGCAGCCGATGACAATCCTTCGCCGCCGCCGTTGCGAAACAGCTGTTCTGCCGAGCTTTGCCTCGACGCACCTGCCCGGCGCGTCCTTTCTTCCTCGGACTTTCCACCGGGAGTTCCCATGACCACCGCCCGCATCCTGCTTTTCTCGACGCTGGCCGCAGCAACGGCAACGGCAACCTATTACGGCTCCGACATCTGGCCCGAGGCAGAGCTGACGACCGGCTCGATCCTCGCGCCGCCCGCCGCTGTCGACGAGAAGGGCAATCGGCTGAGCCTGGTTCCCCCGACGCCCGCTGCGCGCTCCAGCCAGCAGCGTCCGGTTGAACTGTCGCAGGACCTGCCGCCGAAGGCGACGCAGCCCGACGCCGCGGCCACGCCCAAAAACGAGAGTGCGGAACCCGCACCGAAAGCGCTTACCGAGGCACCCGTGGAACCGAAGCCACAGGCACAAAGCGAACCGTCTCCGGCTGCAGCCCCCTCATCTCCCTCGACGTCTGCCGCGTCGCAGCCAGCCAAGCCGATCGTCGATGAAGGCGCATTGCGCTATTTCGCGCGTCAGGGCGACACCGCTCGGGTTCAGGCCGAAATCGCCCGGCTGCGCACACTTTACCCCGACTGGGAACCTCCGGCAGATCCGCTGGCCGCCCCGCCCAATGCCGATACGCAGCTGGAGGCCATGTGGGCGCTCTATGGCGAAACGCGCTATGCCGACGTCCGCAAGGCGATCGCAGACCGCCAGGCGCGCGAACCGGGCTGGAAGCCTCCGGAAAATCTTATCTCCATGCTGGCGCTCGGCGAAGCGCGGCAGCGTCTCATCAACGCCTCCAACCTGCAGCAATACCCCATCGTGGTCGATGTTTCCGCGCAGATGCCGCAACTGCTCGTCTGCGGCGAGATCGACCTTCTCTGGCGTCTGGCGGAAGCCTTCGCAAAGACCGACCGTCCGCAGCGGGCGATGGACGCCTATACCTATATCCTCTCCAGCTGCACCGCGAGCGCGGACCGGCTGGCAACCCTGCAGAAGGCAGCGTCGTTGCTGCCCCGCCCGATGGTCGAGCAGCTGCTGACTCAGGAAAAAACCGATGCCTCCGGCAAGGGCGAATTCGAGCCTGTGAAGGACGATCTGGCCCGCCAGTTCGTCGCGGCTGCGGGCGAAGACGCGAAGCTTACCGTACCCCCGACCTATCTGTCGCGTCTTCAGCGAGCGACCGAAACGGGCGGAAAGGCCTCCGACGCCTTGCTGCTCGGCTGGTACTACGTCCGGCGCAACGAGAGCGAACAGGCGGAGAATTGGTTCCGGCGGGCGCGGGCGGAAGAAGATTCCGCCGCAGCCTCCCAAGGTCTGGCGCTGACGCTCATTGCCCGGAAGACTCCGGGCGAGGCGGAAGCCGTACTCTATCCCTGGCGCGACACGTCCGACGATACGCGCAATACCTATCTGGCGGCCGCCGCGAACCTGTTGGCTCTCGACCCCCCGATCGTGATCGAAGCGGACATTCTGCAGCGCATGGCCCAGGAGGCGATCCGCGCCAGAAGCGCCGACGTCGCCCAGCAGTTCGGCTGGTATGCACGCGCCTTCGAACAGCCGCAGCTCGCGCTGCAATGGTTCTCGACCTCGCTGACCTGGGCACCGGAAACGGAACCTTCTGCCTACGGCCTCGCGATCACCGCGAACCAGCTGGACATGGCCAGCGATGTCGCGCGCATCCAGAGGCAGTGGGCCGGCCGCTCTCCGCGGATCGCGCTGCTCGGTGAAGACGACGATACGACGGAAGCCTCGCGCATGGCGTCTGCCGAAGCCGTTGCCGGCGCGCCTCAGCGCGAACCGGCCCGGCCGGTCGCGCGGTCGTCGTCGCGAGCAGCGTCGGCGAGCGGCGAAACAGCAACGCGCCAGCGCCCCGCACGCTCGGTGGCTCCAAGGAACAGCACCGCTTCGGCCTCCGGTCGAGGCTGCAGCAGCTCCACCGACCCGTCCGGACTTTCGGCCGACGAAGCGCTTGGGCGCGGCTGGTGCCTGATGGAATTGAACCGCCCGCTCGAAGCCGCCCGGCATTTCGATGCGGCAATCCGCGGCGGCGACACGCGCATCCGCAGCGAAGCCGCCTATGGGCAGAGCCTCGCCTATCTGCGACAGGGCCTGACCGACAAGGCATCCGTTGCCGCGACGCGTGGACAGATGGACGCGCCGAAGGCGACGGAAATCCAGATCGCGCTTCTCTCGGACCGCGCTCTCGTCGCCTTCAACCAGAAGCGCTTCTCCGAGGCCCTGATCCTGCTCGACCGCCGTGCGCAATTGTCGCCCGAGCGGATCGACCTGATGGTCCTGCGCGGCTACGCTCTTCTCGGGCTCAAGCGCTTCGGTGAAGCGATCCGCACCTTCGAGACGCTGGCTGCGACCGGAAATCAGGAAGCCATCCGTGGCCTTGCCAACGCCCGTGCGGCCACCCCCGCCGCCGTTTCGTCAAGGCATTGAGGGCCTGCGGCGGAGGCGAGACCTTCGCCGCAAACGGCGGCAGACGACCGTCTGCGTCGCGTCGCCATTGATTTTCCTTCCCGGAACTCTCGGGCCGAAACGCCAAAACCCCCGGTCCGTTCTCGAACCGGGGGTTCTGTCATGCCAAAGAGGGAATGGTCGTCAGCACGCGTACCAACATCTCGAGATAGAAACGATTTCCGTTCCCTGACTGCAGCCCATTACCGCCGTGACGGGATCTGCGTTGCAGGCTTTTCGGACCGATCAGATCAGAGGCTCTTGAGCATTTCCCGCTGAAGCGGGATCGCTTCGGCGTCGGACAATGCGGTAAAACAATGCTCTAGACCGGATGGAAGCCGTCGTGCGTCTTAAAACTCTCTCATCAAGCGCGCCTGCTCTTGCAACGTCTTGAAAACCCCGTAGCGGCGATGATGAAGGGTTGCGATCTCGTTTTCCGCAGGCGCGTATGTCCGATCTGCATGACTGAGCGCTTTCATGGCAGCGCCGGTCTCGGGAAAAACGCCGCTGGCGACGGCACCGAGGATCGCCGAGCCGAGCAGGACCGGCTCTTCCGAGCGGGTGGCGACGACCGGTTTGCCGCAGGCGTCGGCAAGGATCTGGCGGACGAGATCGTGCTGGCCGGCGCCGCCGCTGATCACCACGCGGTCTACAGGCGCACCGGCTTGCGTCTGCGTGTCGATGATCTGGCGCAAACCATAGCCAATGCCGCAGAGGCCGGCCACGTAGAGGGCAATGAGGCTGTCGGTGTCCTCTTGCATGCCAAGTCCCGCGATAACGGCGCGGGCGTGGGGGTCGGCAAAGGGCGCGCGGTTGCCGAGAAACTCCGGGACGACATGCAGGCCGGTCGCAAGCCGCACGGCCTCCGACGCCGAGGCTGTGCGGGAGGCGGCCGCGTTGGCGATGAAGACCGGCAGGGGGAGACCTGCCGCTGCCGCCTCCAATTTCGCCGACGCGGCTGCGGGATGGAACGCCAGGAGATGGTCGATCGCCGAGCCGGCGGCGCTCTGGCCACCCTCGTTCAGCCACATTCCCGGCACCATCGCGGAGAAATAGGGGCCCCAGACACCGGGTACGAAGACCGGCTCCGTCGTCGATGTCATGGTGCAGGACGAGGTTCCAAAGACATAACCGAGATTGGCGCCTGGGCCCCCGTCGATCCCGACGGTGCCGATGCCGCCCGCATGAGCATCGATCATTCCCGCCGCAACCGCGGTACCGGGGCTCAGGCCCATGGCGAGGGCTGCATCGACCGACAGTCCCTGCCCCAGCGGCGTGCCGGGTGCGACGATTTCCGTCCCGATCCGGGCGAAGCCTTGCTCTGCCAGCACATCCAGACCAATCTCCTGGAAGTAGCTCGGGTCCCACCGCTTTTCGTGGGCCAGATAGGTCCACTTGCAGGTCACCGTGCAGGTGGAGCGGGAAAGGCTGCCCGTCGCTTTCCAGGTGAGAAAGTCTGCGAGATCGAAGAATTGCCAGGCCGCGTCGAAGACGGCGGGCCGGATTTGCCTCAGCCACAGGAGCTTCGGCGTTTCCATCTCGGGCGAGATCCGCCCACCGACATAGCGCAGCACGTCGTGGCCGAGATCGTTGATGCGTTCGGCCTGCGCCACGGCGCGGTGATCCATCCAGACGATGATATCCCGGTCGGGATCCTCAGACGGGCCGACCGGAAGGGAGGCGCCCCCCTCCCCGAGCACGACCAGCGAGCAGGTTGCATCGAAGCCGAGGCCGATCACCGCGGCGGGATCGATGCCCGCCTTGGCGACGGCATTGCGCACGACATCGCAGACGGCCGCCCATATCTCTCGGCTCGATTGCTCGACCATCCCGCCGGCCTCGCGAAACAGCGTGATATCGCGTTTGGCGACGCCCAGCATCCGGCCTTCGAGATCGAAGACGCCGGCGCGTGCACTGCCCGTGCCCACATCGACGCCGATCACATAACGGGCGGCTGGCTGGGTGATCGCGCTGTCGTCTTCTGTCATTGTCTTGTCTCTGGCTTTGTCTCTGGGCGTCGCGGATCGACCGCCGATCAGAGATCGACGCTGTTGGGGAGGATCACGAGGTCGCGGATGGTGACGTTGCGCGGTCGCGTCAGCATGAAGAGCACGGCATCGGCCACCTCTTTCGGCTGCATCAGACTGCCATTGGCCAGGGCTTCGTCCATCTTGGCCTTTGGCCAGTCGTCGAGAAGGGCAGTGACCACCGGGCCGGGAAGGACAGCTCCGACGCGAACGCCATGCGGCGCGACCTGGCGACGCGTCGAATGAACGAAGGCCTGAACGGCAAACTTCGATGCGGTGTAGATCGGCTCCCAGATCACCGGCACGACACCGGCAATCGAACTCGTGAACAGGATGTCGCCGGACTTCTGGGCGATCATGTGCGGCAGAACCGCGTGGACCGAGCGGAATGCCGCGTTGATGTTGAGGTTCAGCATCCGGTCCCACGCATCCGGATCGCCCTCGGCAATCGCGCCGCCCACATAGGCACCGGCATTGGCGTGGAAGACGTCGAGGCGCCCGGCAAGCTCGAGGATGCGCGGCAGGATGCCCGAGAGTTCCTCGCCGTCCATCAGGTCGATGACCAACGGCTTGGCGCGGTCCCCGAGTTCCGCACAGAGCGTGTCGAGCTTGTCCTTGGCGCGATCGATAAGGACGACGGTGGCGCCTTCGGCGACGAGAGTGCGGGCACAGGCAAGGCCGATGCCGGAGGCGGCCCCGGTGATGGCGACGACTTTTCCGGTCATGAGATTAGACATGAGACATTCTCCCGTAGTGTTTCAGGCTCGGCCGTGGCTGACGCGCGAGCGGCGAGCCAGCGAATCCACGATGACGGCGATGGCGAGGACGGCGCCTGTGATCATGTAGCGCAAAGACGAGTTGAGGTTGAGCAGGGTCAGGCCATTGGAGATGGCCTGGATGACGATGATGCCGAGCAGCGCGGAATAGGCACTGCCGCGTCCGCCGAAGAGGCTCGTGCCGCCGATAACGGCTGCCGCGATGGCGTTGAGGTTGACGTCGCCGGTGCCGGCCTGCTGGCTGGACGATGCGAGGCGCGAGGCGGAGAGAATACCGCCGAGGGCGCCGAGGGTCGAGCAGAGCATGAAGGCACTGGTGTAGATGCGGCGCACATTGATGCCGGAGCGCCGGGCGGCTTCGCGATTGCCACCGACGGCAAACATGGACCGGCCCCACTGCGTCCGTGTCAGGCCATAGTTCAGAACCATGGCCAGCACCACGAAGAGGCCGAACATCCACGGCACGCCACGCCCGAGATTGAGATAGGAGACGATGGCCTCGATGACGATCGTGAGGATGCCGGCCTTGACGAACAAGGTGCTCAGCGGCTGGGACGAGAGGTTGACCGCCTCGCGACGCTTGCGCACCGACAGGCCGACGAAGACCATGACGAGGCCTGGAAGCAGGCCGAGCAGCGCCGACATCCAGCCGGGCATGACAAGGATCTGGCCGAAGCGCACGAGCGGCGAGGCGTAAGGCAAGTTGATGCTGCCGGTCGGCCCGAGAATATAGAGCTGCAGGCCGAGCAGCGCGAGCAGGCCGGAGAGCGTGGCAACGAAGCTCGGCATGCCCAGGCGATTGTACATGAACGCATAGAGCGCACCGACGAGCGCACCCGTGACAAGGGCTGCACCGATGGCGACGACCAGCGGCAGACCGGAATTGACCCAGAGAACGCCGATGATGGCCGAGGCCAGTCCGCTCATCGAACCGACCGAAAGGTCGATTTCGCCGAGGATGAGAACGCAGACGATGCCGAGCGAAATGATGCCCACGGTCGCGCAGTCGAACAGCAGATTGACGAGGTTGTTCGGCGCGAGGAAAATCGGGTTCAGAATGCTGAAGACGGTGGAGATGACGATCAGGCCGATGGCGACCGGCAGCATGCCGAGATCGCCGGATTTGACGCGGCCGACAAGGGTGTGCAGGGCGCCCGAGAGACCTTCGGCATGCACGACGCGAACGTCGCTGCGGTCGAGCGCCGGGCCCTTGAGATTGGGATTCTGGCTCATGCGGTGCTCCCGCTCAAGGGGTTGACATCGGCCTTGCGCTCGATCCGGCGCGAGACGGCATTTTCGGTCGCACCGGTGATCGAAGCGACAAGCTCGTGATTGGAGGCATCCGGGCTGAAGACGCCGTTGTTGCGCCCGAGCCGCAGCACGACGATGCGATCGGCAACGGCGCGCACGTCCTCCATATTGTGGCTGATGATGATGACGCCGAGCCCGCGCTCCCTGACGCGCTCGATGAGGTTGAGCACCTCGGCCGTTTGGGCGACGCCCAGCGCCGCCGTCGGCTCGTCGAGCATGATGATCTTCGGGTCGAGCAGCAGCGAGCGGGCGATGGCGACGGTCTGGCGCTGACCGCCGGAGAGCGACGCGATCGGCTCGCGCACGGAGGGTATCCGTGCGGCAAGCTCCTTCAGGAGCGTCCAGGCGCGGACTTCCATCGCCACTTCGTCGAGGCTCCACGGCGAAACTTCATGCCCGAGGAACAGGTTGGCGACGACATCGAGGTTTTCGCACAGCGCCAGATCCTGGAACACCGTGGCGATGCCGAGCTCCAGCGCCCGGCTGGGACTGTCGAGGCTGACGGGCTTGCCGCAGAATTCGATCTGTCCTGATGTCGGCTGGTGCACGCCGGCGAGAACCTTGATCAGGGTCGATTTGCCGGCACCATTGTCACCGACGAGCGCGACGACCTCGCCCGCATGCACCTCGAGATCGATATCGGTCAACGCGGAAACCGCGCCGAAATTCTTGGAGATTTTGGTCAACCGAAGAATGGGACCGCCCGTCGCCGAGCCTTCCGTCTGTCTGTCCGCCATGATGCGCGCTCTCTGTTGAGGAGGGATCGACCGGTCGAGCCGAAACGCGACCGGTCGCTTGCCGCAAGCGGCTTACTGGATGCCGAGCTTGGCGCAGCCTTCGGCATATTCGCCGGTGCAGACTTCGGCCACCGTCTGGATCTTCTTGTCGAAGATCTCGGCCTTGATGTTCTCGGCCGTTACGACAGCGGGCACGAAGAGTTCCGAAGGGGTGTCGTAAAGCGAGGTCTTCGCTTCCGGCGTCTCGCCCTTCAGAAACTGGACGGCAACCTTCGCGGCCGCCGCCGCCACGATTTCCGACGGCTTGGAGATCGTGTTGTACTGGTCGCCCGAGATGATGAGCTGCAGCGCGGCGATGGTCGCATCGTTGCCCGTGACCGGAGGAACAGGATTGACGCCGGCCGCCTTGAAGGCCGCAATGGCGCCACCGCCGGTGCCGTCATTGGCCGCGACGACGCCCTTGATGTCGGCTCCGAAGCGGGTGATCTGGCCGGCAGCCCATTCCTGCGCCTTTGGCGGCGCCCATTCCGGCGTGTCGAATTCCGCGAGCGTCTTGTAGCCGGAATCCTTCAGGCCGCGATGGATGCCGTCGCGGATCAGGCCGGCGGCAGCGTCCGTGGGCGAGCCGTTGATCTGCAGCACGCCGGCACCTTCGGCAGCGCCGCTCTTCTTCAGATGGGCAACGAGCGACTGGGCGATGGCGTGGCCGATGCCTTCATTGTCGAAGGACACGTAGAAATTGGCGGCCTTGGCCGGGATCGGACGGTCATAGGCGATGACCTTCACATCCTGCGACTGGGCGATTTCCACGAGCGCCGCGGCAGCGGCGGAATCCACCGGGTCGAGAACGATGACCTTCGCGCCCTGCGCGATGACCGAGTTGAACTGCTGCTGCTGCAGGGCCGTGTCGGCATTGGCGTTCTGGTAGATGACGGTGCAGGCCGCGCAGAGCTTTGCCATCTCGGCCTTGAAGCCGGGATAGTCGTGGTTCTCGTAGCGTGTCGAGGCCTGGTCCGGCATCAGGAACGCGACGGTCGCGGCTTCCTGCGCGAAGGCAGAGCCCGAGAACATGGCGGCGACAGCCGTCGTCACCAGCAGTGTAGAGCGAAAAGTCATAGTCTCCTCCTTTTGAAATCGTCTGCGTCACCGAAGACCTCGCCACACCTCATCGTCGCCGACGCGCGGGATGCCATTCGGCATCGCGGTCCGCAGAGCCGAAACATCGTGCTCCGGCATCGGCTTCGATCAAAATTGGGCGAACATCTCCCGGCCAACCCTCCAGTTGGCCAATTCATCGATTGCGCACTCTTGCTCAATCGATGGAGCATGTTTGTCACGAGATTGAATCGGTGTCAAGTTGGGGAGAATGGAGACTGATGTGAATCAGGAAAAATCATCGAAGAAGACGACCATCTACGATCTGGCAGAGCTTGCCGGCACGTCGGCCAGTGCCGTCAGCGCGGTTCTCAACGGAACATGGAAGAAGCGCCGGATCAGCGCCAAGCTGGCCGAGCGCATCACCGCGCTCGCCGACGAGCAGGGCTATGCAGTCAACATGCAGGCGAGCCTGCTCCGGCGGGAAAAATCCAAGATCATCGGCATGATCGTGCCGAAGTACGACAATCGCTATTTCGGCTCGATCGTGGAGACGTTCGAGACGATGGCACGCGAGCGCGGGCTCTTCCCCATCATCACCTGCACGCGGCGCGATCCGGAACTGGAGGTCGAGGCGGCGCGGACCATGCTGTCCTATCAGGTGGAATGGCTCGTCTCGACGGGCGCGACCGATCCGGATCGCATCAGCGACCTGTGTGCGGCTGCAAACGTCGGGAGCCTGAACCTCGACCTTCCCGGCACCAAGGCGCCCTCGATCATCTCGGACAATTTCACCGGCGCCCGCGAACTGACCCGCCGCATCATGCTGAACAGCCGTGTAAAGTTCGGGCAAGCCCAGCCGTTGCTTTTCATTGGCGGCCGAGCCAGCGACCACAACACGTCGGAGCGCATCCGCGGCTTTCGCGCGGCGCATGCCGATATCGGCGTGCCCGTCGACGAGAGCCATATCCTGGCGAGCGGCTATGCACCGGAAAAGGCAGAGGCCTCGCTCGCGTCATTGGCGAGAACGGAGGGATCGCTGCCATCGGGGATGTTCGTGAACTCCACGATCTCACTGGAAGGCGTGATGCGCTGGATCAAGCGCTCGGGCCATTATGGCGAGTACTCGCCCGTCATCGGCTGCTTCGACTGGGACCCATTCGCCGCTCTTTTGGGCGACGATGTCGAAATGGTCCGCCAGGACGTCCCCTCGATGCTCGACGCCGTTTTCGCCATCATAGAGAGTGGCGCGGCAGCCGGTACACGGATCGAGATTCCACCCATCTTCAGCGAGAACTTCTAACCTCTCGCTGACGCTCGACACGATGTGCGCTTCGTTCGCGTCTCTTCCAGGGGCATCGCAGAGATGGGATCTTGCCGAGTGTTCCGAGCATCAGCTTGCCCGAACCGCTGACAAGCGCAGCCTGAAGCTCGTCACGCTGTCCTCTGATGTCACATCTAAAACCGCATCGTGCGCCTTCGCTATCTCGGAGGCGATGTGCAGCCCCAGGCCGAGACCTTCGCTATAGCCGCTGGACGCGCCGCGGACGAACGGCTCGAACAAGCGATCCATCGCGTCCGGCGGGATCGTCGGGCCTTCATTGGTGACGATGACGGTGAGATCTCCCGATGCGGTGCTGACGGCGCTGAGGCGGACGGGACGATCCGCCGCCCCATGCGAGATCGCGTTTCCCAGCAGGTTCGAAACGAGCTGAGCGATGCGGCTCGGATCACACTCGACCGGCGTCCGCAGGTCGAAACTTGCGTCGATGACCCTGTCCGGGTTCGTGGCTCGAAGTTCATCGACAACCTGGCTCAAAATTGCCGGAAGCTGGTCGGTGATGCACTGGGTCAGCACGATGCCGCCACCAAGCCGCGCGCGCGCAAAATCAAGGATATTCTCGATGAGGCCGAACATCCGTTGGACGCTTCCCTCCATGAGAACGAGGACGCGCGCACCGCGTTCTGTCGTAGCCTCACGTGAAAGAGCCCTGATGCCTGCCGATACGGCAGCCAGTGGATTGCGCAGGTCGTGCCCGAGGACGGCGACGAACTGTTCGCGCAGCTTGCCCGTCTCCAACTCGCTGTGGCGCGCCACCTCGGACGCCTCTCGCGCCTCGAGAAGACCGCGCTCGTACCGGCGGCGCTGGACGGCTGGAAACACCGTGAGCCTGATCGAAGACTCCTGTTCGCCGGCAGGACAGAAGAGCGCGCTGACACTGGCCGGGAAAGCCCCTCCGCCGGCGTCGAGGAAGTCGAAGGAGATCTCGTGGCTGGCGCCTCCAAGGCGCAGAAGCGGCATGAAATGGGTCTCATAGGCGATCCGACTCGAAACGCTGAGGCGCGCCGCGATCCGCTTTCCGACAAGCTCGGCACGCGCGCACGAAAGCCAACGGCAGAAGGTCCCGTTGACCATCCTGATCGTCCCGTCCTCGCTGAGCACGAGGTACCCGCAGGGTGCATTCTCGAAAAGATCGTCCGGGGTCGGGAAAGCTGTTGCTGCCGGTCGAGTCATGGCGATCCGACAAACGCCTTGATTGCCTCGTTGACGGCATGGGGCGCGCTGAGATTTGGACAGTGGCCTGTGGCATCGAGTATGACGAGCGACGCGTCGGGAACCTGCGAGGCCACATAGGCCCCGATATGCTCTCCGGCCAGGATGTCATCCCGGCATTGCAGGACAAGCGTTCGCGCGGAGACTTTGGGAAGGTCCGGTCGATTGTCCGATGTGAATGTGGCCCGCGCAAACGTGCCCGCGATAGCAGGATCCATCCGGCAGAATGCACTCGCAAGCTCCTGCCCCAGCTCGGGCCGGTCAGCATTGCCAATGATCGCAGGTGCCATCGTGTTCGACCAGGCGGCGTAGTTGTTGCTCATCGACGCAAGAAGCTCATCGATATCGCCCTGCGTAAAGCCACCGAGATAATCCCCGTCATTGAGGAAGTATGGTGACGGGCAGACCAGCACGAGCTCGTCGAACAGTTCAGGCGCTTCGATCGCGGCGAGGACGCCAATCATCGCGCTCACCGAATGCCCGACAAAGATCCCGCCTTGAACCGTCGCCTCGCGCGCAATCTCGATCACATCCTCGGCGTACCCTTTTAAAGTCGCGTACTTGCCCGGATCGAAGGCATTGCTATCCGACCCCCCGCTGCCGACATGATCGAAGGTCAGAATCCTGAACTCTTCCGAAAATTGCGGGGCGACGTATCGCCACATGCCCTGGTCGCACCCATAGCCGTGGGCAAACATCATTGTCCGGGGCCCGTTCCCGGTGGTCCTGACATTGTTACGCTGATGCGCGGAGAGAGGCATTCCATTTCCATTCGGCCCAGACGCCCCGGATACCGACCCGATACCGACAGTGGCGCTTCAGTTCATCCGAATATCGCAAAATTCAAGCGTTTGGTAGCGGCAAGCGGATTGAACGGCGGCTTCCGTTGCCATCACCAGGCAAAGCCTCGGTCGAAGGTCACCTTCCCGCATCCCAAGCCGGTTAAGATATTCCTTATTTGTTTTGTGTCATTCTGTCGCTTGTCACTGGAAGTCGGGCGTGGGGTGGGAAAATGACAACGATCAGAAGCAAGATGATCATCGTGAGTGTCGCGATGTTCGCGCTGGCCGGAGGCTCGGCAGGGGTCGGTCTCCTCAGTTCGCGCTTGCTGACGGCAAACGTCACCGAAGTCTCGGACTCCGCCAGCATCCTTCGCAACCATATGGAGGCGGACATGATGCATGACGCCCTCCGCGCCGACGTTCTCTCCGCGATGCTGTCGCGGGATCCATCCACCAATATCGAGATTTCCGAGGTCAAAAGCGATCTCGCAGAACATGTCACCAACTTCCGCTCGGCGATTACCGAAAACACGAAGCTGGCAGGCGAAAGCCCGATCGGCAGCGTGCTGAAAGACCTGAATGCGCCGTTGCAGGACTATATCGAAACCGCAACGCAACTCGTCGACAAAGCCACCTCCGCTCCAGACACAATGCAAACCGCCTTCCCGGACTTCAAGGCCAAGTTCACGGCCCTCGAGTCTGCCATGGAGAAGGCCGGAGACGCGATCCAGATGTCGTCCGAGGACGTCCTGAAGCACAGCGATGCCCTCTCGACGCTGGTCTCGAAGGTTCTGCTGGCCATCCTCGCCTTCTCGGTCGCGTCCGCACTCGTGCTGCTCGTGATCAGCCGCCGGACGATCACGAAGCCGATAGAGACCTTATCGCTAGCGATGCAGGGCCTTGCGGCGGGTCATACGGAATCGAGCGTCGCCGGCAAGGATCGGTCCGACGAGATCGGTCAGATGGCAAAGGCCGTGGAGGTCTTTCGTCAAGCGGCCATCGCAAACCGGAAACTCGAGACCGAAGCCGAGGCCCAGAGACAGAAATCGGAGAGCGACCGGGCCGTTTTTGCAAGGGACGCGGAGGCTGCGGCACAGCAGCGCCTGCAGCAGGCGACGAGCAGCCTTGCGACGGGCCTGCGACGCCTTGCAGACGGAGACCTGTCCTTTCAGCTCCAGGAACCATTCGCTCCGGATTTCGAGTCCCTGCGCCACGACCTCAATCATGCCGTCTCCCGGCTTGGCACCACGCTGAGCTCCGTCGCGCATGCGGCGATCTCCATCGATAGCGGCACGCGGGAGATCAGCACGAGCTCCGACGACCTGTCCAAGCGCACCGAGCAGCAGGCCGCTTCGCTGGAAGAGACCGCAGCGGCGCTCGATCAGATCACGGCCAATGTCTCGAACGCCTCCAAACGGGCCGACGAGGCCCGCGAAGTCGCGATCCTTGCGAACACCAGCGCAACCCGCTCCGGTGTTGTCGTGGCCGGAGCTGTCGGCGCCATGGAACGGATCGAGGAGTCCTCGGGCAAAATCTCCAACATCATCGGCATTATCGACGAGATTGCCTTCCAGACGAACCTGCTGGCCCTGAACGCAGGGATCGAGGCCGCGCGAGCGGGCGAGGCAGGACGAGGCTTTGCCGTCGTCGCCCAGGAAGTGCGCGAACTGGCGCAACGTTCCGCCCAGGCAGCCAAGGATATCAAGGAGTTGATCCGCATCTCGTCGACCGAGGTCGCCAGTGGCGTCACCTTCGTTCGGGAAACGGGGGAAGCGCTGAAGGCGATCGAGACCCACGTCTCCAGCATCAACCGACACATGGACGCAATTGCCACCTCCTCGCGCGAACAGTCCGTCGGCCTTGCGGAAGTCAACACGGCCGTCAACCAGATGGACCAAGTGACGCAGCGCAACGCGGCCATGGTCGAGGAAACAAACGCCGCCAGCGCAACGCTCGCCAACGAGAGCCTCGTGCTTCACGATCTCATCGCCAAGTTCAAGCTGACGAACGACAAGGATGTGGCAAGAACTGCGGGACGGCATGCCGCATGATAGGCGCTTGATGGGGCGTCCGCGTTTGAGCGGGAGCTCTATCAGCATCGGCATGGTCGGCGTGGCATCAATGATGCCCTCCGATATGCGTGACGTAAAGGCGCGCCCAACTCCATTGTTGTTGTGCGACATATAGGACGTGCGTTTCGCGCCACGCGGCCGATTATCGTCTAGCCTATGCCGGCCCGCCCAGAGCCGGTGCGGATGAGGATGCGCCAGCGGCACGACCATCGTGTGCACAACGCCGATTCCGCTCATGCATGTTCTACAAGTATCGGTAAATTTGGCATAGCCTCGGGTAAGCCCGTGTATGTCCATGAACCGGTCAACCATCCCGACTGGCGCTCAAGCGTCGCCTTGGACGGATCGACTTTCAATGCATCCAAATCATTGCAGCCGTGAGATAGACGAGCTTTCGAAGTAAACCGCAAAGTGGGCTTGCTATGCTCCGGCGTTCAAGGTTGAAAAGCAAGGTGGCCGGTTTGAGTTAGCAGCGACAGACCAACGCAATCAGCTTGCATCCTGGCATCAGACCGGCTCGACCTTATCAATCTGGATTGTAGCAGGGTCAGAGAGCCGATTGCCCAAATCCTGTTTAAGCGCGTCGATCAAGGCCAGCTTTTTACGCCGAGCCTGGCGCCTTTTTGCCGGGATGTCGGAGTCGTCGCGCACCGGCGCAACGAGCGGAACATCAAAGAAGCCGTCGCTTCGCAGCGTACCGCCACGTTCCCGCCAGAGCGCATCATAATCGAACATCACCGGATCGGCATAGCCGGCATCGCTATGAGCAAATGCCGTCTGCCCGTTTCGGATCCGATCGGAGACGCATAGGATCCTGCTGACATTTGCGCTTTGGCACAGCGCGCGGAACATTTCGACGAGCATATCCTGTGGCCGCGTGCCACCAGCAGCTTTGGTGAAGGCTCGGTTGCGCAGGAGAGCATCCTTTCCGCTGCCGCCTTGGATCCCGCCGACGTAAGCCGTTCGATCTCCATTTCGCTCGCGTGCCAACGTGAAGACGATCGCAAAGATACGCTCTTGCCGGTCCATCAGGCTCAAGACGAGAAGACCTTCGCGAAACAACCACCGCGCGGAGTCCAAGACGAGCAAAAACGAGGGACCGATCCGGTCCATGGTCATCAGGGTAGCGGCTTCGTTCGGCTTGATGTCAAATGGCCGTCCGATCGACTCCATCAGATCGCAATGATCAATGATCCGACGAAACCGGTCTCGAGCCGTCCAATGCGCGGCGACGAAACGGACACGGAGAAAACTCCATATTTCCGGCCTTGCGGCAACCAGGCGTTCCAGCGTGCTGCCCCGGCGCGCGTGGATTAACGCTGACAATTGCCGCCAGTGAAAGAGAGCTGACGCGCCGTAAAGCAGCGGCAGTCCATAGGGTCGATACCGGCGAACGAAAGCCGGCAGCCATCGGAGGCTTGCGTGACGATTAAGCTTCGCTGATTTGACCTGTTCATCCGTCAAGACAGATTTTGCCATCAGCTTCCTTAAAGCCCGACCGAAAATTGAGTTAAGCCATTTCAGTAGCTTGTGATTCACCGGACTTGCGAAGACCACGGGGATCACATGGGCTGGACTGAACCCGCTCGGCGCCAACATGACAGAAGCAGGCTGCGCTATGCAAGCGGCCGCACCGATGAGGCGTGGGCTGTCGTCCGGCCATTATGATTGAGGCATACCTCCAAGGTCGGATGCCCGCGCATGCACAAGGCGTACCCTGTGGAATGCGATCCAGTATATCGCATCGACGGGGTGCCAATGGGCGCAACTGCCCAAGGACTTCCCGTCCTTCACAAGTCTGGTGGAGTGGCCGTAGCCTCCCTACCAACCTATCTCTGCGCCGATGAATTCCTATGAAAGCCAGTTCCGCCCGATCGTCGATCACGACCATAAGCCGTCCGACGAGCTGGATGGCGAACAGGCGCGCGCGCTCCGCGCTCATTTTCGGGATGCCGGAGACGCAGCTCTCGCGGGACGGGTTCTTCGTTGAATATGAATGCTGGTCGCTCAACTAGGACATCCTTCTCGCCGTGACGGTCACAGACGACCACAAGAGCGGGACCCAGGCGCTGTGCGCGCCGAACCTTGCCCTCGATCATGCCCTCGATATGGATTCCTGACGGCTGCCATCCGTGCTGCCGTCCCAAAGCGGCGCGACCTGAGCCACCCCGCGCATATCGTCCTGCGGGGTGGAAGCAGTCAGTTCAATAAAACCAGTATCCGACTGCACCGAAACCATCGGCGCGCGTCGGGACCGGAAATTATCTGCGCCTCACGGGATGTTTGTTTCGCCAGACTGCTCGCGGCGCGGCGCTAGGTCTGGATAGGTACCTGCCAATTTTGCACTGCAAAACGCGACGGGTCGTCAATGACCGAAAGTGAATGCCGTTACTACACCGATTTCTGACACGGTCATCGAGCGCTATTTTTCTTGCCTGCTCAAGCTTTGTTGGAAAAATCCAAGCATGAGATGAGAATCTTGGCTCTGACGCGAATGCCAATGTCAGACGCTTTTCTTTCAGGAAGACGTACCCCTTGACAAAACAGACTTGCCCGTCTTTTAATCATGCTACACGATTAAGCAGTCGTCTTCTTTCACATGGCCTTTCATGGCCGCTGGGCAGTTTGGCCTCATGACGTCCCGTCTTCATGGGAAACGCGTCATGGGGCTTTTTCGTTTGGGCTTATCATGCGCGACGCGGTGAAGATCGGCATTCTTTATTCCACCACTGGTCCCTACGGATCAATGGGGCGGGATGCGCGGGACGGGGCGGAGATGGCGCTCCACGAACTGCAAACGGCGCATGAGAGGCGCATCGTGCCGGAATTCATCGATCCGAAGGCGCATATTCCGGACTATCTGGAGGGCGCGCGCAGCCTGCTGCGCGATCGGGGGTGCCGGCATATTGTCGGAACCATCACTTCGCTGGCGCGCAAAGAAGTGCTTCCTCTTGTTGAGAAGCATGACGGCCTGCTGTGGTACATGTGCCCTTACGAGGGCTTCGAGGCCAACGAGAACGTTGTCTATATCGGCGGCTGCCCGAACCAGCATCTCCTGCCGGTCTTCGACTATTTGCTGCCGCGTTATGGCAACCGGCCATATCTGGTCGGGGCGAACTATGTCTGGGGCTGGGAGATGAACCGGTTGGCGCGAGAACTGATCGGGGCTGCGGGCGGCGAGGTTCTGGGCGAGCGGTATCTTCCGTTCGAGGAAACTGCGGTCGAGCGCGTCGTCGCCGACATCGAACTGCAACGGCCAAGCTTCATTCTCAACAACCTGATCGGCCCGTCGAGCTATGCTTTTCTTGCCGCCATCAAGGCGCTCGGCGCGCGGGACCCAGCTTTCCGGCCCGAAAACTGCCCGGTCGTCAGCTGCGATCTTACCGAGTGCGAACTGTCCGCTATAGGCGCCGGCGTTGCGACGGGTCAACTCTGCGCCGCGGCCTATTTCGACAGCCTCGACACGCCGGACAATATGGATTTCAAGCGGCGGGTCACGGCCCGATTCGGGGCGGAGCGGCGGATTTCAAGCGTGTTTGCCTGTGCATACACCTCGTTGAAACTCTGCGCCGAGGCCATCATCGCCGCCGGCACCGACGATCCGGTGGCGGTGCGGAAAATCTTGTCGGCGGCTCCCGCCCGCTCCGTTCTCGGGCCGATCCTCATCGATCCCGACACCCATCATGCAGCGCTGCCATTTCATCTCGGACGCATTACCGATGACAACGGCTTCGCGATCGTGACGTCGCAATCCGCCATCGCCGCCGATCCCTATCTGACCGGGCGCAACCGGCGCTCCCTGCGGCAACTGCGGGTCGTCTCATGAGGGAAACCCCGAACTTTACCGGCTGGCACGCCGCGCTCCTGCATCGCGAGGACAGTCTGACGGAGCGTCTCATCCGTCAGCTCAAGCTTCTCGGCTGCTCCGTCACGCAGCAATGGGCGCCCCTGGACGAGAATGCACTGCCGGATCTTGTGCTGGTCGATGCGGATCAGGGTTGGGACGGGCTTCTGCCCTGGGGCGGCGGGACCGCACCTCGTCCGCTGGTCGCCCTTCTCGGCTCGGAAGCCCCCGGACGTATCGCCTGGGCGATCCAGCAGGGCGCGGGTGCGATTATCGCAAAACCGCTCTCCGTTTCCGCGGTCTATCCGGCGCTGGTAATGGCGCTCGGCATCCACCGGGAGCGCCTTGCGGTCACGGAAAAGATCGCGCATCTCGAAGAGCGCGTCCGCTTGCGTCCGCTCGTTCACGCCGCCGTGCAGCAGATCATGGCGGCGCGGAAAGTCGACGAGCACCATGCCTACGACACGCTGCGCAACTGCGCCATGAAGCGGCGAATGGCCATGGAGCAGATGGCCGCCTCGATCGTCGGCGGCGCAGAGCCGATGCCGGAGGCCGTCTGATGCGTGTCCTGAAAGCGATGATCCGCCAGCCTTCGGCGCTTTTCGGTCTCTCAATCGTGTTCATCGTCATCGTCCTCGCCATCACCGCACCGCTCGTTGCGCCCTACAGCCCAGACGAACAGATGTTCTACGGACTGACGCTCGAAGGCGCGCCGATGCCACCGGGTGCGCAGTTTCTTCTCGGCACCGACACGCTGGGTCGCGACCTCTTTTCGCGGCTTCTCTAC
This sequence comes from Rhizobium sp. PP-F2F-G48, assembly GCF_004342335.1. NCBI lineage: Bacteria > Pseudomonadati > Pseudomonadota > Alphaproteobacteria > Hyphomicrobiales > Rhizobiaceae > Rhizobium > Rhizobium sp. PP-F2F-G48. Next base: position 13,913 of record NZ_SLVH01000007.1, on the reverse strand, counting down.
GGCGCCCGAACCTCGCTCGTGATCGGTCTCGTCGCCAACGGGATCGCCGTGTCGATCGGCCTTCTCATCGGCATCCTCGCCGGTTACGTGCGCGGTCTCATGGGCAATCTGCTGATGCGGTTCACGGATTTGATGATGGCGTTTCCCGCCCTGCTACTCGCAATCGTGCTGGCGGCGCTGCTGCGCCCAAGCCTCTGGATCGTCGCGATGGTGATCGCGCTGGTCAACTGGGTGCAGGTGGCGCGGATCGTCTATACGGAGACACGCGGTCTCGTAGAGCGCGACTTCATTCTGGCGGAGCGCGCGCTGGGAGCGGGCCATGTCCGCATCCTCGTCTACCATATCCTGCCGCATCTGATGCCGACGGCGATCGTCTGGGGCACACTCGGCATCGCGACCACCGTGCTTCTGGAGGCGACCCTGTCGTTCCTCGGCATCGGCGTGCAGCCGCCGCAGCCCTCCTGGGGCAATATCATCTTCGAGAGCCAGAGCTATTTCCAGGCCGCTCCCTGGCTGGTCTTCATTCCAGGTGCGGTGATCCTGCTGACGGCGCTGTCCTTCAATCTTGTCGGGGACGCGCTGCGCGACATTCTCGATCCGACGCAGCGCGGGAGAGGGTGAAATGGCTCTGCTGCTTGCCCGCCGCATCGTCCAGACGGTGCTGATCCTGCTCGGCGTCGCCGCGATCACGTTTCTTCTTCTCTACGCGCTGCCGGCCGATCCCGCCCGCATGATCGCCGGCCGCAGCGCCACGGCACAGACCGTCGCCAACATCCGTCATGAACTCGGGCTGGACAAGCCGCTGCTGGTCCAGTTCTGGGTCTATCTCCAGGGCATCGTCGCGGGCGATCTCGGCCGGTCCTATGCGCAGAAGACGGATGTCGGCATGCTGATCGCCGCGCGGCTGCCCGCGACGCTCGTGCTGATGGCAGCCGGTATCTTCATCGAGGTGTTGCTCGGCATCTCCTTCGGCGTCATCGCCGCCATCCGTCGCGGCGGCGCCGTCGATCGGATCGTGATGATGGCTTCCTTCGTCGGGGTGTCCGCGCCGCAATTCGTGGCCGCCCTGCTCCTCCTCTATCTCTTCGCCGTCACGCTCGGCTGGTTTCCGATGAGCGGCTACGGTACCCTTGCCCATGTCGTCCTGCCGGCGAGCACGCTCGGCATTCTCGGCGCCGGCTGGTACGCGCGAATGGTGCGCTCGGCCATGGTCGACGTGCTCAACCAGGATTATGTCCGCACCGCGCGGGCCAAGGGCCTGTCTTCCGCCCGCATCGTGCTGCGCCATGCCCTGCCCAACGCTCTCCTGCCGATCATCGCCATGATCGGCATCGATATCGGCCAGTTCATGGGCGGCGTCGTGGTGGTCGAGGCCGTCTACGGGTGGCCCGGCATCGGGCAGCTCGCTTGGCAGGCCATTCAGCAGGTCGATATTCCGATCATCATGGGCGTCACGCTCATTTCGGCGCTGGCCATCGTTCTCGGCAACCTGCTTGCCGACATCGTCACACCACTCATCGATCCGCGCATTCGAGCGCGCTGATCGCAAACCGCAGTCACAATCAAAAAGGGGAACGTGCAATGTTGAAATGCTGGCTTCGACAGACAACCGTAGCCGTGGCGCTCGTCGTCACGCCGGTCTGCGCTTTCGCGCAAGGTGCGCCCGCACAGGGCGGCGATATCGTCATCACCTACAAGGACGATATCGCCACGCTCGATCCGGCGATCGGCTATGATTGGGTCAACTGGTCGATGATCAAGAGCCTGTACTCCCGCTTGATGGACTACAAGCCGGGAACGCCGGAGCTTGTTCCGTCGCTTGCCGAAACCTTCGACGTTTCGCCGGACGGCCTCACCTACACCTTCAAGCTTCGCAAGGGCGTGACCTTCTCGAATGGCCGCGGCGTCGTCGCATCCGACGTGAAATATTCGATCGAACGGGCCGTGAACCCAAAAACGCAGGGCCCAGGCGCCGGCTTCTTCGGAGCCATCAAGGGCTTCGACACGCTCTCGGGCGGCACGTCGCAGACGTTGGAGGGCATCGAGACGCCTGACGATACAACCGTCATCTTTCACCTGTCGCGACCCGATGCGACCTTCCTGCATGTGCTGGCCATCAACTTCGCCTCCGTCGTTCCGAAGGAGGCGGTTGAGGCCGCGGCGGGTGATTTCGGCAAGAACCCTATCGGCTCCGGCACCTTCGTCCTGAAGGAATGGGTCATCGGGCAGCGTCTCGTCTTCGAGCGCAACCCTGCCTATTTCGTCAAGGATATGCCGCATCTCGACAGCTTCACGGTCGAGGTCGGCCAGGAGCCTCTCGTGGCACTGTTGCGCCTGCAGAAGGGCGAGGTCGATATCGCCGGAGACGGCATCCCGCCGGCAAAGTTCCTGGAAATGAAGAACGCGCCGGAAGGCGTCGACATGATCGTCGATGGCGCGCAACTTCATACGGGCTACGTGACGCTGAACACCAAGGTGAAACCGTTCGACGATCTGAAAGTCCGCCAAGCCGTCAACATGGCGATCAACAAGGAGCGGATCACCCGCATTCTCAACGGTCGCGCGACCGCCGCCAACCAAGTTCTGCCGCCGCTGATGCCCGGCTACGACAAGGCCTATACCGGCTATGGTTACGACGTCGCCAAGGCCAAGGCGCTGCTGGCCGAAGCGGGGCTTGCCGATGGCTTCGAAACGATCCTCTACTCGACCAACACCGATCCGCAGCCGCGCATCGCCCAGGCGATCCAGCAGGATCTCGCCGCCATCGGCGTCAAGGCCGAAGTGCGGGCCCTGGCGCAATCGAACGTGATCGCCGCGGGCGGCACGGAAGGCGAAGCACCGATGATCTGGTCCGGCGGCATGGCCTGGATCGCCGACTTCCCGGATCCGTCGAATTTCTACGGACCGATCCTCGGCTGCGCGGGAGCGGTACCGGGCGGGTGGAACTGGTCCTGGTACTGCAACGCCGAGCTGGACAAACGCGCGATCGCGGCGGACGCGATCTCCGATCCTGCCAAGACATCGGAGCGCACAGCCGCATGGGAAAAGATCTTCACCGACATCATGGCCGATGCGCCGTGGATTCCGGTGACGAACGAGCGCCGCGTCGTCGCCAAGTCGCCGCGCATGGGCGGCGAAGGCGATATCTACATCGATCCGACACGGGTGATCAACTACGACGCGATCTTCGTCAAACACTAGACATCACCGCATCTATCCTCTCCCCAAGCTCTTCTCGCAGCCTGGGGGAGAGGATGCCTGGGGAAGACAAACAAGCCAAGAGAAGAGAACACCATGTGCGTCGCCTGCACCTATACCATTCATCGCGCCCAGCATCATTTCGGCTGGAACAAGGATTTCGAGCCGGCCGTCGTCGCCAAGCCTGGAGAAACCATCCACTTCGAATGCCTAGATTCCTCCGGCGGTCAGCTCGGTGCCGGCTCGACGCTCGAAAGCCTCGCAGCGCTCGAATTCGGGCGGATCAATCCGGTCTCGGGTCCCGTCTATATCGAGGGTGCGGTTCCCGGCGATGCGCTCAAGGTAACGATTCGTCGTTTCGTTCCCTCGGGCGTCGGCTGGACGGCGAATATTCCAGGCTTCGGGCTGCTTTCTGATCAATTCAAGGATCCGGCCCTGCATGTCTGGACCTACGACGCCAACAGCATGGCGCCATCGCTCTTCGGGCCCGGCGGCAAGGTGCCGCTGAAACCCTTTGCGGGTACGATCGGCGTCGCGCCGGCTGAGCCGGGCCTTCATTCGGTCGTGCCACCCCGACGCGTCGGCGGCAATCTCGACATCCGCGACCTCACATCGGGGGTCACGCTCTATCTGCCGGTGGAGGTCGAAGGCGCGCTCTTTTCGATCGGCGACACGCATGCGGCGCAGGGCGACGGCGAGGTCTGTGGCACGGCGATCGAAAGCCAGATGGAGGTCGAGGCGACGATCGAACTCGTCAAGGACGCACGCCTGCAGACCCCCCGCTTCACCACGACGGAGCCGGTCACACGCCATCTCGACGGCATGGGCTACGAGGTCACCACGGGGATCGGCCCCGACCTGATGACGGGTGCCCGCGAAAGCGTCATGCGGATGATCGACCTTCTGGTCGCCGAACACGGCATGAATCCCGTCGATGCCTATATGCTCTGCTCCGTCTGCGGCGATCTCCGGATCAGCGAGATCGTCGATATGCCCAATTGGGTCGTGTCTTTCTACTTTCCGAGGATCGTATTTTCGTGACGTCGCCTGCCCCGGTTTCGCCCTTGGTTTCCGCCCCGGTGCTTGCGGTCAGCGAGCTTTGCGTTGATGCGCGTACGCCGGAAGGCCTCCAACGCGTGATCGACGACGTCAGTTTTGGATTGATGGCCGGAGAGACGCTCTGCATCGCGGGCGAAAGCGGCTCCGGCAAGTCCGTGACGTCGCTCGCCATCATGGGGCTTCTGCCCAAGGCCTCGTTGCAGATCGCCTCGGGCAGCATTTCGCTTGAGGGCCGCGAGCTCTCCCGGCTGCCCAACCGGGCCATGCGCAGCGTGCGGGGCGGCGATATCGCCATGGTGTTCCAGGAACCAATGACGTCGCTCAATCCGGTCATGTCCGTCGGTGCGCAGCTGACCGAGACGATCCGCGAGCATCAGGGTTCGGACGGCAAGAGCGTCGACGCCGCGGCGTTGCGTATGCTCGATGCCGTCCACATCACCGAACCCGCCAAGCGGCTGAAGCAGTTTCCGCACGAGCTGTCGGGCGGCATGCGCCAGCGGGTTATGATCGCGATGGCGCTTTCCTGCCGGCCGAAAGTGCTGATCGCCGACGAGCCGACGACAGCCCTCGACGTCACGGTTCAGGCGCAGATCCTGAAGCTGATCAACGAATTGAAGCGCGAGTTCGGCGCTTCGGTCGTTCTCATCACCCACGACATGGGCGTCGTCGCCCAGATGGCCGACCGCGTCGTCATCATGCAGGCCGGCCGGATTATCGAGCAGGGCGAGGTCGTGCCACTCTTCGGTGCGCCGCAGGAGCGCTACACGCGCGACCTCCTGGCCGCGGTGCCGCGGCTCGGCTCCTACGCGGGAACTGAAAGCCCACCGCGCAAAAGCCCGGAGCCGACGCAGTCCTCGCCGACCGATCGTCAGCCGGTTCTGACCGTCCGAAAGCTCGACGTCACCTATGGCAAGGCGACGGGCTGGCTTTTCGGCAAGACACCGCCTTTACCGGTCGTCAGCGACGTCTCCTTCGAGATCCTGCCCGGCCAGACCCTCGGTCTCGTGGGCGAGAGCGGTTCGGGGAAATCCACCACCGGCAAGGCCGTTCTCGGTCTCATTCCGTTCACGGGCGACATCGTCATCGACGGCCGGAATATCGGTGGGCTCAGCCAGCGCCAGATGGCCCCTGTGCGCCGTCGGGCGCAGATGATCTTTCAGGACCCCTATGCCTCCCTCGACCCACGCATGGCGGTCGGTGCGGCGATCGCCGAACCGCTCGCCATCCATGGGCTCGCCAACAAGGGCGAGCGCGAGGACCGGGTCGCCGAGCTACTGCGCCAGGTCGGCCTTGCGCCAGAAGCCGCAACGCGGTACCCGCACGAATTCTCCGGCGGCCAGCGCCAGAGGATCTGCATCGCGCGGGCGCTCGCGCTCGGTCCGAAGCTGATCGTCGCGGATGAAAGCGTGGCGGCGCTCGACGTGTCCGTGCGAGCGCGCGTGCTCGATCTGATGCTGGAACTGCAGGAAACGATGGGGCTGGCCTATCTGTTCATTTCGCACGACATGGCGGTTATTGAGCAGATGTCCCACAACGTCGCCGTCCTGCGCTCCGGCCGGATCGTCGAGATAGGATCGCGCCGTTCCGTGTTCGGGAACCCTCAGGACGCTTATACTCAAGCCCTTATCGAAGCCGTCCCTATCCCCGATCCAAAACGCCGGCACGTCGCCTGAGACGTGCGGGTCGCAGCGTGTGGAAGGTTGGTGTCACGGGATTTAGCTGCCTATTCTGATACAGTAAACAGGCAGAATGCACTGCTGTGAGATTGGATAGAATCCTAAAATAGTGGCTACTTTGTTGTCGTCCAGTCGAAATCGGTCTCACAGGCTGCTGCAAAACGGCTGCGTTAGTTGTTTTAGTGGCGCATTCGGTAGGGTATTGCGTTTGAACCGGTTGCTGACTTCGGTCGCCTGTGTTGGCTATGGGTCTTCGATGACTGTGCAGCGGCCCTGTCAGGCGGCCTGTGCTAGCATTTTTGGCAGTCCGACGAGGTTATAGGTAGCGGATCCGAAGACGGCGGAGACTTTCAGTCTGCCGCAAACTTATACCTCGGCGAAGCGGGCCTGCGCCTTGATCCAGCCGAACACCTCTTCGATGCGCTTGCGGCAGCGTAAGCTTATGCCGTAGCCCGGTTGGTGGGAGAACATAAATCTTACTACCAAGAGTGGCGACCGCCGCGTTGCCCTGTTCTCGAGCTACGTTCAATCCTTTGCATAACCTGATCTGACTTGCGCAGCCGATGCCACGCGCATGAAAACACTGAGATCATTAAAAGAAGGTCGAGCGAGACTTGCAATACGGACTCGGACTGGGCCTGTGTTTCGGCGTGGTATATTGACCCCTCTGGCAGGGTGAACGGCGTCCAATTTTGCCCCCCCACCTGTTTCGTCTGACCATCCGTCTTTTGCTGGCGGATGGAGTGGGAGTTGAAGCGAGTGGATACGATTGCGCGTGTTCGTCGAGCCTTCCATGTGCAAGGCTGGTCGGTAAAGAAGATCGTCCTGGAGCTGCATGTTTCCCGCAACACGGTGCGCAAGATACTGCGGTCTGACGAGACCGACTTTTCCTATGAGCGCGAACGCAGCCGCTGCCGAAGACCGGGGCCTGGAAGGCGGAGATCGAGCGCTTCCTTGGCGCGAACGACGGCAAGCCATCTCGCGAGCGGCTAACGCTGATCCGGATTTACGAAAAGCTTCGGGCGCTGGGCTACGACGGCAACTACGATGCAATCCGGCGCTATGCGAAGGGATGGTCGAAGGATCGAGGGGCTGTGATGGCCGAGGTCGACGTGCCGCTCTACTATGCGCCCGGCGAGGCCTATCAGTTTGACTGGAGCCACGAGATCGTCCTGATCCAGGGCGTGACGACGACGGTGAAGGTTACCCATGTCCGCCTCTGCCACAGCCGGATTATGTTAGCGGGGGGCCTAAATGCGTGAGAGCCAAGAGATGGTCTTCGACGCCCAAGACAAGGCCTTCGACTTCTTCCGTGGCACCTGCACGCGCGGCATCTACGACAACACCGGACGAATGCGAGCATTCGCCGGGAGAAGACGGCGGTGGAGGCCGTCTTTATCGGCAAGGAACGGCTCTACAATCGCCGTTTCCTGCAGATGCGCAGCCATTATCTCGTGCATCCCGTAGCCTGCACGCCAGCATCCGGCTGGAAGAAAAGACAGGTCGAAAACCAAGTCGGTCTTGTGCCAGAGCGCTTCTACACGCCGCGTGCTTCCATGACGAGGTGGTGGTTGATCCATTACCAAAGACCCACTTCTCGCTATTCGTAGAGATACCGCTGCACCGTCGAACACGGCGGAAAGTGCTTCGGTAGCATCCGTCACTGGCAGCCCGTTGAAGCAATAGAGAGAAGGGCGTTCAAAACATCGCGCAGATCGGTCTTGTGCGGGCGGCACAGACGCCGTGGCGCCGGCATGAAAGGGACAACACAATCCCATTCGCAATCTGTAACGTCTCTTGCATATCGGCTCGTTCAACGGACATTTTGCCGCCGAGTGTTTCAGTCCAAGCCATCGTGTTCTCCATCGAAACTTCGCACATCCGATGGAATCACAACTGGCTGGAATCACTCAACTCCATTCGGGACAACCTCTGAGAAATCCGAATTTCATCTTGAAAGATGCGACGCGCGGACTTTATATCCTTAAACCCGATCAGGTAAGCGAACCGAAGAACTTTCGAACGGGATATTCCTGCGCGTTTTGCAATGACCGTCGTCGCTTCGAAAGCAAGCAGTTGGGGGTTGTCGAAACACAGCCTTGCAACATTCTCGACACGAGCCGGGAAACGGAGGTTTCGCTTGGCGATCTCATCTTTCAGGCTCCGGAAGCTGGCCGGAGCCTCTCTCATTTGAGGCATCGAACGCCCTCGCTCGCTACAAAATCTCGGAGAGCCCGACTGTCTGACCTGTCTTCAGCGACAGTGTAGCCGCTTCTGCAAGTGCGAGCGCATTGACGCCGTCTTGCAACGAGACCGGCAGGGCCGAGCCGGACGTGATGGCATCCACAAAAGCGTTCCATTCGTTCGAATAGGCGCGCATGTATCGCTCAAGGAAGAAGAACTCTGGCTTTGCGCCGGTCACGCCGTCCTTCGTCGCCTTCGTCACGGTATTTTCAAGGATGTTTCCGGCCGACAGAAGACCCTCGGAGCCGAGAAGCTCGATGCGCTGGTCGTAGCCATAGACGGCGCGCCGGCTGTTCTTGATGACGGCAATGCGTCCGTCGGCAAACTTCAGTGTGACGGCAGCGGTATCGACGTCACCGGCGGCTCCGATCTCGGGATCGACGATCGAGCTTCCGGTTGCGCTGACGGTCTCGGGAGCGCCACCGAAGATCCAGCATGCCAGGTCGAAGTCGTGGATCATCATATCACGGAACAAGCCGCCGGACACCTTGATGTAAGAAACTGGCGGTGGTGCGGGATCGAACAACGTAATCGACAGAAGCTCGGTTTTGCCGATGTCGCCACGGTCGGCGGCGGTCTTGAGGGCAGCGAAGTTCGGATCGAAACGACGATTGAAGCCGATCATGACGGGTTTGCCGGTGCCAGCCGCGACGACCTGGCAGGCGCGTGCGCGTTCCCGGCTCAGATCGACGGGCTTCTCGCACAGCACGGCCTTGCCGGCCCTGGTCGCAGCTTCGATCAGATCGGAATGCGTGTCGGTCGACGTCGCGATGAGCACGGCATCGATGGAGGCATCGTTGATGATGTCGGCGCTAGAACGGGCTTCGGCGCCATACTGGCCGGCGAGTTTTCCGGCAGCGTCCGTATTAGAGCGTTTCCCTATCATGTTGGATCATATCCGCAGGAATTGAAGTAGTTCTGAGCTTCTTGCGGTTCGACCATATCAATCAGCTTGCCGATGCGATCCCATAGTCCGGTGACGGTTCTCTCCGCAGCTTTTCGTAGGAGAGCCTTGAGCTTGGAGAAGGCCTTCTCAATGGGGTTGAAGTCCGGGCTGTAGGGCGGAAGGAACATCATTGTCGCGCCGACCGCCTCGATCAGTTCCCTTGCTGCCGGTCGTTTGTGGCTGGACAGATTGTCGAGGATGACAACGTCCCCTGGTTTCAATGTCGGAACCAGAACCTGAGCCACATACGCCTCGAACCACTCACCGTTAATCGGTCCGTCTATGACAAGTGGCGCGACCATTCCCGTGTTGCGGAGGCCCGCAACCAATGTGGTCGTCTTCCGATGACCGTGAGGGAAACCCATCCGCAACCGCTCGCCCTTGCGGCATCGCCCGTGAGTACGAGCCATATTGGTCGCGGTCCAGGTTTCGTCGATGAACACGAGCCGCTCTGGATCGAGATCGAGTTGCGCCCCGAACCAGCATTGCCGCTTTTCCAGCACGTCCGGACGGCTTTGCTCTACCGCATGGCCAGTCTTCTTTTGCGCGTTTGTTCGTGCCGGACAAGAAAGCGATGCAGCGCCGACTTGCTGATGGAAATGCCTTGATCATCCAAGGCTTTGCGAAGCTCGAAAAGGGTGCCGTCCCGGTGCTCGACGAGCCAGATCATGATTAGATCGGCATGCGCTTCTGTCTTGTGGGAATTGCGGTCGCCGCCGAGTGGACCGGGTCGAACATTTCCCTGCTGGATTTGCAAGTGACGCCAACGGCTCACGCTGGCTGCGCTCACGCCGAAACGCTCGGCAGCCTCTCTATGCAATGCGCCGCCGTTCACGGCAGCGAGCACACCTATGCGAAGATCAACGGAAAGGGCTCTCGACATATCTGCCGACCTCCATCGGCAGATAGTTTGAATCAGAAGGAGACTGATTTGCAAAGCAATCCGATTCAATCAGTCAGGGAAATGCTTTAACGTCGGAAACCGCGACCAGGGCGCTTCCGGGATTTGAGGTGATCGCTTTGGCGTGGACGTTACCAATTCGTCCAGCACCGAGAAGACCGATTTTCAGCATTTTGGTCTGCCCCCTGAAAAGTGATCCTTCTTGAAGTATGGCTTACGAGCCGAAGAAGGACATTGGAATGGCAGCGAAAAGATATAAGGCAGAAGAGATTGTCACGAAGCTCGGTCAGGTTGACGTGCTGAATGCGCAGGGAAAATCGATGGCGGAGGCGATCCCGTCGATAGGCGTGACGGAAGTTACAAACTACCGTTGGCGGCCTGAATACGGGGGTTTGAAGGGCGATCAGGTCAAGCGCCTGAAGGAACTGGAAGCGGAGAACGCCCGGCTCAGGCGTGCAGTTTCCGATCTGACCCTGGACAAGATGATCCTGGCGGAGGCCGCTCGGGGAAACTTCTAAGCCCCGCCCGCCGCCGTGCCTGCGTGGATCATATCACCTCAGAATTGGGCGTGTCCGAACGACGGGCATGCCGGGTTCTCGGCCAGCATCGTTCTACGCAGCGCAAAATCGCAAAGACACCGGATGACGAGACGGCATTAACCGCCGACATCACGGCACTCGCTCTCCAGTATGGCCGCTATGGCTATCCCGCTGGCCGACAGCCAATTGCCTTCAATTGGCGTAAGGCGTCGCATCACGGCGATGCTGCACCAAGCGGGTTGGATCGTGAGCGTCAAACGGGTTGAGAGGATATGGCGACGGGAGGGGCTGAAAATTCCATCCAGGCAACCCAAGCGCGGTCGGCTGTGGCTGAACGATAGTTCGTGCATCCGGCTTCAGCCGGAATACCCCAACCATGTCTGGTCCTATGACTTTGTCGAGGACCGGACGCATAACGGACAGAAAATCCGCATGTTAAACGTGATCGACGAGTTCACGAGAGAATGCATTGCCATCAGGGTCGAGAGGAAGCTGAAGGCGGTCGATGTCATCGATTTCCTCTCTGATCTGTTCATCCTGCGCGGCATCCCGGCACATATTCGTTCCGACAACGGTCCTGAGTTCATCGCCAAGGCTTTGAGGGAATGGATTGCGCTGGTCGGTGCCAAAACGGCATACATTATGCCAGGCAGCCCGTGGGAGAACGGCTACTGCGAGAGCTTCAACTCGAAGCTCAGGGACGAACTGCTCAACGGAGAAATCTTCTACGCGCTCAAGGAGGCAAAGATCATCATCGAGGGCTGGAGGCAGCACTACAATACCGTACGTCCGCACTCATCACTGAACTAGGGTCTGGACTCATTAGCTGAAGCAATCCATATCCTCGTCGCTGCAAGCTTGAGGGCGGCGAGGTAATTATCAGCACGCCGGTCGTATCGCGTCGCAAGGCCGCGCATCTGCTTGATACGGTTAAAGAACCGTTCCACGAGATTGCGCTGACGGTAGATCCAGCGGCTGAAGCTGAATGTCTGCTTTCGATTTGCCTTTGCAGGGATATTCGCCCAGCATTTGCGTTGCTTGGCAAAGTTACGAATGGCGTCGGTGTCATATGCCTTGTCGGCGAGGATCGTCGCGCCGGGCCGTAGGTCGCTCAACAGCTTTTCGGCCATCGGTGCATCGGCGGCTTGGCCGGCGGTGAGTTCCAACAGAACTGGTCTGCCATCTGCATCGACAAGAGCGTGGATCTTTGTCGTCAGGCCACCGCGCGAACGTCCCATGCAAGGATCGGCAGATCCCCCTTTTTAGCGTTGGCACCATGCTGGTGAACGCGAACACAAGAACTGTCGATCATCACGATGTCGCCATCGTAACGCTTTGAAACGGCGTCCAGAAGGCGATCCCAGACGCCCGCCTTGCGCCAGCGGGAGAACCGATTGTAAAGCATCGTGCGCGGACCGTAACGCTCCGGCACATCTCGCCAAGACGAACCAGTCCTGAAACGCCACAGGATGCCGTTGATCACCCGGCGGTCGTCGACGCGTTCTATTCCACGGCTATTGTTCGGCAACAGAGGTGCGATAATAGCCCATTCTTCGTCGCTCAATTCGTGACGGCGCATGGCAATCTCCTTTCACGGAGATGGAATCACACACCGTCAAAAAGATGAACCCCGTTTATGGGGACGCTGCCTACAAGCCACTAGCACCGGAAGCCACCCTGTGGCCCCGCCAGAACGGACCGGCATCAACCCCGGCGGTAGCGGCTAGACACAGCATGCACTAACGTTAAACCCGGACCACCCAATGGGGCAGGCCAGAGATGCTTGATCTTTTGGACACGCTAACAGTCGAGGCGATTGTGAAGAGTATTGGCGTCCAGAATTTGCGATCTCGTTTCACCTGAGGAGATAGTGATGTCTTTAGGAAACTGCGCTCGCCAACTTTTCAGACAATCTGTAGGATTTCTGCAACAACGCTCGAACGACTAAGGTGTTTGTCGAAGATAGAGATGGCTTATCCGCCCCCTATGGGTGAGGGCAAAGCCCTATTCGATCTTTGCATGTTCAAAATCAGCGTCGTAAATATTCAGACCGACTTGCGAAACACCCTTGAATGAAAGCTGCTTCAGTTCTCCCGCCTTGTTCAATTCGGCTTGAATGAAGCTCTTTTGCTCGTCCGCGAGCACAGCTAAAGCGGGCGACATTCTATCGAGGTGAGGCTCGCCCCTAGCATGCTCCTCAATCACATCACGCAAGACCATCTCGCCTTCGGGCAGCGGCTTTTGCGCCCGGATGCGTTCCTGGACTGCGTCTTCGATATTGCGCACCTGATCAAGGTCAGTTCTGAACGCATGATCCTCAAAACCGTTTTGATGGTGGCGCAGGCGTTGCACCCGTTGGTCCTGTCCACGCTCAAATGTAATTTGCACTGGCAGGACCTTCATAAAGAATTCGGTCCCGCTCTCCGGAAAAATCTCGATATCCGACTGCCCGACGATGCGGTAGAAGAGCCCCCATCGCGATGGGACACGATAGAAAGTGTCCCACCATCAGTTTCGTAGGCTCCGGAATAGTCATCGTACCGGGCGGTATCGATTTCAATTCGCGGGCGCATCTGTTCATAGCGACGCCAGGCGACGGTATCCTTTGACGGTTCAGCCACGTTTGTTTCCTTTGCGAGAGTCATAAGGTCGTCAAGCGACGCAGACAGTCCAGAACGGATTTTTTTCAAAGCCTCAGTCACAGCCAGCCCTCGCTCCACCCGGCTTCTTTTGTCCGCAAGCGCTTCGCGCTGCAGGGCGAGAATTTGACCAAGATCGGTGGGCTGACCGCGCAAGAGCTTCGAAATATCTCGAAGGCTTAGTCTAATAGACTTTAGTGCGACGATTTCATTCAAGCGGGTTACCTCGTCGGCTCGATAGAGCCGCCACTGTTTGGAGGTGCGGCGAGGCGAGATTAGACCATGTTTTTCGTAGAGCCGAAGAGCCCGGATGCTCAAGCCGATCCGGCTGGCGCATTCATGGGCCGTTAGCAATACCTCTTTACCGTGTCCAAGCATTGAAAACTCCTTCAGGAATCTTCCTTACGGTATGACGCAGGGTCCGCCTCAAGAGAAAAAAATTAGTGTCGCGAAATTCCCGACATTTGCTCAATATGTTAGCCCGACTTTGCAACGTCGCAAAATTAGGGTTCCCGCGACAAGAGAAAGGTCCCTACCTAGGCTCAGGACTCATAAAATTCACAGCCAGAAGATAACAGCGGCCGCGATGCAGATGCTCGAGAAGAAGGTATGTGCGCAGCGGTCGTAGCGGGTGTGAATGCGCCGCCAGTCCTTGAGCCTGCCGAACATGTTCTCGATTTTGTGGCGCTTCTTGTAGAGAACAGGATCGTG
>NZ_SLVH01000006.1:0-318049 GCF_004342335.1 Rhizobium sp. PP-F2F-G48 | reverse complement strand
CGGCGCATCTGCGCCTCCGACAACAGCATCAGGTCACTCATGGCAGCGTCTCCTTTCGATCCCAGTGAATCAAAACGCAGAGCGCGCCGCAAGAGGTTAATAGGTCCTGAGCCTAGGCACGGGAGAGCAATTTGGCCCAATTCAGCGAGGAGGCTGTCCACAGCTACTTGTTCAAGACCGGGTTAACCGACCTGATCGACGAGAGCTCGGCGTTCGACGAAGTGCCTGTGGGCGACGAGGACGACTTCCAACTCTGGCGGATCATTAATGCGCGGGCCCTGATCAAGCTCAAGAGACTGCACAATTCGGTTCGATACGGAGAGTTTCTGGGCAGCAAGATTAAGCTGCCCACCGACCGCACCCGCCCAATGGAGCTCGATCTCCTTGGGCACCATGAGGACGGGCTCTTCCATTCTCGAGTTAAAGGTGAACCGCGCGGCAGAGCGCAACGCGTTTTCCGAACTGTTCGCCTACAGCAATTACGTCGCAGGCATGTTCGCCTTTTCCGGCCACAAAGACATTACCACCGTTCTGGTCTCGACGATGGACGTCAAGATCACTCGCCAAGCTTATCTATATGACCTGCTGGTCGCTGACCGTGATGTCGTAGTTTACGCACCGATATTCGTCACCGACGCGCTCGAAAGCCTGAGGCTACAGCTCCACGTGCCGAGCGACGATGAGTTCAAGCGCTTTACCAACCAGCTTCTGTCACACGATGCCATGGGCTGTGTCGTAATCACCATCAACGACATACCAGGTTGGATTGACAACAAGGAGGAAGATGGCTCGCCGAACGAGTGGACGCGAAAGCACCTCAGCGGACTCAGCAATTATGCAGCCCAGTTGATGGAGGAAGAACGGCTGCACGGCTTCTGCTTTGTTAGGAAGTTCTGGGACTCAACCCCTTGGTCGAACCGGAGCAGCTTGTTTATCTGCGCTCTGAACCCTTTCCGGCTGGCCGAGCCCGAGCGGGCCAACGCAATCACCGAACAGCTCGATGAAAAGCTTCATGCGAACCTGTTCGAGGCTCCGCTATACGCTTTCGATGGACGGTTGATCCGGCTCGCTCAACGCGTCGCCAATGATAGCCTGACGCATGGCGGCCATGGCGAGTTCGAATTGCCGTTGTGGAGCGTGGTCGTCACCTCCGTGAGTGAGGTGGCGATTTCGCACAACTTCGCATTCCGACCGACCGGGACGATGCGCGAGGCCTATGTCAGCCACCTCAACGCCATATATGCGCGAAATGCGTCAAGGGGGCGGCTATCAGGAGGATGTCTCCAGGCTAAAAGTCAACGAGATCTCCAACTGGCTCCGGGCGTGGATGTTCATGGAGATGTGCGGCTTCCAAGCTGGCGAAGTCCCCGAAACGGAGGACGACGATGACTAAGCCGTCAAAGGGCGAGCCAGGACAAGGCTCTGGTCGTGTAAATCGTCGGCTATTTGCAGCGGGGCCCGCTGAAGCCGACATTCCGTTGTCGGCCCCCCATCCTGCTGGTCACTTAACGAACCAATTTCGACCGTTGGGCAAATCAGTGGTACCACCCTGACAGGCCAACGGAAACGTGCGGCGTGCGGCGTGCGGAAAACTATTAGGGGCGCTGATAGGGCGCAACGGCATCGTTCTTTAGGTCATTGAGCGCTTGCAATTCCCCGATCAGTCGCTTTACCCGATCCTCGCCGGGATCGGGCGTGGCGAGGGCGATTATGCCGATAATCGCAAACCCGAAATCGAGGCAGGCACAAAGGCCGCGTACGGTTTCGACGTGCGTCGATCCATAGAGGCTAGTGAGGGTAACGGCGGTCATGCCGTCCGGACGGTTATCGTCGATCGAGAGGTGGCTGGCGACGCCCATCAAATTCGGATGCGCGCCGAAGTCAATCGCGCCTTCATAGGCGAGCTTAGCGAGGTCATAGACGTCGGGTGCCGTGTCCTTCAAGTGGACGATGCCCTGGTCGAAGGTGAAGGCTTTGCGGCAGGCCTTCCTGTCGGCCTCGCTGCGATGGCGGTGTGTCCACACGTCGGCGAGGACGGGATCGCGCTCGATCAGCAGGCCGTAGGAAGCGGATTCCAAGGCGGTGCGCAGGAGTGGAAAGACTGCGGCCGCATGGCCGCTCAAGGCCATCCGGACGCCGGCGAGAAACGCCATGTAGGCGTTCATTTGCAGGATGAAGCCGATGGCAGACGATCGTGCCACATGCGCCCAGAGGCCGCGGCGCATATAATCGTCATAGCGCCTGAGCGCGGCCATGAGGCCGTTGTCTCCTTGCAGCAGCTCAGCCGCGGTTTCGTCGGCCGCAGCCATATAGCTGTCGAGGCCATTGCCCATTTCCACCATCAGGCCGCCGTTATGGTCGGTCATGGTGTCAGCCCGCCCCGTGCACGGCACGGATGAAGTCTTCCCGCAATAACCGGGAATAGGCAAAATAGCCTTTCTTCAGCGGATGACCGCCATTGGCCCGCGCTGCCTCGCTCTCGTTGGCGAGGTAGAAGATGTGGCCCTGACAATCGAAAAAGACGTGCGCGCTCGATCGCTTCCACTTTTCGATGAACTGGCTGCTGCGCGACGCAAAGTGCACGATTTCGAAATTATGGCCGTCCACGGCCGCCGTGCGCGCGCCGAGGCCCAGCGACAGGCGGAAGCTAGTGCCGGTGAAGCTATGCTCGTCGTGCAGGTGGACAAGCCAGAACATGCGATGCTTCTGGCGGTAAAAGGCCTCGCGCTCCATGCGCTCCTGCTCGCTGATGCTGGAGTGTTGCAGCTCCAGCACGGTCGCGATCGGCGTGCCGGCACCGCACAGCACATCGGCGCGGTGCCACTCATCGGCGGCGGCGTCATAAAGGCCAATTTCGCGGCATTCCATGTCGAACTGCTCTTTCCAGTCCAGATGCCAGGGGCCTTCGCCTTCGCCCCAGCGGTCGCAATCGCCAGCCTTGTGCCGCCAGTGCTTGACGTTCTGCGCGGGCATGACGGAGGTGAGGAGCCCGCCGCAATCCTTGCAGACGGTGCGCTCGCCCTTGGCAATCGGTTGCCGCTTTACGCCATCAATCCAAGCATAGATCACGCGATGTTCCCCCGCGCACTTGCGCTATAATGTCCTGACAATCAGAATATCAGCTTCACCTTGTCACACAAATGACTGCTTGTGTCGTATGTGGACTTCCGCGAAAGGCGGGCTTTGGTCGCAAGCTGCTATCGCTGAGTACTAGATTGAATGGCAGCTATCTTCCTTTCGTCGCCCGCAACCCGACATTCTGCAAACGGCCCCATACCGGCCATCGCTGAGCGGAACTTCCCTGCATTAAAAATTCTTTGCACCTGATCGGCGGGGTCAGCGGTTCGTATACATCCAAAGCGTAGGAGCCCAGAGCGGCTGTTTTACGGAAATAATTTCCGCTCATGACAAGCGCCAAACATTCAAATTTTATCAGAGAGCTGGCGTAGGTGACGCATCCACTATCGAAATCATTCTGAACCCGACCGCGTGCAGGCTTCGGATTCACTCTGCCGCTGTTTGCGATGCCGAGTTGAGACCAAGAGCTTAGGAAGGCCCGCCACTCTTACTCTAGCTCACCCGATCGCAATCCGCTCTTTGATACAGGCTTTTCGCTTTCATTCCCGTACGCCCTCCACCGTACGTTGGTGCATGTGGGAAAGTTACCATCAGGCGCATGTAAGCCGTTGTAAGCAATCTCATTTGACGTAATTCAGTTTGTCCTTCGGGAATTTTTGCGCGCCGGATGTCATGCCTCGACGCTGCTAATGATTGCAATGCGAGTGATATAGCTGTCATTCTAGGATGAGTTTAATCATTTGGATCTCTCATGAAGCGTACTACTATTGCTGACGTCGCACATGCCTCCGGGCTGAGCGTCGCAACAGTCGATCGGGTATTGAACGGTCGTCTCCCTGTTCGAGAAGAGACTTCTCGAAAGGTATACGAAGCAGCTGAGAAATTGGGCTTTCACGGTGCCAAGATTATCCGCCAGCGCATGATGGCAGACTTGCCGTCCTATCGCTTCGGCATCATCCTGCGAAAGGAGAGGCAACCCTTCTATCAAGCGTTTGCAGAACAGTTGAACGCGGCGGCGGCAGCCGTGAAGGATCGTCATGTCAGTCTGAAGATCACCTATGCCGTATCAGGAGAGCCAAGCGAACTGTCGGAGCTAATGCTGGGTATGGCTGGCAAGGTTTCAGCTATCGCTGTGACCGGCCCGGATCACTATGACGTGACGGCTGCTGTTTCCACGCTCAAGACGAAGGGTATACCAACCTTCGCTCTCCTGACGGATCTGGCGCAAGGTGTGCGTGAGGCCTACCTTGGCACCAACAATATGAAAGTCGGCCGAAGCGCCGCTTGGATGATTTCCAAACTCTCGCCGTCACCCGGAAAAGTTGTTCTGTTTCTTGGAGGCCATCGCTTCCACGGGCATTCGCTTCGCGAGATGGGCTTCCGTGCCTACATGCGCGAGTTCGCGCCAAGATTTCAGGTTCTCGATGCTCATATCAACCTTGAGACTCGGCGGTTGACCTATGAACTCCTCATGGACACCCTTTCGCACCATCCTGACCTTGTCGGAGTCTATTGCATGGGTGGAGGTATGGAAGGCGCCATCGAGGCACTTAAGGAAAGCAAGCGCTCGGAGGAGATCGCCTGCCTCGTTAACGAACTTACCCCAGAGTCCCGCCAGGCGCTGCTCGAGCGCCGGATCTCGGGCGTTTTTCAGACGCCTCTCGTCGAACTTTGTACCGACCTCATTGCAACGATGGTGCATACGATCGAGCACGGCATGGCTGAAAGCCCTGGCCAGAGATTCTTTCCAGCTCTTCTATGGGTTCCTGAGAGCTTATGATGGTTTGATAGAAAACCTCACACGCATCTGAAACGTTTCTATCAGGAATGACGGCTGAACCCTCTCATGACGTGTTGACCCGCCGGGCCGACTGCGGAATTGTCCCCCTGCGGTGACGAGGTAGGAGCTCACCGCTTACGCAACAAGATCCTTGTTTCCCGCTGCTGGTTCGCCAGCGGCATCGGACACGCATGCCCATAAACAGCCGCGTAACGGCGGCAACACGAATAAAGTGGAGGAGAACCCGATGAAGAAATATTTCCTGGCGACAGCGCTCGCGACGATGCTCGCAACAACGGCCTCGGCCGAGACCATCGGCGTCTCGATGGCGCTTTTCGACGACAACTTCCTGACCGTTCTGCGCAACGGCATGACGGACTACTCGAAGGATCTGAAGGGCGTCACGCTGCAGATCGAGGATGCGCAGAATGATGTCGGCAAGCAGCTGAGCCAGGTGCAGAATTTCGTGGCGTCCGGCGTCGATGCGATCATCGTCAATCCGGTCGATACCGATGCGACCGTCGCGCTCTCGCAGGCAGCGGCGGCTGCCGGCATCCCGCTGGTCTATGTCAACCGGCAGCCGGTCAATGTGGACGACCTTCCCGAGAAGCAGGCCTTCGTGGCATCCGATGAAAAGGAGTCGGGCACGCTGGAAACGAAGGAAGTCTGCCGGATCCTGAAGGCGGCGGGCAAGACCCAAGCGAAAGCCGTCGTCATGATGGGCGAACTGTCGAATCAGGCGGCGCGCATGCGCACGCAGGATATCAAGGACGTCCTCGCGACACCCGACTGCAGCTTCATCAAGATTGTCGAGGAACAGACGGCCAACTGGTCGCGGACACAGGGCTCCGACCTGATGACGAACTGGCTTTCGGCAGGTGTGCAGTTCGACGCCGTGATTGCCAACAACGATGAAATGGCCATCGGCGCGATCCAGGCCCTGAAGTCGTCCGGGCGCGCCATGGACGATGTCATCGTCGCCGGTATCGATGCCACCCAGGATGCCTTGGCATCGATGGCCGCTGGCGAGCTCGACGTATCGGTGTTCCAGAATGCGGCTGGCCAAGGCCGCGGTGCCGTGGATGCCGCGCTGAAGATCGCACGCGGCGAGACGGTCGAGAAGAAGGGCTACGTTCCCTTCGAGCTCGTGACGCCTGCAAACCTCAAGGACTATCAGGCGAAGAACTAACCCTCTTTGCCACAATGGGGCGAGGCGACGCACGCCTCCCCCAACGCCATCATGGAGGGTTTGCACATGGTTAGTCCCCGCACTGCCGAAGCGATCAAGCACGTCATCGAAGAGACGGAACGCCACGGACTTCTCGCTATCGAGGGTATCCGCAAGGAGTTCCCAGGCGTCGTCGCACTCGATAACGTCCAGCTGCGCGTTCGCCGTGGCACCGTTCACGCCCTCATGGGAGAAAACGGTGCCGGCAAATCGACATTGATGAAAATCATCGCCGGGATCTATCAGCCGGATGCCGGCGAAATCCGCCTTCGCGGTGAGCTGGTCACGCTGAAATCGCCGCTCGATGCGCTGGAACAGGGCATCGCGATGATCCATCAGGAGCTGGCCCTGATGAACTGGATGACGGTCGCCGAGAACATCTGGATCCGGCGGGAACCGAAAAACCGCTTCGGTCTCATCGATCACGGCCGAATGGCCGAGATGACCGCCGATCTTTTCGCCCGTCTGCGCATCAAGCTCGATCCGCGCGCGCAGGTGTCGGAGCTGACGGTCGCTCAGAAGCAGATGGTCGAGATCGCCCGCGCCGTAAGCTACGATAGCTCCATCCTCATCATGGACGAGCCGACATCCGCCCTGACCGATCGCGAGGTCGAAGGCCTGTTCTCGATCATCCGCGACCTGCGCGAACGCGGGATCGGCATCGTCTACATCACCCACAAGATGAACGAGCTTTTCGAGATCGCCGACGAGTTCACGGTGTTTCGCGACGGCAAATATGTTGGCTCCCATCTGTCGACGGCCGTCAACCGCGACGACATCATTCGCATGATGGTCGGGCGCGATATCACCGACATGTTTCCGAAGATCGAATGCCCGATCGGCGAGGTCATCCTCGAGGTTCGCAATCTCACCATTCCCGGCGTCTTCCACGACATCTCGTTCTCACTCCGGCGCGGGGAGATCCTGGGGCTTGCGGGGCTTGTGGGGTCGAAACGGTCGAACGTCGCCGAAGCGATCTTCGGGGTCATGCCTGCCACATCCGGCGAGATCCTGGTCAACGGCATGGCGGTCACGATCGACAGTCCAAGTGCCGCGATGGCGCAAGGCTTCGCCTTCCTCACCGAGGACCGCAAGGAGACGGGCTGTTTCCTCACCCTGAATTGCCTGGAGAATATCCAGTCGGCGCTGATCACACGGTCGCACGTCAAAGGCGGTTTCGTCGACCAGTCCACCGTGACCAAGCTTGCAGAGGACATGGCCCACCAATTGAGGGTGAAGACCCCGAACCTCTACGAGACTGTCGAGAACCTCTCGGGCGGCAACCAGCAGAAGCTGCTCATCGCCCGTTGGCTCCTGACCAAGCCGCGCATTCTCATCCTCGACGAGCCCACACGTGGCATCGATGTCGGCGCCAAGTCGGAAATCCATCGGCTCATCACCGGTCTCGCGGCGGAGGGGGTCGCGGTGCTGATGATTTCGTCGGAACTGCCGGAAGTGCTGGGGATGAGCGACCGCATCGTCGTCATGCATGAAGGTCGCGTGTCCGGCGTCCTCGACCGCGCCGAAGCCACTCAAGTCAAGATCATGGACCTCGCTGCGCGCTAGTCGTGCACCGCGGGAGGAGACAGCGAACATGAACACCATCACGCAACCCGTTCCCCAGCTGCAGCAGACGCGACGGCGCGTTCCGCCGGAACTGACGATCCTTCTGGTGCTCGTCGGCATCTCGCTGACGTTCGAAATTCTCGGCTGGATCCTGCAGGGGCAGAGCTTCCTTGGCAACACGCAGCGGCTTTCCATCATGATCCTGCAGGTCTCGGTCATCGGGATCATCGCGATCGGCGTCACGCAGGTTATCATCTCCGACGGCATCGACCTCAGCTCCGGATCGATCGTCGGGGCAACGGCGATGATCGCCATGAGCCTGGCCCAGGTCGGGACCTTTGAGCGGGCGCTCTATCCCGGCCTGACGGATCTTCCGGTCATCGTGCCCGTTATTGCAGGGCTGTTGGTCGGCGTCGTCTGCGGCGCGATCAACGGGCTCCTCATCGCTTACTCGCGCATTCCGCCGTTCATCGCGACGCTGGGTATGATGGTCACCGCACGGGGCTTTGCGAAGTGGTACACCAAAGGCCAACCGATCAGCTTTCCCACAGACAGCTTCGCCGCGATCGGCAAGGGGCTTGCGCCCGTCCTGATCTTCCTCATCGTCGCCGCCATCATGCATGTGGTCCTTCGCTACACCCGTTACGGCAAGTTCACCTATGCGATTGGCGCAAACAAGCAGGCGGCCCGCGTCTCCGGCATCGATGTCGAGCGTCACACGGTCAAGGTCTATGCAGTGGCAGGCCTTCTCTCGGCTCTGGCTGGCATCGTCGTTGCCTCCCGCGGCCTGACCGCCCAGGCCGGCATGGGCACGAGCTATGAGCTCGATGCGATTGCCATGGCCGTCATCGGGGGCGTTTCCCTTTCGGGCGGTCGCGGCTCCATCCTCGGAACCATGATCGGCATGGTCATCTTCGGGGTCATCATTTCCGGGTTCACGTTCCTCCGGCTCGATGCCTATTACCAGGAAATGCTTAAGGGCATCATCATCGTTGCCGCCGTCGTGGCCGACGTTTACCGACAGCGAAAACGCGTGAAGACGGCCTGAAACCAGCCACGCCTTCCAAGGGGGCCGGCCTCCCAGCGTCCGACATTACCACCAAACGACCTTCAATTAGCGAGACCTCCGATGAGACAGCTCCTGATCACGACCGCACTTTGCCTTTTTGCAGCACCTGGCCTTCTTGCATCGCCGGCATTCGCCGAGACGAAGGTTGCGGTGTCCATGACGTCCTTCGACAATCCGTTCCTGACGATCCTGCTGAACGGCATTCGCGCCGGCGCAGCGAAAGATACGACCATCGAGCTTCTCACCGAAGACGCCCAGCTCGATCCGGCCAAGCAACTGAGCCAG
Source organism: Rhizobium sp. PP-F2F-G48 (assembly GCF_004342335.1). Lineage (NCBI taxonomy): Bacteria > Pseudomonadati > Pseudomonadota > Alphaproteobacteria > Hyphomicrobiales > Rhizobiaceae > Rhizobium > Rhizobium sp. PP-F2F-G48. Next base: position 309,043 of record NZ_SLVH01000006.1, on the reverse strand, counting down.
GTCGAGAACTTCATCGCCAACGGCGTCGACGCCATCATCGTCAATGCCGTTGATGGAGACGCGACGGCCGCGATTACGCAGGCGGCGCGAAACGCCAAGATCCCGCTCGTCTACGTCAACCATCCGCCAGCCGAGCTCGAGAGCGGCTTGCCGGATGGCACCGCATTCGTCGGCTCCAACGAGCTTGATTCCGGGACCATGGAAGCAGACGCAGCCTGCAAGCTGATGGGAGGCAAGGGTCGGGCCGTCATTCTGATGGGTCCTCTCGAGAACCACGCTGCCTTGACCCGGACCAAGGATGTCGAGGCCGTGTTCGCGCGGCCCGACTGCAAGATCGAGATCATCGAGAAGCAGACGGCCAACTGGAACCGGACCCAGGCACAGGATCTCACCGCGTCCTGGCTGACCGCCGGCGTGCAGTTCGATGCCATCATTGCCAATAATGACGAGATGGCCATCGGTGCCGCCCAGGCTCTGAAGTCCGCCGGCATCGACATGAAGAGCATCGTGATCGCCGGCATCGATGCCACACCGGACGGCCTTGCTGCCATGACCTCGGGCGACCTCGACCTGACGGTCTTCCAGAATGCGACCAAGCAGGGGGAGGTCGCGGTCCAGACGGCCGTCGCGATGGCCTCGGGCAAGCCGACCGAGAAGGCCCTTTGGGTGCCCTTCGAACTCGTCACGCCGGACAACATGGCGTCCTACAAGTGAAACCACAGCGGCCCCGGAGAAGAAGCCCATGAAACACACACTCGACCCGCACATGTTCCGGCACCTGTCGCTGGAGGACACCTGCCGCAAGGTTGCCGATCTCGGCTACGATTACGTCGAACTGTCCCCGCGTCCGGATTTTCTCTCCTGGTGGACAAGGCCGAAAGTCTATCCGGAACGCGTCGCCAGCTTCAAGAAGGCGCTGAAGGATCATGGCGTCGGCCTCGCCACGCTCCAGCCGATGTATCGCTGGGCGAGCCCCTATCAGGATGAATGGGATAACGCGATCGACAACTGGAAACGCGTGATCGAGATCGCGGTCGAGATGGATGGCCCGATGCTCGTCTCGGAGTTCGGCCGTGGCGGATCGCCGGAGCGCAGCCTGAACGATCGTTCGGGCCTCCATCGTCCCGAAACCTGCGAGGCCCAGTTCTTCCGCGCCATGGATATTCTCGTGCCGCTCCTTGAGAAGGAAGGCCTCGTCCTGTCGTTGGAAGCGCACCCGGAAGACTGGATCGAACAGATCGCGCCGGCCGTCGACATCATCAAGACGATCAACTCGCCGTCGGTCAAAGCGTCGTTCATCGCGCCGCACACGTTCTTCTACGGTCCGGACATGGTCGCCAATCTCCGCGCCACGGAGGGGCATCTGGTGCATGTCCGGCTGGCCGACACCTACGACCACAACAAGTCGTCGGAGCTCCGCTACATCGTCAACCCTCCCGGTTCCAAGGTGCGTGTCCATCAGCACACCGACTTCGGTCAGGGCGAGATCGATTTCGATACGTTCTTCGCGACGCTCGCAGACATGAAATTCGACGGTGTCCTCTCAAACTGCGTGTTCGCCTGGGAAGACCGAGTCGATGACAGCGCGCGCTTCATGCTCAACGAAACCCGGCGCTATGTCGCCAAATACTGGAATGAGGTCTGAAATGACTGTGAGAATTGGCGTTATCGGCACAGGCGCCATCGGGCGCGATCATGCGCGCCGCATCAACCATGTCCTCGGCGGCGCGAAGATCGTCGCTCTGAGCGACGTCAACCGGGCCTCGGCCGAAGCGGTCAAGGCGGACGTCGCACCGGATGCCGCCATCTTCGACACGGGCGAGGCGCTGATCGCGTCGCCGGATGTCGATGCCGTTCTCGTGACCTCCTGGGGCGCGACACACGAGCAATATGTTCTCGCTGCGATCGCTGCCGGCAAGCCGTGTTTCTGCGAGAAGCCGCTGGCCACCACGGCGGATGGCGGCAAGCGCATCGTCGATGCGGAGGTTGCCCATGGAAAACGCCTCGTGCAGGTCGGCTTCATGCGCCGCTACGATGCGGGCTACGTCGCCCTGAAGAAGGTGGTGGACAGCCAGATCGGCGCGCCGATCATGGTGCATGCCGCCCACCGCAACCCCGCCGTTCCCGAGCAATACGTCACCCCGATGGCGATCCACGACACGATGATCCACGAGATCGACGTGCTGCGCTGGCTGCTCGACGACGACTACGTCTCCGCCCGCGTTCTCTTTCCGCGGGCCTCCGCCCGCAGCCATGCCAAGCTGCGCGATCCCCAGATCGTCATTCTCGAAACCGCCAAGGGCACAATCATCGACGTCGAGATCTTCGTGAACTGCCACTACGGCTACGACATCCAGTGCCAGGTCGTCGGCGAGGACGGGATCGCGAACCTGCCCGATCCCATGGCGATCCCCATGCGGCTCGGTGCGCGACAGCAAAGCGAGATCCTGACCGACTGGAAGGACCGCTTCATCGCCAGCTACGACGTCGAGCTGCAGGACTTCATCCATGCAGCTGCCAAGGGCACCGCCTCCGGCCCGAGTTCCTGGGACGGCTATGTCGCCGCGATCACGTCGGATGCCTGCGTCAGTGCGCAGGAAGCCGAAGGGGCAGCCGTCGCCATCAACCTTCCCGCCCGCCCAGCGCTTTACAACTGAGGTCTCCCATGCGTTTTGCCATCAACCACATCACGGCCCCGAACCTGTCTCTCGAGGAATTCTTTTCCGCAGCCCGCCGTCTCGGGCTGACGGAGGTCGAGATCCGCAACGACATTCCGGATGTCGTCAACACGATGGATCCCGCCGACGTTAAGGCGGCGGCGGAAAAGGCCGGCGTCGGGATCGTTTCGATCAACGCGCTCTACCCGTTCAACGTCTGGTCGGGAGACCTGCCGGCTAAGGCTCTAGCCCTTGCCGATTACGCTGCGGCAAGCGGCGCCAAGGCACTGGTCATGTGCCCTCTGAACGACGGGACAAAAGTTTCGTTCGATGATCTCGTGGCAGCGCTGACCGCCATGAAGCCGATCCTTCAGGAGCGCGGTCTGACAGGCCTCCTCGAGCCTCTGGGGTTCCCGATCTCCTCCTTGAGAACGAAGGCGGAAGCTCTGCGCGCCATCGACGCGGCAGGTGGCGGCGATGTCTACAGACTGGTGCACGACACCTTCCATCATCACCTTGCCGGCGAAACCGAGCTCTTTCCGAGCCGCACGGGCCTCGTCCATATTTCGGGTGTGGTCGATCCGGCGGTTGCCGTGGACGACATGCTCGATGCGCACCGCGTGCTGGTGGATGGCGCAGACCGTCTGGAGAACGTGGCCCAGATCAAGGCGCTGATCGCCGCCGGCTTCGACGGCCCCTTCAGCTTCGAGCCGTTTGCCGAAGAGGTCCACGCGTTGACCGATCCGGAAGCGGCCGTCCGCGAGAGCATCGCCTGCGTCTCGGCCCATCTCTGACGCAACGAGCGACCGTGTCTGCTCGCCGGCGCAGGCACGGTCGATCCCTGTAACCACGGCCGATGCCGGAGGATGAAATGAACAAGTCACTGGATGTCATCACGATCGGTCGATCATCCGTCGATCTTTACGGCGCCCAGATCGGGGGACGTCTGGAGGATATGGGGTCCTTCCGCAAATATGTCGGCGGCTCGCCGACCAATATGGCTGCGGGAACGGCGCGGCTCGGCCTCCGGTCCGCTCTGATCACGCGGGTCGGCAACGAGCATATGGGGCGCTTCATTCGCGAGGAACTCGCGCGCGAAGGTGTCGATGTCACGGGCGTGAAAACCGATCCGGAGCGGCTGACGGCCCTCGTGCTTCTTGGTATCCGCGACGAGGAGACATTCCCGCTGATCTTCTATCGTGAGAACTGCGCCGACATGGCCATTTGCGAGGATGATATCGACGAAGCCCTGATCGCCCGCGCGCGCTCGGTCGTTGCCACCGGCACGCATCTGAGCCACCCCGATACCGAAACGGCCGTTCTGAAGGCGCTGGAGCTTGCCCGCAAGCACGGGGCCCGGACCGCGCTCGATATCGATTACCGCCCCAACCTCTGGGGCCTTGCCGGCCATGGCGACGGCGAAAGCCGCTTCGTCGAGAGTGCTACCGTCACATCCAAGCTGCAATCGACACTGCACCTCTTCGACCTCATCGTGGGGACGGAAGAAGAGTTCCACATTGCGGGCGGCTCCACGGACACGATTGCGGCGTTGCGTGCGGTGCGCGCCGTCTCACGCGCGACGCTCGTCTGCAAGCGCGGTGCGGCAGGGGCCGTCGCGTTTGCGGGCGATATTCCCGACGATCTCGACGACGGAGAAACCGGGCCCGGCTATCCCATCGAGGTCTTTAACGTGCTGGGCGCCGGCGACGGATTCATGTCCGGCCTCATCAAGGGTTGGCTCGAGGATGCCGCTTGGCCGCGTGCCCTTCAATATGCCAATGCCTGCGGCGCCTTTGCCGTCAGCCGCCACGGCTGCACGCCGGCCTATCCCTCGCTGGAGGAACTCACATTCTTCCTCGAGCGAGGCGTGAAGACCAAGGCACTGCGTCAGGATCAGGAACTTGAGCAGATCCACTGGGCGACCAACCGCCACGCGGACTGGTCGACGATGCGTGTCTTCGCCTTCGATCACCGTATGCAGCTGGAAGCCATGGCGGGGGCAACGCCCGACAAGATCGGCCATTTCAAGGCGCTTTGCCTTCGAGCGGCGCTCGGCGTGCAGGACGGTCGGTCGGGATACGGCATTCTCTGCGACAATCGGCTCGGCAAAGTCGCTCTGCATGCGGCATCCGGCACCGGCCTCTGGATCGGCCGCCCGGTGGAATGGCCGGGATCGCGTCCGCTGACGCTCGAGCCGGAACTCGGACCCGACTTCGGCGGCCTCGACGAGTGGCCGCTCGACAATGTCGTCAAGGTGCTGTGCTTCTGCCATCCGGACGATGCCCCCGATCTCAGAGATATGCAGGAGGAAACGGTCCGCCGACTTTTTGCCGCCGCGCGGCGCAACCGGCTGGAGTTTCTGTTGGAGATCATTCCGTCGAAAGTCAGCCCTGTGAATGATGACACCAACGCCACGCTGATCCGCCGCTTCTACGAGATCGGCGTCTATCCCGACTGGTGGAAGCTGGAGCCGATGGCGAGCCGCGTTGCCTGGGAGAAGGCCTGCACCGCCATCACCGACAACGATCCGAACACACGCGGCATCGTGGTCCTTGGGCTTGATGCGCCGGAGGACGAATTGGCGGCCAGCTTCAAGGTCGCCGCCAGCTTCCCGCTGGTGAAGGGCTTTGCGGTGGGACGAACCATCTTCGCCCAGGCGGCCCGAGACTGGCTTGTCGGTGCGACCACAGATGCGGATGCCGTTGCAGATATGCAGGCCCGCTACCGCCGCCTTTGCGTCCTCTGGGACACGGCGCGGGCGGCGGCGCAGGACAATGATGCGGCGGTTTCGTCGCAGGGAGGACTTTGACATGACCGACACCGTTCGACTGACCGCGGCGCAAGCCATGTTCCGCTGGCTTTCCGTGCAGATGACCGAAGAGGGAGACCGCTTCATCGAAGGCGTCTGGGCGATCTTCGGCCATGGCAACGTCGCCGGCATCGGCGAGGCCTTGCATGGAATCGGTGCGAAGCTGCCGACATGGCGCGGACAGAACGAGCAGACGATGGCGCATGCGGCAATCGCCTATGCCAAGACGAAGCGCCGCCGGAAAGCCATGGCGGTAACCTCGTCGATCGGCCCTGGCTCGACCAATCTCGTCACGGCCGCAGCGCTCGCCCATGTGAACCGCCTGCCGGTCCTCTTCATTCCCGGTGACGTCTTTGCCAATCGCCGGCCGGATCCGGTTCTCCAGCAGATCGAGGATTTCGACGACGGCACGATGAGCGTCACCGACTGCTTCCGTCCGGTCAGCCGCTATTTCGACCGGATCACCCGGCCCGAGCATCTTCTAACCGCACTGCCGCGCGCCCTTCAGGTGATGACGGACCCGGCCACCTGCGGTCCCGTCACGCTCGCCTTCTGCCAGGATGTTCAGGCGGAGGCCTACGACTATCCCCTGTCCTTCTTCGACACGAAGACATGGCGCATCCGGCGCCCGGAGCCCGACCTGCGGGAGGTCGAGGACGTGGTGGCGGCGCTGAAGGGAGCCGAGAACCCTGTGATCGTTGCTGGCGGCGGCGTGCTCTATTCGGGTGCTGACGCAGATCTTCTCGCCTTTGCCCGAAAGCACAATATCCCCGTCGTCGAGACGCAGGCGGGCAAAGGGGCGATCGACTGGCAGGAGCGCCTCAACTTCGGGTCTCCGGGGGTAACGGGCACGGATTGCGGCAATGCGATTGCGGCGAAGGCCGACCTCATTCTGGGTGTCGGAACGCGCTTTCAGGACTTCACGACGGGAAGCTGGACCATTTTCGGCAAGGCGGACCGCAAGCTCGTCTCCATCAACCTCACCGGCTACGACGCGGCCAAGCATGGGGCGATCCCGCTGGTCTCCGACGCGAAAGTGGCGTTGGAGCGCATATCGAAGGGTCTCGGCGAGCACCGCTTTGCCGATCCGGATTTCGCAGGGCGTGACGCCTGGTTCAAGACGACAGACCAGGTGACGGCCGCACCGGAGCCTGCGAGCGCCAATGTCCTGCCCTCGGATGCCCAGGTCATCGGGGCGGTGCAGCGGGTTGCCGGACCACAGACGGTTGCCATGTGCGCGGCCGGCACCATGCCGGGCGCCTTGCAGATCCTCTGGCGGGCGGCCGCAGGCGGCTATCACATGGAATACGGCTTCTCCTGCATGGGCTACGAGGTCGCAGGCGCCTTTGGTATCAAGCTCGCAGCGCCGGACAAGGAGGTCGTCTGCTTCGTCGGCGACGGCTCCTACATGATGGCGAATTCCGAACTCGCCACCGCCGTCATGATGCGGGTGCCCTTCACCATCGTTCTCACCGACAACCGTGGTTACGGCTGCATCAACCGGCTCCAGCAGGAGTGCGGCGGTGCCGAGTTCAACAACATGTACAAGGACAGCAACATCGAGGTGCAGCCCGAGATCGACTTCGTGGCGCATGCCGGCTCGATGGGCGCACATGCGGTCAAGGTCGATGGCATCGCTGCCCTCGAAAGCGAGATCGTTCTGGCGCGCGATCGCCAGATCCCCACCGTGATCGTCATCGATACCGAGGCGGAAACCGGTCCGGGCATCGGCGGCGCCTGGTGGGATGTCGCCGTTCCCGCGGTCGGAGATACGGACAAGCTCAGGCAGGCCCGCGCCCACTATGAGACCAACACCGCCCGCCAACGCATCAACTGACATTTCGACAGGCCGGAAGGAACGACCATGATACTCTACGGAACCAACCCCATTGCCTGGTCGAATGACGACGATCAGACGATCGGCGCGCATCTGACGCTTGAGGACTGCCTGTCGGACTGCCGCAAGATCGGCTTCGATGGCATCGAGAAGGGCCACAAGATGCCGAACGAGGGCGGAGCCCTGAAGGAAGCGCTCGGCGCGTTCGGCCTGCGCTTCGTCGGCGGATGGCACTCCACCACCCTCCTCGTCAACGACCTGGAGACCGAGATCGCCGCGCTGCAGACCTTCATCGACATGACCAGGGCCGCCGGCGGCGACCACATCAATGCCTGCGAATGCTCCAACACCGTCCACGGCAGCGAGGGCACGCCGGTCAACGACCGACCCATCATGACCGATGCCGAGTGGACACGGTTTTCGCAAGGGTACGAGGCGCTTTCCCGCCATGCCGCCGATCAGGGCGTCAAGATGGGCTACCACCATCACATGGGCACGATCATCGAGAGCGCTGCCGATATCGATCGCTTCATGAGCATGGCCGGGCCCCACACGCGCCTTCTCCTCGACACGGGCCACTGCACCTTCGGCGGTGCCGACCCGCAGGACGTCGCCCGGAAATACATGGACCGCGTCACGCACATTCATGCCAAGAACATCCGGCCCGAGATCATGGCGCGCGTTCGCTCCGAAAACTTGTCGTTTCTCGATGGCGTGCGCCTCGGCGTCTTCACCGTGCCGGGTGATCCGGAAGGCTGCGTCGCCTTCGAGCCCGTCCTGAAGATCGCCGCAGAGCACGGCTATACGGGCTGGCTCGTCATCGAGGCGGAGCAGGACAGTGCCGTTCGGGAGCCGCTCCTCTACCAGAACATGGGCCTGAAGGCTCTAAAGGCGATGTCTCGTGACGTTGGTCTCGACACATCCTCCGCAACGTCAGCCGAATAAGGAGGGCGAGAGCGATGAGCATGCTCCGACGCCGGCCCTTTGGCAGTCACGGCAAGGTCCACGAGATCACGCCGCAATCGGCCGGCTGGCGCCATGTCGGCTTCAGCCTCTACCGCCTGCGCGCGGGCGACACGATTGGCGAGGCGACCGGTTCCATGGAAGCCATTCTGGTGATGGTCGAGGGCAAGGCACGGTTACAGGCTGCGGGCACGGATTGGGGCGAACTCGGCGATCGCATGAACGTCTTCGAGCGCACGCCGCCGCACTGCCTCTATGTGCCGAACAATGAGACATGGCAGGCGGAGGCGACCACGGACTGTACCATCGCCGTCTGCCTGGCTCCCGGCAGAGGCGGCCACAAGGCTCACCGCATCGGGCCGGACCGGATCACGCTCACCCCGCGCGGGGTCGGCGCAAACCAGCGCTTCATCAACAACATCGCGATGGAAGCGGACGACGACTGCGACAGCCTGCTGGTGACCGAAGTCTTCACGCCCGCCGGCAACTGGTCGTCCTATCCAAGTCATCGGCACGACGAGGACGATTTTCCGCGGATCACCTATCTGGAAGAGACCTATTACCACAGGCTCAATCCCGACCAGGGTTTTGGCGTCCAGCGGGTCTACACGGAGGATGGCACGCTCGACGAGACGATCGCCGTGAAGTCGCACGACGTCGTCCTCGTGCCACGCGGCCATCACCCCTGCGGCGCGCCCTATGGCTTCGAAATGTACTATCTCAACGTCATGGCAGGTCCGTTGCGGAACTGGCGTTTCGTGCCTGACCCGGCCGTCCAGTGGATTATCGATCGCGACACCAAGGCGTAACCGCTGTCGAAAGGACGTATCATGCCGCTGATCAAGCTGCACATTCGCAAGGGCCGGTCGGAGGCCGACATCACACGGCTTCTCGACACGGTGCATGCGGTCGTGCTGGACGCCTTTCATGTGCCGGAGCGGGATCGCTACCAGATCGTGTTCGAACACGAAGACACGCATTTTCGCGCGCTGGACACAGGCCTCGGCTTCACGCGGACGGATCGTTTCGTCCTGATCGAAGTCGTCTCGCGGCCGAGGCCGAGATCCGAAAAGCTCGCATTCTATCAGGGCCTTGGTGGTCAATTGTCTGAAAGATGCGGCATCCCGGCGTCCGATCTCATGGTGTCGTTCGTTGAGAACAGTGACGAGGACTGGTCGTTCGGTGCGGGTGTCGCCCAATTCGTGACGGGTGATCTATGACCGGTTGCCTGGACCCCGTCCCGCGAGGTCGTCGGGCGTCTGCCTCCGCACGTTCGTTTCGGACACCGCTATCGGGTGACAGGGACCACGGTCCGCCGGATCTCGATACGCTGAAAGCCGTGATGCTGGCGCGGCACGCAGACTTTCCCAAGCGGATCGCAACGCTTGCGCACTTTGCCATTGAACATCCTGATGACATCGCGTTCGGCACTGTCGCATCGATTGCGAAAGCTGCGCAGGTTTCGCCGTCGGCGCTCGTCCGCTTTGGGCAGTTTTTCGGATATAGTGGGTTCAGCGATCTTCAGTCGGTGTTCCAGCAGGCGGGACGCACGAGAATCGTTGCCAAAGCCACATCTCATGTCGCATTGAAGATTGGCCCCGCCTGCGGCCACTGGAATGCCATTCAAGAGACGGTCGAGGCCTGCCGCATGTCGATCGACGTGATGGGCGAGACCATCCCGCTTGCCGATATGAGGGCTGCATCGGGCATGCTGTCGATGGCGGATAGCATCTTCATTCTCGCAGGCAAAGATGCTCTGCCGTTCGCGAGCTTCTTCCACCGGCGTCTTGTCGAGATGAGCATCCGAGCGATTCTGCTGACCGACATGGCCTCTGCAACCGATATCCTGGCTCTTGCAAGACGCGGAGATGCGGCCGTCATCCTGGAGACCGCCCCGGTCAGCAGTGCGCTCGCCGCTCATGTCGTGGCCATCAAAGAGTTGCAGCTGCCGATTGTCTGCATGACCGACACGCCGTTATCGCCCACGGCAGCACTCGCCAGCGTTCGTTTCGATCTCGCCGGTGCCGGCAGAGACGCCTTGTCACGCGTGACAGCAGGCATCGTGCTCAGCAACGCCCTGGCCAACGGCATTCGTGCGTCGCTGCAGACGCCGTAACGGATGACGGAGGCCTATTCCAACAGCCCAGCCTGCGTGAAGTCGATACCAAGCGCCTGCCGTATGCCGTCGAGCAGCCGCATGGTGGCAAGCGATACCTCGGCTGGTCGGCACGCGGTCTCCAATTTTCCTTCCGCAAGAGCCCAGGCAATCTCGGCGGCCTCATGGAAAAGCCCCTCGAAATGCGCGCCTCTCGGCTCTTCGTAGCGGAGGCGGCGGGTGCCATCGAGGGACCAGACCTCGAAGCTGCCCGGCAGGTGAAACTCCGTCTCGAACCGGATCGTGCCTCGGCTGCCTATGATCGCCGCGTTCGTCGGGCTGAAACCGTAAGGCGAAGTCGACATGGTGCCGAGAGCGCCGCGCTTATTGGAGACGACGACGGAGAGTTGTCCGTTGACACCGGCCGGGTCCGGCGTGGCGAGGCCGACGATGCGCTCGTGCGTGCCCAGAAGCTTGGCGAGAAGCGAGACGGGATATGTCCCGAGATCGAGAAGGGGGCCGCCTGCAAGCTTCGCGTCGAAGATGCGATGCTCGCGCGGCAGGTACTCGCCATAGTCTGTGTAGACGGATAGGATGTCGCCGATGATGTCGGCATCGAGGACTTGGCTGATCACGTCGAATTTCGGGAGAAAATAGGTCCAGAGCGCTTCGGCGAAGAATACACCCTTCGCCCGCGCGGCCGCCACCATGTCCGCTGCCTGTGCGTGATTGAGTGCCAGAGGCTTCTCGACGAGAACATGCTTTCCCGCCGCGATTGCCAGCATGGCGTGCTCATGGTGTCTGTTGTGCGGTGTGGCGACATAGATAATGTCGATATCGTCCGCGGCGACGAGCGCCTCATAACTGCCGTAAGTGCGAGGAACCTGCCAGGTCGCCGCAAACCTTTTGGCGGCCTCAGGCGATCGGGAGCCGACCGCTGCGATCGTCTGGCGGGTATGCGCCTGAACCGACTCGACAAACTTCGCGGCGATCCATCCCGAGCCGAGAATACCCCAGCGAAGTGGCGGTGCCTCCATCGGCGGCCGTGTCCGCGGTAAGGGCAGTGTTTCTGGGAAAGACATGAGGGCTCCTCCTTCTCGTCAATAGTGCGTCAGCCGGCGGTCTTCTGCCAGGACCCGGTCTCGACGGAGCGTTCCATCGCGTCGATGATGCGTTCGTTGGCCAGACCGAAGTCGAAGTTCGGAAAACAGTCCGCGCTGTTGCAGATGCCCTCGATAAGATCGCGGACCTCGATAACCTTGACGTCGAAATAGCCGAGACCGCCGCCTGCAAAATCGAACCCGAAGAAGGCGCCGAACTGCGGCACCTGGCTTCCGGCAAGGATGGTCTTGAAACCGCGGTCCGGTTTCGGATCGTTGAAGCGCGAGATCTTCAACTCGTTGAAGCGCTCGCCATCCATGATGATCGTGCCCTCTGTGCCGGAAACCTCCCAGTAGATGCCGAAGACCTTGCCGGCAGCGACGCGCGATGCCTCGATTGTACCGCCCGCACCATTCCTGAAGCGGATCAGCGTCTGGATCTGGTCCTCATTCTCCACAGTCGCGCGCGGTGCATCCGTGTCCGACGTTGCCCCATAGCCGGAACCGCTTTGCGGCACGGGTCGCGTCGGAAAGAAGGTCTGCGTTTGCGCGATGACCTGGTCGATATCTCCGACCAGATATTGCGCCACCGAAATCACATGGCTTCCCAGATCCCCAAGCGCTCCCGAGCCCGCATCCTTGCGTGTGCACCGCCAGGAAAACGGCAGGTCCGCATCGTTGAAGAAGCCTTGATCGAACCATCCGCGAAACCGCATCGGCCTGCCGATATCGCCGCGGTCGATCATGATTTTGGCGAGCATCGCAGCAGGGGTCTTGATGTTGTTGAAGGCGACCATGGTCTTCACGCCCTGCCTCCGTGCCGCGTCGGCCATCTCTTCGGCCTGCGCCAGCGTCACAGAGAGCGGTTTTTCGCAATAGACGTGCTTGCCCGCGGCAATGGCAGCAAGCGCCATCTCGTGGTGCATCGCGTTGGGCGAGGTGATGTCGACCACGTCGATGTCAGGATCGGTCACGAGCGTCCGCCAGTCTCCGGTGCTCCGCTCAAACCCGAAACGGTTGGCGGCATCTGCCGCAAGCTCGCTCGTGACATCGGCAAGCATGCTCAGGTGAGGGATTGCCGGCAGATCCCGGTACAGCATGCCCGCGCGACGATAGGCGTCGGCATGGGCCTGACCCATGAAGCCGGAGCCGATCAGACCGATATTCAGCGTCTTTTTTGGCATAGTCACTGTCCTCAAGGGGCCATCAGGCCGAAAATTGCGCAAGGATATGGTGAAAGGCCGCAGTGACGGCCGGCAGGGGCGCAACGATCGCCGGATCCTGCTCCGCCTCGACCACAAGCCAACCGCAATAGCCGGTTTTCCGGACGAAGCGCGCCAGTGGCGCAAAATCGGTCGCGCCGTCTCCGGGGACGGTGAACATGCCGCTTCGCACGCCGTCATTAAAGCTCAGGTCACGGGCACGAATCCGGTCGAGAATCGGCGCGCGGACATCCTTCAGATGAATATGGACAATGCGGTCGCCGAAGCGCTTGATCAACTGGGTGTAGGCAAAGCCCGCCGCCGTGGCGTGACCTGTGTCCAGGAGAAGCCCAACCGACGGCCCTGCCGCGTCGAAGATCATCGAAATCTCATCGAACGTTTCAGCGACCATCATGAGATGATGATGATAGGCGAGCGTCAGGCCGTGAGTGTCGGCGAGCCTCGTGCCGAAGTCGGTGAGTCTTGCCGCGTAGGCTGCGACATCCTCTCCCGGTAGTCGTTGCCTCTGCGACATCGGCGCATCGAGAGGTGCGCCCGGCGTCATCATGGCCGTTTCGCCATAGACCATGACCGTCGAGCCCATGGCGCGCAACAGATTGGCATGGGCCGCGACAGCAGCCATTTCGTCCTCGACGCTCCCTTCGGCGAGTCGACCGGAATGCCAGCCTGAGGCAAGCGACAGCTTCCGGCTGTCGAGCAGGGGCGCCAGCAATTCTTTTGTGCGCGGAAGTTTGCGGCCAAGCTCCACACCGTCGTAGCCCGCACGGGCGGCGTCATCGAGACAGGTCTCGACCGGGATATCGGCGCCAAGATCCTCCAGGACATCATTGGCCCAGGACAAAGGGCTCACGGCGAGGCGGACTCCAGAAGGAAGCGTCGATAGGGTTTCAGATCTCATCATGGTCTCCGGTATGAAGGACTGTGTCAGGGCCGCCAGTCGGAGCCGATCCGGACGGGCAAGCCGGTCGCGACGGATTTCACCGCTGCTTCCGCGATCCGTTGCGCTTCCAGACCGTCGCGGATCGTCGCCAGCGGTTTTGTGCCGGTCCGGATCAGGTCGATGAACGCGGACATCTCGGCGCGATAGGCCGTCGAGAAGCGCTCGATGAAATAGTTCATCGGCGGGGAGGCTCTGAATCCATCGGCATCGGCGATGAGGACCCCGCGCTGCGGGCGGTTCTCGACATAGAGCACTTCATAAGCACAGAGCGCTTCGAGGCGCTGGTCGTAACCAAAGGGAGCACGGCGGCAGTTGATCATCTGGACGAAGCGCCCTGAGGTAGATGTCAGCGTGACCATGGCTGTATCAATATCGCCGGCTGCGCCGATCTCGGGGTCGATGAGGCAATTGCCGACGGCGTAGACCGTCACGATCTCCTCACCCAGCAGGTAGCGCGCCATGTCGAAGTCATGGATCGCCTGATCCCTGAACATGCCGCCGGATCGCTCGACATAGGTACGGGGAGGGGGTGCGGGATCGCGCGTGTGCATGACGATGTGTTCCAGCGGTCCCGCAGTGCCCTCCGCAATCCGATCCCGCACGAAGCGGAAATCGGGATCGTAGCGGCGCTGGAAGGCCAGCAGGCACGGCACACCCGAGCGCTCCACCGCGTCCGTAACCGTCTCGACCGTCGCAAAATCGAGGCTAACAGGCTTTTCGCAGAAGATGGCCATGCCGGCACGCGCGGCCTCGATCAGCAGAGCGGCATGCGTGTCCGTCGAACTCGCGATGACGACACCGTCAATCGACGGATCGGCGAAGACCTGCGCAGCCTCGACGATGTCGGCGCCGACTTTTTCCGCAAGCTCCGAGCGCACCTCACTCTCGATGGGATCGACAAGATAGCGTACCCGAACAGAGGGCAGGCTTGCAGCGTTCGTCGCATGCACATGCCCGATGCGCCCTGCACCGAAGACGGCGAGATGTATCATGGCGATCCTCCCGATCCACGCGAGCCGTTTTCGGCCTCGTTCGTTGTCGGCAGTCTAGCGCGGTGCTAATGAGGGGATACGTCGATCTTGATGAGATCTCCTCAAACGGAGTGCGCCGTGGGCAAGCCGACATCGCGAGATCTCGCCATCGCAGCCGGGGTATCGCTGGCCACGGTCGATCGTGTCCTCAACGGGCGCGGCGGCGTGAGCCCGGACAAGGAGCGGCGTGTTCTCGAACAGGCGAGACGGCTGAAGATCAACCGCGTGATCGACCCGCGCGCTGCGCGGACGCTGCGTGTCGCCGTTCTCCTTCAGTCGCGCGCAAATCCGTTCCATGCGGCCGTGCAGGATGGTTTCGAGGGAGCGACGCGGCTCTACCCTCAATATAACCTGCAGTTTCAGGTTCATCACATCGACCCGGTTCGACCCGCCGCCACCGTGGCGCTGATCCAGGCTCTGGGCGGGCATTGCGACGCACTGATCATCGTGAGTTCCCAGAACGAGGATGTCGCGAGCGCCCTTAGAGCGTGGGGCGGGCAGGGGAAACCCGTCATGACGCTTGCCACCGACATTCGCAACGCGGATCGCATCGCCTATATCGGGCCCGACAACCGGAAGGCAGGACGGGTCGCCGGAGATCTGATGGCGCGCCTGATGGGCAGGCAAGGCGGCGAGATCGTGATCATCTCCGGCATGCTGAGCATGATCGGCCATGAGGAGCGCGAGATGGGCTTCCGCGCCGTGTTGCGCGAACGCTTTCCGCAGTGCCGGGTAACGGACGTGCTTGAGAGCCTGGAACGCGCGGAAACGGCCGGCGATCTCGTCTTCGACGCCCTGCGCAGAAATCCTCAGATCCGCGGCATCTACAACGCTTCCGCCGGTGCCCAGACGGTCGTAACGGCGCTCAAGACACTCGGACGCGCCGACGAGGTCGTTTTCATCACGCACGAACTGACCGACGACCGTCGCCAGCTCATTCGCCAAGGCCTCATCGATGTCATCATCGACCAACGACCCGAACTCGAAGTGCAAACCGCCGTCCAGGCACTGGCGTCCTATTTCGGCAGAAACGACCATCCCCCGGTATCCCTCGTGACACCGATCGATATCTACATGATCGAGAATGCGTAGAGGCGATAATGCCAAGCGCAACGTTTCCTGAAAGCGCCTTCGATCTCATACCTAATAGCGGCAACGATCGGCGCCTCACATCCTCTCAAGGCGGCGGACTTGAAATGGCCTGTGACTAAGCGCGGAACTTGCACCTCTTTCGGCGCCGAAGCATGATCGCAGCGAGCGTGCGCTAACCTGCTAACCGAATTGACCTTTCGGCAGAATGCCTAGGGTCACCGTTCGACGCCTGTAGTGGGGTCAAAGACCGCGCCGAAACACAGACATAATTACAAGTCTCTGTGCGCTCACGCCCCCGCAACCAAAACACACCACAGATTAAAACAAACATACCAATACCCCCGCGCCGTAAAAGCCGGGGGTTTTGGTGTTTCTGGCGGGCGCGTGACCCGGGGGATGGGATGGCGTGACATCTGGCTGGGTGAAGCACCGCAGGCTCGGCCGGTAGGGGCACTTCCCATGGGGCTGGAGGAATCCATCTTGACGCCGGTTGATCCGCGATAGACCCCTAGTGCGGATAGGCGATTGCGTAGCCGAAGCTGTAGGTGTCTTCGGCTCTGCCATAAAGTTGGGGGAGCGTCAGTGTGTGGCGTTCGATCCGGGCGTTTGGTCCCGTATTTCGGTCGAGCCAATCGCTCAGGTCCGACGGCATGGGCGGAGGGGTGCGGCCTTTTCGTTCACGCCAGACGAGGACGATGGGGTGCTCCTGGGTCAAGGTGAATGATGGCGCGAACTGAGGGTAGGTGAGGGCGGCTGCGGGGACGTCCGGTCGCTGCAGGTGCAGGTTGCCGGCGACGTGCGTTTCCTCGGCGACGAAGAGCGACGGGCTTGAGGCACGAGCGTCGATGTCGCGCGAGAGGCCTTCGAACGGCGCGTTGATGTACTGGTACTCGCCGGTCAGTCCGGCCGTGGTGATGCGCAGGAGCAGGATCGTCGGGATCGCGACCATGAAGAGGATGGCGAGGCGGAAGAACCCCTCCATTGCGTCCGGCCGGTCGGCTCCGGCGGCCTCGATCTTCAGGCAGAGATAGAGCGGGAAGACGAGCGTGTAGGGGCTGAGCCAGCGGTCGCGGATGCTGTCCACTCCGCCGAAGAGGATGATGAGGAGCAGGGCCACAGCGATAATGATGAAGATGCGCTCGACCAGTCGCATCCAGTTGCTCTCCGCCTTGATGGCAGCTCGAAGGGGTCTGCGAAACGTCAGCGAGAAGCAGAGGAGCGTCAGCGCCACGCAGCCGAGAATGGCCACGAGGTAGGACCCGATCCCCATCGAGATCGCTTTGAAATAGCTCGTGTCCGAGGTCATCTTGGCAAGCGTGGTGCTGGTCGCGGCCTCCATATTGTGCAGGAACCAGACGGCGTGCGGCAGGACGATGAGCGCGGCTGTCGCCATCGTCGCGAGGATGCGGACATCGAGCACGTAACGGCGGACGTCACGGTCGAGCAACATGGCGAGGCAGGCCGCGACCGGGAGCAGGACGATATTGTATTTCGATATGACGCCGAGGCCAATGGCGACCCCGGTCAGCACGTAACCCGGCAGGCTCGGGTGGCGGACGGTCCGCACCAGCGCATAAAAGAACAGTGCTACCGAGAAGAAGGCGGCGACGGTATGGGTCAGATCCCGTTGCGACTCGAAGCCGAGCTGGGGAAGGGTGAGCAGGCCGAGCGTTGCCACCACCGCCAGCGCGCGATTTTGCAGGAGCTGCCGCGCCGTCATCCACGTCAGGAGATAGGTCGCCAGCAGCAGCCCGTTCTTGAGGATGGACAAGGCGGCGCGCGAGACACCGAAGATCTCGAAGACGAGGTTCTGTAGCCAATTGTAGAGCGGCGGCTGCCCGTCATAGCCCAGCGCCAGGAACTGCGAGACGAAGACCTGCTGCGCTTCGTCATGCTCCAGCGTCGTCGGCAGGACCAGCCGAACGAGGACGTGCAGGGCGAAATAGGCCGTGAGGACGAGGGGAAAAATCGCGAGGGGCGATCGGTCGGCGGCGAGCAGGCGGGTCAGCGGGCGCATGGACGACGGACATCGACGGTGGGCCCCAGCAGGAAAGGACCGGGTCCCCGGTGAAAAGGCGGTCGTTCGCTCAACGGTGTCCGGCCCCCTGACAACAGCGGTTTTCGCTGACATGTGCAATCTGGAGTGTGCCAATAATGGCTATCCGGTATAGATCGGTCGTCCTCGGGTCAAGGCCTTTGCCGCTGGCCAGAGAGCATGGATGTTCGCCCGAAAGTGACGGGTGATCTCACAGGCACATGGGCTTATTGGGTCGCACGATGGAGGGACGCCTCCAGCGGACGCGAGCGTGCCCCGTATGGCGCCTCATGGGCGCCATGCAGGGTTCTTGATCGCGCCTTCACGCCGACAGGACGTCCTCGATGCGGATCGGGAATTTGCGCACGCGCTTGCCGGTCGCGTGCCAGACGGCGTTGGCGATGGCGCCGACCGTGCCTGTGATGCCGATTTCGCCGACGCCCTTGACCCCGATCGGGTTGACGATCGCGTCGTCCTCGGGAACGAGGATCGCCTCCAGCGGGGGTACGTCCGCATTGACCGGCACGTGGTACTCGGCAAGATCGGCGTTCATGATCCGCCCCGTCCGTTTGTCCGTCACCGCCTCTTCATGCAGCGCGAAGGAGAGGCCCCAGATCATGCCGCCGAAATATTGGCTCTGGACCAGCCTGGGGTTGATGACACGGCCGGCCGCGAAGGCGCCGATGAGGCGCGTCGTGCGGATCTGGCCGAGGTCGGGGTCGATCTTCACCTCCGCGAAGACGGCGCCGTGGGAATAAAGTGCATGTGTGGAAGCCACGTCCGGGTCGCGGGCGGATTTCGCCGTTCCCACGATATCCGAACGGCCAGCGCGGGCGAGGATATCTCCATAGCTCTCGCTCCGATCCTCGTCGTCCCGACGATGGAGCCGTCCGCCACGGGCGGTGACCCCGATATTCCCCGCGCCAAAAAGCGGCGATGCCGGATCGTTGACGGCAAGGTCCGAAAGTTGGGCGATCGCATCGCCGCCGGCCTGGTTGAGGGCAAGGCCGGCGCTCGCCGTGTGGCCCGATCCGCCGGCAATGCCGGCATCGGGCAATGTCGAAAGACCGGAATGGAACTCGACCTGATCGATATCGAGCCCCAATGCCTCGGCTGCGATCTGGGCGAGTGCGGTCCAGGCCCCCTGGCCCATGTCGGCCGCCCCGGTTTCCACCAGGGCCGTGCCGTCGGCGCGCAGTGTTGCCCGCGCTTCCGCCGGAAAATGCGGACAGTGGAAAACGGCCGTACCCATGCCCCAACCGACCAGAAGACCGTTCTCGTCCCGCATCTGGCCCGCCGAAAGCGGGCGGCGCGACCAGCCGAAGCGGGCGGCACCCTCGGCATAGCAGGTTCGCAGTGCCTTGGACGAAAAGGGCTTGTTCGTGCCGGGCTCCGTCTCCGCATAGTTCTTCAAGCGGAATTCGAGCGGGTCCATGCCGCAGGCTTCCGCCGCTTCGTCGATGGCGACTTCGAGGGCCGCCGAGCCGGATGCTTCCCCCGGCGCGCGCATGGGGCCCGGCGTGCCGGTGTCGAGCCGCAGACCTTCATGCTCGACGAGGATCGCGGGACTTGCGTAAAGCGGCAGCGATGCGTTGGCAGCGGGTTCGAGGAAGTCGTCGAAAGCCGAGGTCGCGGATATCGACCGGTGATGCAGAGCCGTCAGTTGGCCGTCGCTTTCCATGCCCATGCGCAGCCTCTGCCATGTCTGGCCGCGATGGCCGACGGGGCCGTACATCTGGGCGCGGGTCAGCGCCAGCTTGACCGGCCGCTTCAGCATGCGGGCGGCGAGGATCGCGAGAATCTGCGGGCCGTTGATGATCGCCTTCGATCCGAAACCGCCGCCGAGAAAGGGCGAGCGGATCGTCACGTTTTCAACGGGAATGCCGAAGAAGGCGGCATAGGTTGCGCAGCTCAGGGCCAATGCCTGGTTCGGCATGTCGAGGACGACGTGATCGCCGTCCCATTCCGCCACCACGGCATGGGGCTCCATGGCATTGTGGTACTGCGGCGGCGTTTCATATTCGGCCTCCATGGTGATGGCGGCTTTCGAGAAGCCGGCCTCGATATCGCCAAAGGCCGTCATCGGCGCCCCGCCGACGCCGACGCCCGGAGGGTCGAAGCGCAGTCCGGTGTCCAGGCCGACACGCGCCGGTTTGACATCATATTGCGGATCGAGCAGGGCAGCGCCTTCGGTTGCGGCTTCCAGCGTTTCGGCGATCACCAGCGCGATCGGCTGGTTGGCATAGCGCACGCCGTCGTCCTGCAGCACTTCGACGCGGAAGCCGAAGGGCGGCATCTTCTCGTCGGGATCGTGGAACAGCGGCGGTCGGTTGGCCGACGTCAGCACCTCGATCACGCCGGGATGCGCCTTGGCGGCGTCGATGTTCATGGAGCGGACACGTCCGCGAGCGATCCGGCTGACGGCGGTGACGGCGAACACCATGCCTTCCGGATGATTGTCGGCGGCATAGGTCGCGCGTCCGGTGACCTTCAGAATGCCGTCACGGCGGGTCAGCGGCTGGCCGGCATTGGAGCCGTAGCGGCTGGTGGCGGCTTTCGGTTCGGACGGTGTTCTCTGGAGCGAGGATGGTTCAGGCGACATGAAAATCTCCCTTCGGTGCGGGGGCGTGCTGTTCCGGGAACGGCGATGCGGGGAGGGCCGGCATGACCTTCGGCGTGCCTGCGGACGCCAGCGTCAGGGCACGGACGAGGATGCGATGCGCAAGCGTGATCTTGAACGCGTTGTCGCCGGAGGGACGGGCGTCCGCGAGTGCAGCCGTCGCGGCCGTCTCGAAGGTCTCCCGGTTCGCGCGCTGCCCGACGAGGGCGGCCTCGGCGGCGTGCGCCCGCCAGGGCTTGGCCGCGACGGCGCCGAGCGCAATCCGTGACGACCGGATCGTGTCGCCGTCCATGTCGAGCATGGCGGCGGCGGACACGACTGCGAAGGCGTAGGACGTGCGTTCGCGCAGCTTCATGTAGCGGGCATGGCCGGCGAAGGCTGCAGCCTCCGGCAGGCGAAGGCCGGTGATGAGGTCACCCGCTGCAAGGACGGATTCCGTTGCGCTGATCGCGTCCGGTAGCCGGTGCAGAGCCTCGATCGGAAGGTCCCGACGGCCCGCAGCGCCTTCGATCTCGACCACGGCATCAAGGGCGGCCAGGGGCACGCAGAAGTCGGAGGGATGGGTGGCGATGCATTGCTCGGTCCAGCCGAGAACGGCATGAAGGCGGTTTTCGCCCTGCAGCGCATCGCAGCCGGAGCCGGGTTCCCGCCGGTTGCAGGCGCTCGCGGTGTCCTGGAAATAGGCGCAGCGCGTTCGTTGCAGAAGATTGCCGCCGACCGTCGCCGCATTGCGCAATTGCGCGGAGGCCCCTGACAGAAGAGCTTCGGCCACGGCGGGATAGGCGGCGGCGAAGCGGGCGTCGTAGGCCAGGTCGGAGTTGCGCACCAGGGCACCGATGCGCACGCCGCCGTCCGGCAGCCACTCGATACGATCGAGGCCCGGAAGCCGGCTAATATCGATGACGCGTTCCGGACGCGTCACGCCGATCTTCATCAGGTCGAGAAGGTTCGTACCGGCCGCGAGATAGACCGATCCGAGAACGGCTGCGGCGGTGATCGCCTCGGCGAGGCTTGCCGGGCGAAGGAAATCGAAGCGGTTCATGCGGCGTTCCTTCCGTCTTCAGGCACGCCGGCGGGCTGTGCGTCATTCTTCGCAGAGAGGGCATGGCCCGCTTCCAGCACGGCCTGGGTGATGCCCTGATAGGCGCCGCATCGACAGATATTGCCGCTCATCAGTTCGCGGACGCGTTCGAGATCGTTTCCGGCATGGCCTTCGGACAGGAGGCCCACCGCGCTCATGATCTGGCCCGGCGTGCAGTAGCCGCATTGCAGGCCATCGCAGGCGATGAATGCGGCCTGCACGGGATGAAGCTCGGTGCCGTCGGCAAGGCCTTCGATGGTGGTGACCGTGCTGCCGTCGAGGCTTGCGGCGAGCGTCAGACAGGCATTGATGCGTCGCCCGTCGAGCAGAACGGTGCAGGCGCCGCACTGGCCGCGATCGCAGCCCTTCTTGGTGCCGGTGAGGTGCAGCCGCTCGCGCAGGAGGTCGAGCAGCGTCACGCGCGGATCGTCAAGCGCGATGCTGTTGGACTGACCATTGACGGTGAGGCTGATGGAGAAAGGCATGGGATGCTCCAGTCAGGATTGTGGTGTATGAAACAGGAACCGCAGGCGCGGTGGACGCTTTAACGAAACGGTCGGAACGGCTTGAACCGTCGCATGAGGATCGAGCGCATCGAGGTCGGCTATTCGGTCAAGGCACACTTCGATGTGAAGCGCAGTATACGGAGGGTGCCTCCGTTTAGCAATACCCGTTCGAAAAGGGCGGATTCGTAAATGTCAGGCGACGAATAGACAGATGGACCAGGAACACGCGAAAGCAAGGCGCAAGCCGCGCGCAGATGCGGTTCGCAACCGCGAGCGCCTGCTGGAAGCGGCAACTGCCGTTTTCCGGCTGGGTGGCGCTCAGGCGAGCCTTGAGGCCGTCGCGACGGAAGCCGGCGTCGGCATC
The DNA here is from genome assembly GCF_004342335.1 of Rhizobium sp. PP-F2F-G48. NCBI lineage: Bacteria > Pseudomonadati > Pseudomonadota > Alphaproteobacteria > Hyphomicrobiales > Rhizobiaceae > Rhizobium > Rhizobium sp. PP-F2F-G48. The sequence continues at coordinate 286,690 of NZ_SLVH01000006.1, read as the reverse complement.
GGCACGCTTTATCGGCATTTTCCGACGCGCGAGGCCCTGTTCGATGCGGTCTATCGGCATGAGGTGGATCTTCTTGCCGATCTCGCGCAGGAGCTCGTAGCGGACGCCGATCCTGTCGCTGCGCTCAAGGCCTGGCTGCAGGCCAATGTCCGCCTCGTCGCGACCAAGAAGGGGATGATCGAGGGGCTTCAGCTTGCGGTCGTCGGCTCGACCGAGCTCAAGGCCTATTCCTACGAGCGCATGGTCGGCGCCATCGGCCTTCTCCTTGATCGGGCGGCGGCGGCGGATATGATCCGGGACGACGTGTCCCCGGACGAACTCCTGCGAACCCTGCTTGGCATCTTCTACAGCCACGGGCCAACCGACTGGCAGCCGACGGCGCTCCGCATGGTCGATGTGTTCGTCGACGGGTTGCGAAAACGCTGATGGATCGACCGATCGCCGTGTGATCGGCCTCTGTGCGCAGGCCGGATTTCGGGCTATTCCAGCCAGACCCTCCTCCTTTGCGATTCGACATCATGCCCGTCTCCCAGTCTCCCTTTCGCGGTGTCGTCATCGCGTTTATCGCCTATGCCGTGTTCGCCTTCAGCGATGCCTCGGTCAAACTCGTCGATGGCGCCGTTCCCGCCTATCAGGTCGCCTTTGCCGGCGCCGTCTTCGGGCTGGTCATCCTGCCTTTCATCAAGGCGCGGGGAGACTCCTGGCTCGACGTGTTTCGAACCTCCAATCGCACGCTCTGGCTGCTGCGTTTTGCCTGCGGCGCCATCGGCTCCATCGCGTCGATCATCACGTTCACGAAACTGCCGATGGCCGAAGCCTTCTGCCTTCTCTTTCTGCTGCCGTCCTTCGTCACGATCCTGTCCGTCATCTTCCTCAAGGAGGATGTGCGCTGGCAGCGCTGGACGGCCGTCATCGTCGGCTTCGTCGGCGTGCTCATCGTGCTTAGGCCCGGATTTCGCGAGCTTTCGGTCGGACACCTTGCCGCCGCCATCGGCGGCCTCAGCGCCGCAATTGCCATCGTCGTCCTCAGGGGCATGGGACCGACGGAGAAGCGCATGTCGCTTTATGGTGCGGGTCTTCTCGGCACGCTGGTCGTCAGCGGGCTTCTCATGGTGTCGGATATCGCCGTTCCGACGCCGATGGAATGGGCCTTCATCGCTAGCTACGGCATTCTTGGCGCCGTCGGAAATGCGCTGCTGATGACGGCGGCCCGCCTGGCGCCGGCCAATCTCGTGGCGCCACCGCAATACAGCCAGATGATCTGGGCCATTCTGTTTGGCTATTTCATCTTCGACGACGCGATCGACCTGCCCATGGCAGGTGGTATCGCGCTCATCATCTTTTCCGGACTGCTCACCCTGATGCGCGAGCGCAAGCGCGGCACCCCGCTGCCCTCCGCCGTCGTTTCGCCGGATGCCCAGGCATCGCTCGCGATGGCGGAACCCGAGCCCAATGCCAAGGTCTGACGCCCCCGAAGTGTCGCCTTTGTGATCGCCGTCCGTCCCTGGGATCAGGGTTGGGTCTGGTTTGCCTTACGCTCCGCCCTACCTCCAGTCTACGGGCCGCGCAATGCCATGTCGCGGTACTTTCACCAGAACATGGAGCACGACATGCTACACCAAGGCGACCTCGATCTCTCCCGGAGGGACCTGCTGATGGCCTCCGCTGCAACTGTCGCGGTCAGCGGCGTTGCCTCGTCGGCACGCGCGCAGGCCCAGGCCCAGGCTCAGACTCAGGCCCCGGCCAGCGCAAAGGCAGCCGGCATGCCGGCCGGCGAGACCTCCAGCGTGTCGTTCAAGGTCAACGGCGAGAACCGGACCCTGACGCTCGACAACCGGACGACGCTGCTCGATGCGCTGCGGGAGCATCTGCAGCTGACGGGCACGAAGAAAGGCTGCGATCACGGCCAGTGCGGCGCGTGCACGGTGATGGTGGATGGACGCCGGATCAATTCCTGCCTGTCGCTTGCCATCATGCATGAAGGCGACGAGGTCGTGACGATCGAGGGTCTGGGCGAGCCCGGCAAGCTTCATCCGATGCAGGCCGCCTTCGTCAAGCATGACGGGTACCAGTGCGGCTACTGCACGCCCGGTCAGATCTGTTCGTCGGTCGCCGTGCTCGAAGAGATCAAGGCCGGCATTCCGAGCCATGTGACGGGCGATCTGACCGCCAAGACCGAGTTCAGCCTCGAGGAGATCCGCGAACGGATGAGCGGCAACATCTGTCGATGCGGGGCCTACTCCAACATCGTCGACGCCATTGCGGACGTCGCGGGGAGGCCGGCATGAAGTCCTTTACCTATGAGCGTGCGACGTCGGTGGAGGCGGCAGCCAAGGCGGCGGCCAGCCATGAGGCCACCCGGTTCATCGCCGGCGGAACCAATCTTCTCGACCTGATGAAGCTCGAAATCGAAACACCGACCCACCTGATCGACGTCAACACGCTGGGGCTCGACACGATCGAGGCGACGCCCGAGGGCGGTCTGAGGGTCGGAGCGTTGGTGCGCAACACCGAGCTTGCGGCCGACGAGCGGGTGCGGCGCGATTACGGCCTCCTGTCGCGTGCGCTTCTCGCCGGGGCTTCGGGGCAGCTTCGCAACAAGGCGACCACGGCGGGCAATCTTCTGCAGCGCACGCGCTGTCCCTATTTCTACGACACCAACCAGCCCTGCAACAAGCGGCAGCCGGGCAGCGGCTGTTCCGCCATCGCCGGCTTCAGCCGCCAGCTCGGCATCGTCGGCGTCAGCGCCTCCTGCATTGCGACGCATCCGAGCGATATGGCGATCGCCATGCGGGCGCTCGATGCAGTGGTCGAGACCGTTGGTGCGGATGGCGCCAAGCGCAGCATCCCGATCGCCGACTTCCACCTTTTGCCGGGCGACACGCCGCATATCGAAACGGCGCTGAAGAAGGGCGAGATCATCACCGCCGTCGTGCTTCCGAAGCCGATCGGTGGGAAGCAGATCTACCGGAAGGTTCGCGATCGCGCATCCTACGCGTTCGCGCTGATCTCGGTCGGCGCGGTGATCCAGCCGGACGGAACCGGCCGCGTCGCGGTGGGCGGGGTGGCGCACAAGCCGTGGCGTCTCGATACGGCGGACGAGGAACTGCCGAGCGGTGCCGGCCGGGTAACGCGCCGCCTGCTGCTCGATGCCCAGCCGACGGAACACAATGCCTACAAGGTGAAGCTGGTCGAGCGGACGCTTGGCGCCGTCCTTGCCGAAGCGAAGGGTTGAGACCATGAAGTTCGACACACCTGCGACACAGAATCCGATCGACCGCATGACGGTCGTCGGTAAGCCGATCGAGCGCATCGATGGTCAGCTGAAGACGACCGGCCGCGCGAAATATGCCTATGAGTGGCACGATGACGGCTTGCCCTATGCCTATGGTTATCCCCTCGGTGCCGCGATCGCCAAGGGCCGCATCCGTTCGATGGACGTGGCTGCGGCCAGCCGCGCGCCGGGCGTCATCAAGATCGTGACCAGCGACAGCATGCCGGATCTGAAGAGAGCCAAGCGCAATACGGCAAAGCTCTTCGGCGGTACCGAGATCAACCATTATCACCAGGCCATCGCCGTCGTGATCGCCGAAACCTTCGAGCAGGCCCGGGCCGCAGCCCACCTGATCAAGGTGGAATACGAAGAAGCGAAAGGCGCGTTCGATCTCGAGGCGTCGATGGACGGTGCCATCACGCCCAAGGACGGTGAGCCGGATTCGGCGGCAGGCGATTTCGCGCCGGCCTTCGAGGCGGCGGCGGTGCAGCTCGATCAGACCTATACGACGCCCGACCAGTCGCATGCGATGATGGAGCCGCATGCGTCCATCGCTGCATGGGACGGCGATGCGCTGACCGTCTGGACATCGAGCCAGATGGTCGACTGGTGGCGGTCGGATCTCGCCACCGCACTCGATATGGACAAGGAGAAGATCCACATCATGTCGCCGTTCATTGGCGGCGGGTTCGGGTCGAAGCTGTTCCTGCGCGCAGACGCGGTTCTCGCCGCGCTGGCCGCGCGTGCGGTGGGTCGCCCGGTGAAGGTCGCGCTGCCCCGGCCGTTCCTGATGAACAACACGACGCATCGGCCAGCCACCATCCAGCGCATCCGGATCGGTGCCGGGCAGGACGGCAAGATCACCGCGATCGCGCATGAGAGCTGGTCGGGCGACCTCAAAGGCGGTGGGCCGGAGGCGGCGGTGCAGCAGACACGGCTTCTGTATGCCGGCGCCAACCGGATGACGGCGACGCGGCTGGCCGTGCTCGATCTGCCCGAGGGCAATGCCATGCGCGCGCCGGGCGAGGCCCCCGGCCTGATGGCGCTCGAAGTCGCCATGGACGAAATGGCGGAGAAGCTCGGTCAGGATCCGGTTGCCTTCCGGATCCTCAACGATACGCAGGTCGATCCGGAAAAGCCGGAAAAGGCTTTCTCGCACCGCGATCTGATCGGCTGCATGAAGCTCGGGGCCGAACGCTTCGGCTGGGACAAGCGCAGTTCGCGTCCCGGTACGGTGCAGGACGGCGAATGGCTGGTCGGCATGGGCGTCGCAGCCGCCTTCCGCAACAATATGGTCATGGCATCCGGGGCACGCGTGAAGCTCGATCGCGAAGGCATCCTCACCGTCGAGACCGATATGACGGATATCGGCACGGGCAGCTACACGATCATCGCCCAGACGGCTGCGGAAATGCTCGGCCTGCCGCTCGACCGCGTTGCGGTCAATCTCGGCGACTCCCGCTTTCCGGTCTCGTCCGGTTCGGGTGGGCAGTGGGGCGGCAACAGCGCCACGGCAGGTGTCTATGCCGCCTGCGTCAAGATGCGGGACGCCATCGCCAAGGCGCTCGGCTTCAATGCGGACGGCATCGATTTTGCGGACGGCATGGTGATTTCGGGCGATCGGCGCGTGCCGCTGGGCGAGGCTGTCAAGGACGTGCCGCTTGTCGTCGAGGATACGATCGAATACGGCGATATCTCCGAGGAGAAGCAGCAATCGACCTTCGGCGCGCACTTCGTGGAGGTCGGCGTCAACATCGCGACCGGCGAACCGCGCATCCGCCGCATGCTCGCGGTATGCGCGGCCGGCCGTATTCTCAACCCGATGACGGCTCGCAGCCAAGTCATCGGCGCGATGACCATGGGCGTCGGCGGGGCTCTGTCCGAGGAGCTCGCCGTCGACAAGAAGCGCGGCTTCTTCGTCAACCATGATCTTGCGGGGTACGAGGTGCCGGTTCATGCCGACATTCCGCATCAGGAGGTCATTTTCATGGACGAGACAGATCCGATGTCCTCGCCGATGAAGGCGAAGGGTGTCGGCGAGCTGGGCCTCTGCGGCGTGGCGGCGGCGATCAACAACGCCGTCTACAATGCAACGGGCATCCGGGTCAGAAACTATCCCGTGACCCTCGACAAGCTGATCGGGGCTTTGCCTCAGCTCAGCTGAGGATCGGCACACGGAGCTTTGCTTTTGAGGCTGGCGCTTGTTTCGCGCCAGCCTCATCTCGTTTCGGCCCGTCCTCCCGACGGACCATCGGATTGGCAGGAGATACTCGATGATCCGGCATATCGTGCTTTTGAAATTCAAGGACAGCGTGACGGAGGCCGACAAGCAGTCGATCTACCACGAGCTCGACGCGCTGAAGGGCCATGTCGAGGGCATCCGCGCTTTTCATGCCGGTCCCAATGTCAGCGTCGAAACGGAGATGATGCGCGGCTTCAACGATGCGTTCTGGTTCGATTTCGAGAGCGCAGCCGTTCGCGATGCCTATCTTGTCGATCCGCACCACCAGGCGGCCGGAGCGCGGATCGTCGCCCACACCAAGGGCGGACCCGAGGGCGTCATCGTCGTCGATCTCGAGATCTGATCCGCCTCAGGTCAGAGGCGCAAAGCCCGCTGACCTTCCCGTATTCCTGCGCCGGAGTCCTGTCGGCCGCCGTGGTCCAACAGCCGGCCGTCACCCTGCCGGAAGGCGTTGATAGCGGCGGCCAATGGCTCATGAACGCGTCGTCCCTCCGCGGTCATGCCGGCGGAGAGGAGGCCGTTCTGGCAGGGACGCTTGTCGTCCCAGCCGGCATGGTTGACGATCGGGTAGAGACACAGACCTTCGAGCGGGACGCCGGCCTTCATGGCGGCCAGAGCTTCCTGTGCCACATAGGTGAACCAGGCGGCGCGGCGGTCGTCCTCGATGCCGGTTTCGGCGATCATCATCGGCTTGCCGTAGCGGGCATAGGTTTCGATCAGGATCGTGCGCAACGGCTTGTAGAGCGGATGGCCTATGTCGATCGGCGGACCGCCGTGAATCCACTGGTTGTTGAAGTAGTAGTTGACGCCGATGACGTCCAGATAGCGCTCGGCGCCGCCGATCTGCGGCCACATGCGGCCCGAAAGCAAATCCCATCCCTGAAACTGCGACTGCCGGTGTCCCTCCGCGACCGGGGTCTCCCATGGCCGGGACGGATCGGTGATGACGTTGATCACGGGGTCGCAATGCACGAAGCGTGCGCGGGGATCGATGGCGAGGATGGCATCCATGCCGGCGATTGCGGCACGGGCGAGCTGGACCTTCAGCTCGAAGCCACGGCCGTTCGCAAAGGGGTTGAGATAGCCGGCATCGCCGGCACCCCAGGAAAAGAACGAGATCTCATTGACCGGGCAATAGAAAGGGATGTCGTCGCTTTCCTCACGCACAATACGGGCGCAGGCACCGGCGAAGCGGGCAAAGCGCTCCACGAAATGCGGCGTCCAGATGTCGATATCGTCGGGCCAGCCATAATGCAGCACATCCCAGATCACCTGCGTGCCTGAGCGGGCCGCCGCCTGCAGCATGGGTCGCACGCTGGACCAGTCGAAGATGCCGCCGGTCTCGATCCTGTGCCAGCGGAAGCCATCGCGCACAGTGCGGATGCCGAAGCTCTGCAACTGTCGATAATCGCGCTCGGCGTGGATGTCGTGACCGATATCGTCGATCATGTCGAGACGGGGTCCGAGCGGCTCCTCCGGCGTCGGGCGCAGCCGATGCGTCGAACATTCGAACCCGCCCTGGATGAACGACCGGAAAAGACCGGTCGGGCCGCTGGGAACGCGTGCTGCAACCACCGTCTCCAGAAGGTGCTCCCACTGCGGCACGACGGCCTCGACGGCGTAGAGGCGTTCGACCTTCTTCTGCAGGGCATCGCCCAGACTTTTGCAAAGCGCCGGATCGGCGATCAGGCGGCGTGCGGCGGCGGCGACCGATGCAGGATCGTCATAGGGGACGATGAGCCCGGTGGTGCCGTCCTCGATCTGCTGCAGCGCGCCGTTGTCCGGGGTCGAAATGACCGGAAGGCCGGCGGCGCCGGCTTCTGCGATGACATGCGGCATGCCTTCGCCGCGCGACAGCCAGACGAAGATGTCGAAAGCCTGAAGCAGATCGGGAATATCCTTGCGGTCGCCCAGGAACTGCATCGCGTCCGACAGGCCGAGCGCCGCGGCACGCCGCCGAAGGTCTGCGGCATAGTCCGGCATGAAGGCGTCGGGGCCTCCGACGATGACGAAGCGCAAATCGGGATTCTCGGCCTTGAGAAGCGCTGCCGCTTCGATGACCTGTCCGACATTCTTCTTCGGATCGAGCCGACCGACCCACCCGATCAGGATGTGTCGGTCGGAGAGCCCGAGTTCCGCCCGCATGGCCGCCCGCCGGGACGGGTCGAAGGCGGAGAGATCCACCATGGAGGGGATCTCGATCGCATCTCTCTCGCGGCCCGGCATGCGGGAGGCCGCGGCATCCCGGATGGAACGACAGACGCCGACATAGCGGGCGGTCAGATGCTTCGGGCCGGCCAAGGCCTCGGAGACGAGACCGCCATGTTCGATCAGGGGCGGGCAGAGGTTCAGACGCTCCAGCGCCGGATAGATGTCCGCAACGTTCTGGCAGGAGACCACGACGTCGTAGCCCGGAACCTTGCCGGCGAGATAGGAGACCGTATCCTCGAAGGACATGGCGTAGGGGGCGGTGTCCACCGAAACGCCCAGCGCCTTCAGCTGCTCATGCGTCTGTTCCGGCATGCCGGGCTTGCGGAAGCAGGCGACCACGTCGATACGGTAACGGGCGGGATCGAGCGCCTGCGCAAGCAGCCGGACTTCCGTCTCCTCTCCGCCGACCACCAGCCAGGCGAAAACGAAGAGGATACGGATCGGTGGTTCCCCGGATACTGCCGCTTCTGCCGCCTGCATCATGCGCCGACCTTGAAGACGACCTGCAGGAAGTCCGGGCGATGCTCCACGAGATCCTGAAGGAAGGCGGGGCCGTCCTCGAACGGCACGACATGAGTGACCATGTGCTCGCGGATCGCCGCGCCGTCGTGGCGCAGGAGATCGACCGTCTCGAGCGCAAGACGCTGGCGGTTCCAGAGCGCCGACAGGCCGCGCGGCACGCGGTTGATCTGGGCGCATCGGATGTTGAGGCCGTTATGGTGGAACTCCTCGCCAAGCCGAAGATGGTCCGCGCCACCCTGATAGAAGGCGAGGTCGATCACCGTTCCCTGCGGACGCAGAGCCTTCAGCGCGGTCTGCAGGCTGCCGGAATGCGCGCGCGTCTGGAAGACGAGATCGGCGCCCCGACCGAGACCGCCATCATGCCAGCGGGCCTTCGCATGCTGCCAGGCCTGGTCCTCCGTCATGGCGGTCAGGCCCATGGCTTCGGCCTTTCCCCGACGGAAGTCCGAGGGGTCGGTGATGACGACGTCGGATGCGCCGAGCTTGCGGGCAAAAAGCGCCGTCATCAGGCCGACGGTGCCCGCACCGATGACCAGCACCGGACGGCCGGCAACGCCGGCGCCGAGGGTCGCGACCTGCGTTCCCATGGATTCCGCATCCGCATGCAGGATGCCGTTCGCGGCGATCGGGCCCATCTGCGCGACGAAAACGCCGAGAAGCGGATCGATCTCGGCCGGCATGGGCACGAGCACATCGTGATAGGGGTCGGCCGTATGGCCGGTCTTGTGGGCATAGGTCGTCGCGAGCACGTCGCCTTCGGCGTAGCCTCCGGTGCGGGACTCCGCCACGCGCGCGACCTCCATGTAGCCGAGGAAGGGCACGGGGTAGTGCAGATCCGGCTCGTTTTCGATGAACACGCCGCGGCCGGCATCGAAGCGGGAGCGGAAATAGGGGTTGGTGTTCTTGAGGAAGGTCAGTTCGGTGCCGGCGGAAAGGCCGGTGTAAAGCGTTTCCAACCGGACCTGTCCATCGGTGGGCGGACCTTCTTCATACTCGAACACATAGGCGCGTCCCGGCGCCTCGATCCCGAGCGAGCGGATTTTTCGGTGTCCGGGCGGCATGCCGCGGGGAGCGTCCTCCGGGCGGGGCTGAAACTGCAGCGGCGCCGGTGGGGTACGGGCGAGGGTGGGAAGGTCGAGATGTACGGGCTCGCCGCTGCGCGACGAGGCGACGACGGCAAGCGCCAGCCGGTGCGTGGCGACGGCATCGGCATAGGGGCAGCGAATGCGGTTCTCTCCACCGCGCACGGCATCGATGAAGTCGCGATCCTCCCGCCAGACAGGATCGCCATCGGCCGGCCGGACCGGCCGGCCCCGGCCGACATCGACCATGATGTCGCGATCGGTCAACTCGATCGCAAGCTTGTCGGCGAAGATATGCAGGCCGACGCGATGACTCCAGCCGAGAAGGCAGGTGGAGGCGATGTTGGCGACGACGCCGGACTGGAAGGTGAGGCTCGCGGTGCTGACGGTGGGCACGTCGAGACCGGGAAAGTCCTGCCGTTCCGCATGGCCGGCGCGACCATAGACCTCCGTCACCTCGCCGATCAGGAAGCGCGCGAGATCGAGCAGATGCGTCGTCTGTTCCACCATCTGACCGCCGGACTTGTCCTGCTTCCACCACCATTGCGGCGGCGGGGTCGAGTCCAGCCAGTAGCCGGACAGCAGTTGCGCGGGGTTGTCGGCCAGAAGCGCACGGGCTTCCTCGACCGTATCGAGATAGCGCCAGTGATAGCCGACAGCCGTCACGAGGTTCTTTTCCGCGATGCCCGCCGCAATCTCTTCGGCAAGGGCGATATCGAGCGACACCGGCTTTTCCACGAAAAACGGGATGCCCTGCGCGATCAGATCGCGCTCCGGATCGCCATGGGCAAAGGGCGGCACGCAAATGTAGACGGCGTCCACCGCTGCGTTCGCCAGCATGTCGGGGTGGCTGGAGAAGGATTTCGCACCGAAGCGACGGGCCGCCGCGTCGGCACGGGCCGCGTCCGGATCGGCGAAGGCGACCAGTTCGACATCCGGGAAGCTTGCGAGAATGTCGAGATGGCGGTGGGCAATGCCCCCGACGCCGATAAAGCCGAGGCGGGTCTTTTGCATGGAGCGGTCCTTTTGCAGGGATGAGTTCGGCGTGAGGAACGGCCGGTAGACGGAGGCGGTTTCCGCGGCCATTCGCGCGGCGGAAAAGTGGCTGCGAAAATGGGCACGTCCGGACTGCCCGACCATTGCACGTTTTGCGGGGTCGTCGAGCGCCTGAATGACGGTTTCGGCAAGCGAAGCCGGTTGACCCGGTTCGGCGAAGAACGGGTGCTCGTCGCCGAGCGCCTCCAGGGTGCCGCCGATCCGCGTGGCGACCACGGGGACACCGGCCGACATCGCCTCCAGCACGGCGAGCGGCAGGCCCTCGAACAGGGAGGGCAGAACGAAGAGATCGGCGATCGCCATGAGATCGGCGATGTCGTCGCGGTGCCCGAGGAAACGGACGCATGCGGCAACGCCCATCTCGCCCGCCAGGTCTTCGACCCGCATCCGTTCTTCACCGGAGCCGACCAGAAGAAGAGTAACCGCGGGGTGACGGTGCACGATCGCGGGCATGGCGCGGATCAGCGAGGCGTGATCTTTCTGGGCGGAGAAGCGGGCGACGGAGAGAAGAACCGTCCGCCCGGCAAGGCCGAGAGTTGCGCGCATCCGGTCGCGCGTCACGGCGGGTTCGAGCGGGAAGATACCGTTGCGAACGACGGTCATGCGCGACGGGTCGATATGACCGTCGGCATAGGTCTTCCGCGAGGCTTCCGACACGACGATGTGGTGGGCGAGACCGGAGGTTTCCGTGCGGTACTGCGCCTGCTGGTCCGGGTCGGTCAGGAGATAGGGCAGATGCTCCGTCCGGATGACGGGAATGCCGCCTGCGACGCCGGCGGCCGCAAGCCCGTGTCCTTCCCAGCCGATGCCGGCATGGACATGCAGCAGGTCGATATCCGCGTGTTCGAGCCAAGCCCCCAGTTGATCGTCGGGTAGCAAATCCTTGACGGCGAGCCCCTGTCTCACCGCCTTGGTCAGGAATTGGCCGGCGCTTTCCGGATCGGCGAGCAGGATCACGTCATGATCCACGGACAGGCCGCGGGCAAGCGCCAGCATATGCTCGCCGAGGCCCGATGGGTCGCGGCTGTCCGTTGCAAGGACGATGAGCGGGCGTCTTGCGGGCTGCTCAGGCATGGGGTGCCGGTTGACCCTGTGTCCGCGCGGCGTGCTGGCTGACTACTTCGGGCGAAAGCGGCGCTGGCCCGCCCATCGTGTGCTCGATCAGCATGCGCATCTGTCGCGCCGTGTCGTCCCACGAGGAGCGGGCCAGAAGCGCGTCCACCGTCTCCAACCAGGAATCGGAAGACTGCCGCAGAGCCAAGGCCTTGGCGCAGGCGTCGATGAAGCTTGCCGCATCATCGCCGATGAAAACGCCGGGCACGTCGCCATAACTGCGGACCACGTCGGTGATGGGCGTGCTGACGACGGGCCGGCCGGCGGCAAGATATTCCGGCGTCTTGGTGGGGCTGATGAACCGCGTCGCTTCATTCAGCGCGAAGGGCATCATCGCCACGTCCCAGCCGGAGAGATAGGACGGCAGTTCGGCGTAGCTCTTCTGCCCGAGATAATGAAGGTTGTCAGCGCGCGGGAGGTCGTCCTGCGAGATCTTTACCACCGGGCCGAGAAAGACGAACGACCAGTCCGGCCGCGCGGCGGCGATGTCGCGAATGAGAGCGAGGTCGAGCCGTTCATCGATCACGCCGTAGAAACCGAACTTCGGGCCCTTGATGGCGGCCTGATCGATTGGCGCGGACTGACCTTCGCGAGCCGTCCGGAAATGGTGGGCATCGACGCTCGATGGGAACGCATGGAGATTGTCGTGGCGGTCGCGCTTCGCCTCGTAGAGGCTGTAGCCACCTGTGAAGACGACATCGGCCCGGGCCAGCAGTGCCTGCTCCATGGCCTTCAACTGCGGTGGCGCGAATTTGAAATTCGCCAGTTCGTCCATGCAGTCGTAGACGACGGCCGCCGCGTCTACATGGCGCGCGAAGGCAAACATCAGCGGCGTATAGAACCAGAGGATCGGCTGTCGGCCGCCGTGCAGCGCCAGGAGATCGTCAAGCAGATGTGCGAGCGCGGCTTCGCGCTGTGCGTCGCTCCATCCGTGCGGCACGCGGGGGCGGATGGCTTTGACCGCGGTGCCGGCAAAGGGGTGAATTTCGAGATAGGCCAGATGATGGTCGGTCGGGATGAACTCTTCGAAGAAAAACACCTGCCGATCGGCAGAGAACCGCTGCATCAGGTGCTGCGGCCGCTGAAGAACGAAATCCCAGCGCAGATGAGAGAAACAGACGATCGGTGCGTCGGTGCAATAAATGCCCTCCGAAACCTTTGAAAACGCACCCAGTAGATTCATCGAGCTCCCTTCCGTCAAGCTTGCAGGAAACTGTGCGACCCTCTCTCGGTTCCGTGGCGAAGCGCTCTTTTTTCGTAAGTCTCCGATATCAGAGATTCCAGCCTCTGGACGGTGTGTGGCCAGGTCCATTGGGCCTGGACGATGGTGCGTGGGGCGAAAGCCGCCGGGTTTTCCAGCATGTCGGCGATGGCCAGATGGAAGTCTTCCGCCGTCGCCGTTCGGCCGGTCTCGGGCGTGATGTACTGCCGGCCACAGGAGAGGGCGCTGTTGGCAAGAACCGGAAGGCCCGCCAGCATGTATTCGGTGAGGATGGCCGGGGCGCCGTCATCGACACCGCAGACGACACCGATGCGCGCCGCGTTCATCAGGCGGTTCACCTCTTCGAAGGGAACGCCGGGCGGCTCGATGAGATCGACCGAGATGCCCCGCTCCGCGATCTGGCGCCGAAAGTCATCGATCATTTCCCCGTACCCGCAGACGCAGAGCGCTCGCACCGAGCGTGGAAGCCTGGCCATGGCGTCGAACAGAATGTCGTGGCGCTTGTAGCCCTGCGCCGCGGCGACATAGATGATGTCGTAGGTTTTCGGAAGGTCCAGCGGATAGAAGGTCGTATCCGAGGCGAATTCGGGACCGACCGGCAGGATGGCCGTCGCCATATCCGGATGCCGTTCGCGCACGACGTCGGACTGCCACTGTGCGCCGGTGAGGACGAGATCGAAATGTCGGCTCACCTCTGGCGGAATGCGCAGTGCCGGCGCGTCGATCGAATTGTAAATCTTGACGCTGTCGCGGCAGGCCAGAAGGATCTCCTCGCTGACCCCGAGGCCCCAGACGCAGAGAATGTGCGGCGCGCCGAAGGCTGCGATATGTCCGAGCATGTCGTTGGACGCGAAGGGCGCCTCCGGGCCGTTCATGCGGAAGACCCGGCGCGTCAGATGGGGGCTCGCGCCGCTGCGCGTTTCCGGCGGGTGGCTGCCGCGCCAATGCGTCCAGATCTCGGCACAATCAACAAGGCCCGATTTGAGGCAGGCGAGAGGCAGGCGCTCGATGTAGCCGCCATCGACCGCGACTGCCTCAAGATCCGAAACGATCTGCGGTCTGCCGCCCCGCCGGCCCGATATCCAGTCGTCGCGTGCTGCCTCCACCGTGGACAAGGCGCCATCGTCAGACGGCCCGTCCTGGAAGTCGCTGATGACGACGATGCGCCGCGCTGTCATGGCCTGCCTGTCATGAAAGGGGACTGTCTTCCTGCCTCGGGTTTTTGCTTGGGGCGCCGTATCAATTCGTGACGCAGGCCCGACGCGGGCCGCCATAGGGTTGGTAGGTGTCATCGGAGACGCGGTAGGACGAATAGCGCTGCTGGCACAGGCGGACATGATCGTCGGTCACAAGATCCGATGACGACATCCGGCCAATGTCGTCGGTGGACGCGACGTCCATATAGGGTGACATGCAGGTTTTCCGCTCGCCGCTATACGAGCTGTAGCTGTTGTCCTCGGGGCTATAGGAGCGGTACCGGCGCTCGCACCAGGTCTGGTGCTCGGGATTGCTTGCAGCCTGGCTCGCGGTGGTCGCGATGTCCGTCTCGGAGACGGGCGTGCCTGGCTCCGTCTGATCGATCTCGGCTGACGCGTTGGCCATTGCAACAACAGGCTCTGCAACGGCAAGGCTCTCCGAGGATGCGAGATCGACAGGCGGTGCGGCGGGCGCGCGATCAACGCTGCGCTCGGCCGTCTCGACCCGCTTCGGCTCGGAGGTCCAGAGGTCGGGTGCGTTGAGATTGGCAAGCGCTTCCGTCGCGGGCTTCGCCATCAGGGCGGAAGCGCTCAGGAAACCGGCAACGAAGAGCGTCATGGCGACGGTGAGGAAGAAAGCGAGCGTGGCCGTGGCTTTCATGATGATGCTCCTGACATGCAGAGAAAACGTGGCGATCCTTGAGAGAATCTGCCCGTCAACGCATGTTGCGGCGGAGTGTTCCGACAGCTTTCGCGTGTCGAAAACATCAGATCTGCATGGTATGAGATATGTGCCGGCGGTCCGCCGCGTTTCTGCGCCGTGGCGGAGATGAAAAGCGGCTGCTCAGACGCTTTTCATATAGAGCACGATCGACGTCGCCATGCTGCTGACCGTGGCCAGCACGACGATGCAGACGAGGACGCCGAAGATGAGTTTCGCCCGGCGGGAAGGCGGGGCGTCGTGGTCGAGATCGTGTTGGGGCATGTCCTATCTTTGCCGATGACGCCGCTTGCCGTCAATGGCAGGCGGCGTCATCGCATCGCGACGGATTGGCGCATCCGACCCTCAGGCGCGCCATCGCAGCAGGATCGTCGAGAGCGGTGGCAGGGTCAGCGACAGGGACTGCGGCTTTCCATGGGCAGGGTGATGCTCCGTCCAGGCCTCGACGTTGCCAAGGTTGGAGCCGCCATAGACCCCGGCATCGCTGTTGAACACCTCTTCCCAGCGGCCCTCGGTGGGGACGCCGATCCGATAGCCGTGGCGGGGCACCGGTGTCATGTTCGAGACGGCAAGGACCATGGATGTCCTGTCCTCGCTCAGGCGCAGCATGCCGAAGATCGAGTGCTCGGCATCGTCCGACACCGTCCAGTCGAAGCCCTGGGGATGCAGGTCGCCATATTGCAGGGCCGGCTCCGCGGCATAAAGACGGTTGAGGTCGCCCACGAGCCGTTGAATGCCCGCATGTTCCGGCCGGTCGAGCAGATCCCAGACGATCGACCCATCATGGTTCCATTCGGTTTCCTGCGCGATCTCGCCGCCCATGAACAGAAGCTTCTTGCCGGGATGCGCCCACATGAAGCCGAAATAGGCGCGGAGATTGGCGCGCTTCTGCCAAGCGTCGCCCGGCATCTTGCCCAGCATCGAGCCTTTGCCATGCACGACTTCATCGTGGGACAGCGGCAGCATGAAGCGCTCGGAATAGGCATAGACCATGCCGAAGGTCATCTGTCCGTGATTGTAGCGCCGATAGACCGGATCATCCTGCATGTAATGCAGCGTGTCGTGCATCCAGCCCATGTTCCATTTGAAATCGAAGCCGAGGCCGCCGTTCTCGACCGGCTGCGTCACACCCGGCCATGCGGTCGATTCCTCGGCGATCATTAGCACGTTCGGGCAGCGCTGGTGGACGATGCTGTTGAGGTGCTTGAAGAACTCGACGGCTTCGAGGTTCTCCCGACCGCCATGTTCGTTGGGGATCCACTCGCCGGCATCGCGGCTGTAGTCGCGGTAGAGCATGGAGGCGACGGCGTCCACGCGCAGCGCATCGACGTGATATTCCTCCAGCCATTCGAGCGCGCTGGCGATCAGGAAGCCTTTCACCTCGTTGCGCCCGAAATTGTAGATCAGCGTGTTCCAATCCTTGTGAAAGCCTTCGCGCGGATCTTCATGCTCGTAGAGCGCGGTGCCGTCGAAACGGGCAAGGCCCCAGACATCGGTCGGGAAGTGGGCGGGCACCCAGTCGAGAATGACGCCGATCCCGGAAGCGTGGCACCGATCGACGAAATAGGCGAAATCCTCCGGCGTGCCGTAGCGGCCGGTCGGCGCGAACAGGCCGAGCGGCTGATAGCCCCAGGAGCCGCCGAAGGGATACTCCATGATCGGTAGAAGCTCGATATGGGTGAAGCCGAGGCGGGCAGCATAGGGGATCAGGCGCTGGCTGAACTCGATCCAGTCCAGCGACCGGTTTCCGTCCTCGGCGATCCGCAGCCAGGATTCGAGATGGACTTCATAGACCGATATGGCCGCCTCTCCGTCGCGGATCTCGGTCTTCCGGCGCATCCAGTCGTCGTCTGTCCAGGGGAAAGGCGAGGCGGAGGCGACGATGGAGGCGGTGGCGGGGGCTGCCTCGCTCGCGCGTGCGATCGGGTCCGCTTTCTGAGCGAGCACATTGCCGGCGGCATCGATGATCTCGAACTTGTAGCGTTCGCCCTTGCCGAGGCGCGGAATGAAAATCTCCCAGACGCCGGCGGAGGGGCGAAGCCGCATCGGATTGCGACGTCCGTCCCAGGCATTGAAATCGCCGACAACCGAGACGCGCCGCGCGTTCGGTGCCCAGACGGCGAACCGCACGCCCTCGACGCCATCCACCTCCGTCACCCGCGCGCCGAATGTCCGGCCAAGGCTGTAATGCGTGCCCTGCGAGAAGAGGTGCAGGTCGAGATCGCCGAGCAGCGGGCCGAAGGCATAGGGGTCCTCCGTCTCCTGTACGGCCTCCGGCCAGGTGATCCGGAGCAGGTAGCGGGGCAGATCGGTCAGCGCCGCGAACAGGCCGCCGGGATGGACGAGGTCGAGGCTCGTGGCCACCGCGCCGCTCGTCGGGTCGAGGAGTTCGATCCGAACGGCGCCCGGCATCAGGACGCGCACGATGGTCCGGTCTGCATGGGGGTGAGCGCCGAGCACGGCAAAAGGATCGCCATGGTGGCCCTCGACGAGAGCGATGATGGCATCGTGGTCGATACCCTGGAGAAGATCGAGGCGTTCCAGCATCAGGAATTACTTTCCGAAAGTCTGCGGACGATGGCCGAGAAGCCAGCGAGCGGGATGGGCAGCCATTTCGGCCGGTTGCGGGCTTCGTAGGCGATTTCGTAAGCCGCCTTTTCCAGAAGGAAGAGGTCGAGGATGCGTGTCCGTATCGTCTCGGACATGCGCAGATCGCCGGATGTTTCGGTGACGGCAAAGTAGCTCGAGAGGAAGGTTTCCTCGGCCTTTTCGATGAAGGCGCGAATGAGCGCGCTTCGCCGATCGTTGCTCGGTTCGGAGATGGCTTCGTGGTCGAGTTCGGCCGTTGCAGCGAGATAACTCAGCGACCGCAACAGGCCCGCCACGTCGCGAAGCGGGTTGGCCTTCGCACGACGTTCGTCGAGATCGCGGGCCGGCTCGCCTTCGAAGTCGATGATATAGGCATCGGCCTCCGCGACGAGGATCTGCCCGAGGTGGAAATCGCCGTGATTGCGGATCATCAGTGTGTCCGCAGCGGCATCGGCCAGCGCCCCGATAGAGGCGAGCAGGGCCTCTCTCCCCTCGACCAGCTTTGCGATCTCGTCGCCAAGGGCCGGGTCGACGTCGCTGCGGGCACGGTCGAGGATGGTGAGGCCTTCCGAAATCTGGCCGACCACCTGGCGGCGCAAAGCCTCGACATCGTCTGTGCCGGCATGAAGCGGGGAAAAGGCCTCATCTTCGGTTGGTTTCGCCAAGGCGACATGAAGTTCGCCAAGGCGCGTTCCGACATTGGAGACGAAGTCCATCAGCGGCGAGAACAGGCCCTCCTGCACATCGGTGGACGCGATATCGGTGACCGAGGTCAGCGTGTCGTCGAGCGTGCGGCGCAGGGTGTCGAGCATCCAGGTCCAGGCGTCGCCCTGGTTGCGGATGGCGCCCTGGATGATGATCAGCGTCGATCGCGTGCCATCGGGCGCGATCCGGGCGATCTCGCCGAGGAGAGGCGCGGTGTTGGCATAGCCAACGCCGGTCAGGTAGCGCGTCATCTCCACTTCCGGGTGGATGCCCGGAAAGATATGGCGGATGAGCTTGATCATCGCGACATCCCCGACGATCAGGGAACTGTTGGATTGTTCGGCCGACAGCCAGTGGATCGGCAGGTCGTCGCGGACATCGATACCATCGAGCTCATCGCTTCCGACGAACTCCAGCGTGCCGCTGCGGCCCGAGATCTGCGTGCGCTCGCGGAGCCCCTTGAGCACCCCGCGGGCGAAGGCCTCGACCGCGAAGCCGTCGGTCAGGAAGCCGACACGGCGCCCTTGGCGAATTCGCGTCAGCGCCAGCTGCTGGGCAAGGGCCGGCGGGTTCGTATCGTCCCAGGAAATCGCCAGCGGCAGCATGTAGGTTTCGGTGTGACCTTCGAGTTCCGCCTCGAGTTCGCCGAGCAGGATATCGTGCGGGAAACCCATCGGCACGGCGCTGACGATCGTCGCACCGTGCAGCGTCTCGCCTTTTGAGCCGAACCAGCGGCGCTTGGCGAGGTAGGACGGAAGCACGTCGCGCGACAGCACGTTCGACAAGCGTGGCTCGTCCACCACCTCCAAAAGGTCGCGGCGCAGAACCATGGTGGCAAAGTCGGGCAGTTGCTCCGGCGGGTCGTTGCGCCAGGTCGGACCATCGGCTTCGGCCACGAGCTGGAACCAGAAGAAGCCATAGGGCGGCAGCGTCAGGAGGTAGGTCAGCTGGCCGATGGGCGGAAACGGCGACATGCCGGTCAGTTCGATCGGCACGCGGTTCTCGAATTCGGAGAGGTCGAGCTCCACGGCCTGCGGCAGGCGCGAAAGATTGAAGACGCAGAGGATCGTGTCGCCTTCATATTCCCGGAGATAGGCGAGGATCTTGCGGTTGCCCGGCTTCAGGAATCGCTGCGTGCCGCGACCGAAGGCGATGTGCCGACGCCGAAGCGCCAGCATGTGCCGCGTCCAGTTGAGCAGCGAATGGGCATCGGCCGATTGCGCCTCGACGTTGACGGCCTCGTAGCCATAGAGCGGATCCATGACCGGGGGCAGGACGAGACGGGCCGGGTCGGCGCGGGAAAAGCCACCATTGCGATCCGGCGACCACTGCATCGGCGTGCGCACGCCGTCGCGATCGCCGAGATAGATATTGTCGCCCATGCCGATCTCGTCGCCGTAATAGATGACGGGCGTGCCGGGCATGGAGAGGAGCAGCGCGTTCATCAGTTCGACGCGGCGGCGATCGCGCTCCATCAGGGGTGCCAGGCGGCGGCGGATGCCGAGATTGATGCGGGCGCGGCGGTCCGCGGCATAGATGTTCCAAAGATAGTCCCGCTCCGCATCGGTCACCATTTCGAGCGTCAGTTCGTCATGATTGCGCAGGAAGATCGCCCACTGGCAATTGTCCGGAATGTCCGGCGTCTGGCGCATGATGTCGGTGATCGGGAAGCGATCTTCCTTGGCGATCGCCATGTACATGCGCGGCATCAGCGGAAAATGGAACGCCATGTGGCACTCGTCGCCGCTGCCGAAATACTCATTCGTATCCTCCGGCCACTGGTTGGCCTCGGCCAGCAGCATGCGGCCGGGATGGCTCGCATCGAGCGCGGCGCGGATCTGCTTCAGGATGTCATGGGTTTCCGGCAGATTCTCGTTGTTGGTTCCCTCGCGCTCGATCAGATAGGGGATGGCATCCAGCCGGAAGCCGTCGATGCCGGTTTCCAGCCAGAACCGCATGACGGACAGCAGCTCCTCCATGACGCGTGGATTGTCGAAATTGAGGTCCGGCTGGTGAGAATAGAAGCGGTGCCAGTAATAGGCGCCGGCGACCGGGTCCCAGGTCCAGTTGGATTTCTCGGTGTCGAGGAAGATGATGCGCGTCTCGGGAAATTTCTGGTCCGTGTCCGACCAGACGTAGAAATCGCGCTCCGGCGATCCGACCGGCGCATTGCGCGCTCGCTGGAACCAGGGGTGCTGGTCCGATGTGTGGTTGATGACCAGCTCGATGATGACGCGGATGCCCCGCTCATGGGCGGCCTCCACGAAGGCGCGAAACTCGTCCATCGTGCCGTAATCCGGGCTGACATCGCCGTAGTCGGCAATATCGTAGCCATCGTCGCGCCGCGGCGACGGGAAAAAGGGCAGAAGCCAGATCGCGGTGACGCCGAGCGAGGCGATATGATCGAGCTTCTCCTGCAGGCCTTGGAAATCGCCGATGCCGTCGCCGTTTCCATCGTGGAACGACTTGATGTGCAGCTGGTAGATGATCGCATCCTTGTACCAGAGCGGATCAGCGGATCCGCTTTCGGCGTGCGTCTGCTGGCGCGTGTCGGTTTCGTCCTGCACGTGATCGGTGAGCATATCCATAAGCCTTCCTCCCTATCGAACGCGCCAGATGCCGAAGGGCATCGACGGGTCGAGACGGATGCGTTGTATTTTGCCCGTCCAGGTGAAGGGCCGGTCGGCAATGAGGTCTTCCATGGGAAGCGATCCGCTGTCGGGAAGGTTCCAGGACCAGAGCGGCACTTCGACATCCGCTTCCTGCGCTGCATGCGGATCGAGACTGATGGCGATGAGCAGGACGTTCTCGCGGCCGACACTGGCCTTTTCGAAGAACATGACATTGTCGTTCCAGGCCGGAAGCAGCGTTAGGCCGAGATGCGAATGCAAGGCCGGGTTCTCGCGGCGGATGCGATTGAGCAGCGCGATCTCGCCCTTGATATGGCCCGGGCGGTCGTAGTCCCAGGCGCGGATCTCGTACTTCTCGCTGTCGGCGTATTCCTTGCGCTTGGCGTCCGGCCGGCCTTCGCAGAGCTCGAAGCCGTTATAGACGCCCCAGAGGCCCGACAGCGTCGCAGCAAGAGCGGCCCGGATGAGATAGGCCGAACGCGGTGCGTTCTGCAGAAAGTCTGGGTTGATGTCGTGGGTGTTGACGAAGAAATGCGGACGGAAGAAGTCTTTGGGCTCCTGCGTCGTGATCTCCCGCATGTACTCCTCCAGCTCCCACTTCGCATTTCGCCAGGTGAAGTAGGTGTAGGACTGGGAGAAGCCGACCTTCGCCAGCCGGTACATGACCTTCGGCTTGGTGAAGGCTTCCGAAAGGAACACGACCTCGGGATGGCGACCGCGAATGTCGGCGATCAGCCATTCCCAGAAGGGAAACGGCTTGGTGTGGGGATTATCGACGCGGAAGAGCTTGACGCCCTGATCGACCCAGTGCTGGACCACATCGCGCAACGTTTCCCACAGCGAAGGGACCGCGTCCTTCGCATAGAAATCGACATTGACGATGTCCTCGTATTTCTTCGGCGGGTTTTCCGCATAGCGAATAGTGCCGTCCGGGCGCCAGTCGAACCAGCCGGGGTGATCTTTCAGCCAGGGATGGTCCGGTGAGGCCTGTATGGCGAGGTCGAGGGCGATTTCGAGCCCGTGATCTGCCGCAGCCGAAACCAGCCGGCGAAAATCCTCGGGGGTGCCGAGTTCCGGATGGATGGCATCATGGCCGCCGGCCGGCGAGCCGATCGCATATGGGCTGCCGGGATCGTTCGGGCCGGGGGTCAACGTGTTGTTGCGACCCTTGCGGTTCGTCGCGCCGATCGGGTGGATCGGCGGAAAATAGAGAACGTCGAAGCCCATTTCGCGAATGGCGGGAAGCCGGTCGATGACGTCGTCGAACGTGCCATGACGGTCGGCATCGCCGCTCTGCGACCGTGGGAAGACCTGGAACCAGCTGGCGAACCCCGCACCCTTGCGTTCGGCATCGACGGGCATGACGGAGGAACGGACGCTGAAGGGCCGGCGATCCGCGCGCGCCATCAGCGCGAAGGTTTCGGGTGCAAGCAGCAGCCTCGTCTTCGCTTCGGCGTCGCCGTCGGCAAGGGTCGCGAGAAGCGTTTTCAGCTCCGGCTGGACGCGCTGCGGCCCGTTTTCGGCGGCCGCCTTGATCAGGTTGATGCCTTCCTGAATCTCCAGCGTCAGATCGAGATGGGCTTCGTGTTTCTTGCCGAGTTCATAGCGGAAGATCGCATAGGGACTGCGCCAGGCCTCCACGACATATTCGTGGCGGCCCATCCGCTTCAGGATGAATTCCGCTTTCCAGCGATCGTTGACGACCAATTGCATGGGGACCTCGGTCCATGCCTGCGTATCGACTGGGCGCCAGAGCAGAACGGCGGCCAGCGGATCGTGGCCGTCGCCGAAGATATCGGCTTCGACCTTCACGACATCGCCGACGACGCGCTTGACCGGGAAGCGGCCCTCGTCCACGGCGGGGATGACCTTTTCGATCGCAAGCCGCGGTGTTGCGGCGGCGGCGCGGGCGTCCATCGCGGCACCCGCCATCAGGATCGGGTTTGAGGCCGAACCTTCGAAAATGCGGAGTTCGCCGGGAGCAAGCCGCACATCGGCATCGAGCGCGCGTTCCGGCCGCGCGGCATCGCAAAGGGGCAGGAAGGCGGACGCCGCTTCCCGGATCGCGTTGAACGGCACGGCGGCACTGCGGCGAAGATCGCGGTTGCAGACGATGACGCGGACCGTCTCCGCCTGCCGCAGGTCTGCATGATCGCCTTGAACGAGAGCACTCACGGTCGTCGCGCTGCTGGAGATCAGCGTCGGCGTGCCGCGAGACGGCATCGCAGCGGCCAGTTGGTCGTTGATGGCGCGGATGCTCGCGGTGATATCAAAGGCGCCGTGGGCTTTCATGCCGGAAATGCCGCTGCCCTGGCCATGCATCGGATCGAGCGGCGTTGCTGCTCCGAACTCGAAACCCATCGGGACGAGAAGACCCTGTCCAACGGTAGCGGACAGCGCAAGCGTTCGGATCGCCCTGCGCTTCAGGATCTCGCTGCTCTCGGTGCCATGTGCAATTCGCTTGGCAAACGGGGCTTCGGGAAAGGCGATCTGGTAGGCGAAATCGCACTGCAGCGCGTATTCGTCGAGAAGCCAGCGATCCTGCAGGTTCCACCAGGCGAGCGACGAAAAGCTGCCTTCGAAGCCTGCGGCGGCTAGACCCTTGCGGTCGTCAAACGGCGTTCCCGGCGTCCATGCGAGAAAGCGGACCTGCGGCTGACGCCGGTGAACCTCCGAGATCAGCCGGTGCCAGGCGTTGGCCGGGAGAGCCGTGAGGCCGACGCAGCGGAAGCCGGTGACACCGGCATCGGCAAGCATCAGGAGGCGTTCCGTCCATGTCGCGACGAGCGCCGCTTGCGACGCTTCGTTCTCTGTGGAAACCGCGCGACTGCCGGAAACCGTTGGCGAGATGCGCGGATCGACGGGCGCGCCGGCATCCGGCTCGCGATCCGCTTCGCGCCCGACGACGATGTCCAGCATCAGGGAGAGGCCGTGTCGCCCTGCGGCGTCGACCAGGGATGAGACGCCCCGTTCGACACTGTCGCCAAGGCCGAGGCCGGGGTTCAGCCTTTCGAAGCTGGCGGTGACGAACAGGCTGGTCGCGTCGCTCTTCTCAAACAGCGGAGCGGAAAGGACGGTGTCGAAACCAAGCGTTGCGGCATGCGCAAAGGCCGCGTCCCACGCCTCCATTCCCCGCAATTGCAGGGGGTGGATGTAGTAGATCCGCGGCGGCGTGATGACAGGTGTGTCTGCTTCGGCAAGCGAATGAACATTCATGGGCTGTCTCGCGTTGTTTCATCGAGAACCTTCCAAGCCCCGAGCTTGTTCCACGTCGTCTTGCCGAACATGGCAAACGACGGCGCCGCTCGCGTGCGAAATGCCGGCTACGATCGCGGCCGTTCCTCTTCCATGACGGTGGAAATGGCGAGGAGAAGCGGTGCCTCCGACAAGGCTTCGAGCGTTGCGGATAGCTTAGGCTTCCAGTTCGGATAGCTGTCGCTCGTTCCCGGAATATTCGTCGGATTCGTCTCGCCGGTCATATCGGCGAGGCGCACGGCTGCCAGCACCGAAGCGGTTTTCGCGATGAAGCGGTGGGCATCGACGACAAGCCCTGTCAGGGCCTGATCGGGCGCAGAGCCGGATGGAAGGCGCGTCGGCTGCTCGATGCCGGCCTCGTCCAGTGCGCGGGCAAGGTCCTTCCGCTCGGCTTTCCGCTCTTCCTGGTGTGCCTGCGTGATATCGGGCGGCAGGATGCCGTGGTCGGCACGGGTGGCGATGTCGGCGCCACGCCACCAGCCGGCCATGGTCTGGTGGTCATGGGTGGAGATGCAGGCAAGCGATAGCGCCGGATAGGCCTCCGCCGGCTTGAAGCCGTCCTCCGTCCGCTCGTAGGACAGGATGCGGTAGGAGAGGATGCGTGCTTCCATGAGGTCGTCCTGCAGTCCGTCCGGGAGCACGCCGAGATCTTCGCCGATGACGAGGCATTCGTGCTGTCTGGATGTTTGCGAGAGAATGTCGAGGAGATCCCTCTCCGGATAGGCGACATAGGCGCCGCCATCCGGCTTGAGATCGAGCGGCACGAGGAACAGGCGGCGGAGGGCTGCGGCGTGATCGATGCGGATGGCGCCGGCATAGCGCATGGCGGCGACCACCATGCGCTGATAGGGCGAAGGATCGCCGCTGGCGATGGCGGCAGGCTGAAAGGCGGCGAGATGCCAGTCCTGGCCGTCTGCGGCGAAGGGGTCCGGCGGGCTGCCGACGGTCGCGCTGGAAACATAGAGATCGCGCTCGCCCCAGGTCGCCGCACCGTCGAGCGCTTCGCCGACGGCGAGATCGAGATAGAGGCCGATCCGCATGCCTGCGGCTTTCGCCGCTTTCGCTGCGCCATGGAGCTGGCAATGCGCTAGCCATTGCAGCCACATATGGAAGCGGATCTCGTCCTCATGAGCATGCGCGAATGCCACGACATCCGGGCTCTCGGGGTCCTTGAAACGCTCCGGCCAGCCGTGCCACCCGGCGCCGAGCCCGCGATCGGACATGGTGGACGACAGGGTTTCGAACAGGGCATGCAGACGCAGAGGGGCGCCCTCGCGGTCGATGAAGTCCTCAAAAGTCTCCGGTTCGGTTTCGTCGGTCTTTCCCGGCGCCCATCCGGTCCAGATATTGCGCAGCGCCTCAAGCTTCAGGCTGCAGACGCCGACGTAGTCGACCAGCGGCGTCTCTCTCAGGCCGGCTGCCCTGCGCTCGACCTCGGGGTCGGCTTCATAGCCTGGAACAAGATCGACGGCGATATAGAGAGGGTTGAGGCGCTGGCGGCTGGAGGGCTCATAGGGGCTGCAGCGATTGGGATCGGCCAGAAACGGGGCGTGCAGCGGGGTCAGTCCGATGAAGTCGGCGCCGAGCGGGCCGAAGAGGCGCGCGACGTCGCAGAGATCCTGAAAATCGCCGATGCCCCAATTGCGCGACGAGCGCAGGCCGTAGGGTTCCAGGGTGATCCCCCAGACGCGGTTGTCTCGAAGGAAGGGTGGAAGGTAGGATGCAGGCAGGGGCTCTGACGGGGCGGATCTTTGCTTCGAGGCCGTCATGCCCGATGGCGCGGCGCTATCGGGGTCGACGTTCAATGCTGCGAGGATCTTCGTCTTCGTCTCGGTGGAGACCGTGACAACATGTCCATCGGGGCTCGGTCGCGTTTCGCCGATACCGTGCCGGCGTGCAAACTCGTCGATCGTCTCGCGCTTCATGGATGTCGTCGCCTCTCGCGGAAGTCCTGATAGGGTGTGAGGAAGACCTAAGGCGGTCCGACCGGATGGCAAACAGCGACCGGGTGTTTTGGAAGGCCTGTTGCCGGGTCGCTGTGTGCGGCGACGGAGCCTGCGCGAACCGCACGCCTGTGCGATGGCAGTCTCTTCCGTTGGTGGACGCGATCAGATCTTTGCCGATTGGCCGGATTGTTTCAGCGAGGCGAAGGTGATGGTGACGTCGCGCAGATTCGCGTCCAGCCAGTCGGCTATTGCCACCTCTTCGTCGAGATTGGCGCGCAGCGCGGGGGGCGGCATTGGGGAGCCGCCGAGTTCGGCCATGCTCGTGCTCCTTCTTGAACAAAGAGCAGCCGACCCATGGGACGTGCGTTACGTTCCCTAGGGAACGACAGGGCAGGCCACGAGGCCCGGCCGAGAAAGCCTCAGTGGCTGGTCGCTGCCTTGGCCTGGCGCATGGCGGCCAGATATTTCTCGCCCGGACGCGAGGCCATGGCGGCGACCTTGATGCGGGTCTGTTCGCGATGGGCCTCGGCCCGCTGACGGGCGGCTTCGCCCTGCGCGATCAGGATCCGGACGCTTTCGCGCAACTCGATCTGCTTATCCATCGCATACCTCATGCTGCTGCGAGATCGGCAACCTCGCCGAACTGGATGATCAGACGGGGCTCGCTCATGTCGCCGGACTCTTCGTCCACCTTGACGGCATAAGCTGCCACGCCCGGAAAGCGGGCGGACATCGAGGTCGCGATCTTCTCCGCGCTGACCGCGTTCGACGCCTGGCGCATCTCGCCCGGAGCAACGCCGCCACGAACTTTCTTGAAGGGCATGACGATGAACTTTTCTGCTGTTGCCATCTCGATCGTCTCCTGATTTGTTCTCTAAATGTTCTATTTTTTGTCGGAAGTCAAGCGCCGCCGTCAGGTTCTCTTTGGAACCCGGCTCGAAACCCGGCTTGGAACTTTGGCGGCGATCATCCGTTGCAGCTTCGGCATGCCGAAACGGCGACGGATCGGAGTGGCCGCTCATGCGGCCGTCGTCCGACGACGAGGATGTCGAGGACCGATCCTCCGAGCGACCGGATCCAGACCGATCGACCAGACCCAGACCCAGACCCATATCAGACAAGGAACAGAACCCATGGACCAGTCCGTAAAATCGCGCCGCAAGGCTGACCTGAAGACCCCCACAGGACTTTCACAAGAGGGTGTGAAGGATATTTCCGGCGGTGCCTCGGCGCTTCTGGCCGACGTCTTCGCGCTCTATCTGAAGACGAAGAATTTCCACTGGCATATGTCCGGCGCGAATTTTCGGGACTATCATCTGTTGCTCGACGATCATGGCGCCGAATTGCTGGCGATCACCGACCCGCTGGCAGAGCGCGTTCGCAAGCTTGGTGGATCGACCCTGAAGTCGATCGGCGACATTTCGCGCCAGCAGCGGATCAAGGACAACGATGCCGATTTCGTTCATCCGCATGAGATGCTCGCCGAACTGCGCGACGACAATGGCGCTCTGGTGCAGAGCATGCGGGAACTTCACGATGTCTGCGACGAACATAGTGACGTCGCAACCGCGAGCCTGCTCGAGAACTGGATCGACGATGGCGAGAAGCGCGTCTGGTTCCTGTTCGAGATTCTCCGGGGCACGAATGCGCGGTAAGGGCTCGAAGCCGTCCGACGTGAAAAGGCGCAGGCCTTGCAGCCTGCGCCCCTCTTTCCGGATTGTCGGCCACGGATGGCTGACGGATATTCAGATCCTGCCGTCTTTCAGGCGCGACAGAAGATACTTGCCATAGGTGCTCTTGCCGAGCTTCTTGCCCAGCACTTCCAGCTGGTTGGCGTCGATGAAGCCGTTGAGATAGGCGATCTCTTCCGGGCAGGCGATCTTAAAACCCTGGCGACGCTCCAGCGTGGCGACGAAGTCACCGGCGTCGAGCAGGCTGTCGGGCGTTCCCGTATCGAGCCACGCATAGCCGCGGCCCATGAGTTCGACATTCAGGTCGCCACGTTCGAGATAGGCCTTGTTGACGTCGGTGATCTCGAGCTCGCCGCGCGGGGAGGGCTTGAGATTGGCTGCGATCTCGATGACGTCGCTGTCGTAGAAGTAGAGGCCGGTGACGGCCCAGTTGGACTTCGCCGCCTCGGGCTTCTCCTCGATCGAGAGTGCCTTCATGCTCTTGTCGAACTCGACCACGCCGTAGCGCTCGGGATCGGCGACATGGTAGGCGAACACGGTCGCGCCTTCGGTCCGGGCACTCGCGCGTGCGAAGAGGTCGGTGATGCCGTGGCCGTAAAAGATGTTGTCGCCGAGGATGAGGCAGGACGGATCCGAGCCGACGAAATCCGCGCCGATGATATAGGCCTGCGCAAGACCATCGGGCGAGGGCTGTTCGGCATAGGTGAGGTTGATGCCCCAAGCGCTGCCGTCGCCCAGCAGGCGCTGGAAGTTCGGCAGATCGACCGGGGTCGAGATGATCAGAATGTCCTTGACGCCGGCCAGCATCAGCGTGGACAGCGGATAGTAGATCATCGGCTTGTCATAGACAGGCATCAATTGCTTGGATGTGACGAGCGTCATCGGATGCAGTCGCGTGCCGCTGCCGCCGGCGAGAATAATACCCTTCATCGAAATACTCCTGATAAAATCATGCCTCGAGGATGCGGGCGACGACGGTTTCGGTTGCCGGGCGCCAGTCCTGCAGGGTGACGCCGTGGGTGGATGAGAGCTTGCTGCCGTCGAGCCGGGAATTGGCCGGACGCTTCGCCGGCGTCGGATAGGCGCTCGACGGGATGGGGTTGACGGTCGCGGACGGGCCGTCGCGTTCGGCCGACAGGCGGAAGATCTCGGTGGCGAATTCCGCCCAGCTGGCCCGACCGGCATTGGTCAGGTGGAACGTGCCGCGCAAAGCGGCGTCGTCGCTCTTCAGCAGGTTGCCGGCGACGGTGAGAACGGCATCCGCGATGTCGAGCGCCGAGGTCGGGCAGCCTACCTGATCGGCAACCACGTTCATTTCGTCGCGATCGGCTGCGAAGCGCAGCATCGTCTTCACGAAGTTCTTGCCATAGGGGCTGTGCACCCAGGCGGTGCGCAGGATGGCGTGGTTCGGCGTGGCCGCCGCCACCGCCTGTTCACCGGCCAACTTGGAGCGGCCGTAGGCACCGATCGGGGCGACCGGGTCGCTCTCGACATAGGCTCCGGTCTTTGTGCCGTCGAACACGTAGTCGGTCGAGATGTGCACGATCGGAATGCCGAGACCGGCTGCCGCCGTCGCCAGAGCACCCGCGGCCTCGCCGTTGATCACCGTGGCGAGCGCTTCCTCGCTTTCGGCCTGGTCCACGGCCGTATAGGCGGCCGCGGAGATGATGATGTCGGGTCGTACCGCCGCAATCGCGGGGCCCAGGGTTTCGGGCGCGGCGAAGTCCACCTCCGGACGCCCGAAGGTGACGATGGCGATATCGGGATGCTCAGCGGCCCGCTCGATGATCGAGCGCACGACCTGCCCCTCCTTGCCGGTGACGAGATACTTCAGGGCCATCAGGACGCCTTCGGCTGCGTCTGGATGAGACCGAGGCGGCCGCCGTCATAGCCGTCGCGCAGGGGCTTCCACCACCATTCGTTCTCCAGATACCAGCGCACCGTCTTTTCGATGCCGGTATCGAAATTCTCGAGCGCTTTCCAGCCCAGTTCCGTTTCCAGGCGCGTCGCATCGATGGCGTAGCGGGCGTCGTGACCCGGACGGTCGGTGACGTGCTCGATCAGCTGGGCATGCGGTGCGCCCTGCGGACGAAGCGTGTCCATGAGTTCGCAGACGCGGTGGACGACGTCGATGTTGCGCCGCTCGTTGCGGCCGCCGACATTGTAGGTCTCGCCGACCTGACCGCGTTCGGCAATCAGATCCAGCGCGCGGGCGTGATCCTCGACATAGAGCCAGTCGCGGATATTGGCGCCGCTGCCATAGACCGGCAGCTTCTTGCCGTGCATCGCATTGAGGATGATCAGCGGGATCAGCTTTTCCGGGAAATGGTAGGGGCCGTAATTGTTCGAGCAGTTGGAGACGACGATCGGCAGGCCATAGGTGCGCTGCCAAGCCTTGGCCAAGTGGTCGGACGAGGCCTTGGAGGCCGAATAGGGCGAGCTCGGATCGTAGGGCGTCGTTTCCGTGAAGAGACCTTCGTCGCCGAGCGAGCCATAGACCTCATCGGTGGACACGTGAAGGAAACGAAAGGCGTCCTTCGCGTCGGCGTCCAGCGTGTTCCAATAGGCGCGGGCGGCTTCGAGCATCGTGAAGGTGCCGATCACGTTGGTCTGCACGAAGTCGGCCGCACCGGTGATCGAACGGTCGACATGGCTCTCGGCGGCGAGATGCATCACCCGATCCGGGCGGAACGTGTCGAAGGCTTCCTGGATCGCGCTGCGATCGCAGATATCGGCCTGCAGGAACCTGTGGTTCGCCTGGTTGCTGATGCTGTCGAGAGAGGTCAGCGTGCCTGCATAGGTGAGCTTGTCGATCGTCAGGACCTCGTAGCCCTTTTCGAGGACGAGATAACGAACCACGGCCGAACCGATGAACCCGGCACCTCCGGTAACAATAACGCGCATAATGATCGGTTCCTGACTGGTTTTACGAGTTGGCGTTCGCGCCGGTGTAGATGAAGCTTTCCTTCAGGTCCGCAAGCATCGGCTGAAGAGTGTCCTTCTTCGAGAGAACGGGCGTCTTGGCGACATCGGGCCAGACGATGCCGATGGCCGGATCATCCCAGCGAAGTCCGCGGTCGTGTTCCGCGCTGTAGTAGTCCGTCACCTTGTAGCTGACCTCGGTGGCCGGGACCAGTGTGCAGAAACCATGCGCAAAACCGGCGGGGACCCACAGCTGATGGCCGTTCTGCGCCGTCAGCTCGGCGCCGACATACTGACCATAGGTCGGCGAACCCACGCGGATATCGACTGCGACGTCGTAGATCGCGCCCGCGATGCAGCGCACCAGCTTGCCCTGGGCGCGCGGCTCCAGCTGGAAGTGCAGTCCGCGCACCGTGCCGGCATCTGCCGAAAGCGACTGATTGTCCTGACGGAACTCGACCTTGGCTGCCTGTTCCTCGAACAGGGACTGTCGAAACGTTTCCATGAAGTAGCCCCGGTCGTCACCGATTTTGTTCGGCTTGATCAGGACCACGTCGGAAATCGAGAGGCGCTCAAAATTCATGCGGATTTCCATCTGTCGTTGCTAATATAGTTCTATCTGTCGGCGTTACTTGTATCAATCGGACTGTGCATCTTTCAAGACACCCGTCCGAAACAGACAGATGCAAGAGATGAGCCATTTCGAAATCGCGCCGATTCAGCCGCGTCTTCCCCCACCAGATGACCATCGAAGACCGGATTGCGTGTTCCGCGTCGACATGCAGCTGCACTTTTCGACAGCAATGGTCAGCAAGCGGCAAGGTCGCCGCTTCATGGTCGTTTTCCCGTGGGAGAGATTGCGGGCTGCGCTATAGTTCAGCGCGACGTGATTGGAAGAAAGCCGCTGACATGCCGCATCGCAGGGACGCTCGCAACAAGCCGACAGAGGGCAGGAAGGGGCGTGTGACGGAAAGCGCGACCGCTGCCGCGGCAGGGGATCTGGAAGAAGAGCAGTCGCTCGGCCAGCAACTGCGGATGATGCAGCAGGCCTTCGTCGCTTCGCCGTCGCGGCGGATCATCCTTCTTCTGGCTGCCGGCCTTCTCACCGTCATCATTGCCATTGCCATCGGTCAGATCTTCCTCAACCGTTGGTACAAGCCATTCTACGACACGCTGGAGCGGCGCGACCTGCCGGCCTTCCTCAGCCAGTTCGTCGTCTTCGGTCAGATCGCCGGCGTGATCCTCGTGCTCAACGTCATCCAGACCTGGCTCGGTCAATGGATCAAGATCAAGTTGCGGGAGGGCCTGACGCGGGACCTGATCACAGAATGGATGAAGCCGACGCGGGCCTTTCGCCTTGCCAATGCCGGCTCGCTCGGCATCAACCCGGACCAGCGCATCCATGAGGATGCACGACATCTGACGGACCTGACGGCCGGGCTCGGCATCGGGCTCGTCCAGTCCGGCATTCTTCTCGTCAGCTTCATCGGCGTGCTCTGGTCGCTTTCTGCCGGGTTCGTTTTCCGGTTCGAGGGCTATTCCATCGCCATTCCCGGCTACATGGTCTGGGCCGCCATTCTTTACGCCGGCGTCGCCTCCTGGCTGAGCTGGCTGGTCGGGCGGCCGCTTGTGAAGCTGAACGGTGAGCACTACCAGCGCGAGGCGGCGCTGCGCTTCTCGCTCATGCGCGTCAACGAGCATATCGAGGCTGTCTCGCTCTCGGGCGGGGAGGCGAACGAGAAGCGCCGGATCGAGCGCGATCTCGCCTCCGTGCTGGAGATCAGCCGTGGCCTGATGTTTGCGATGACGCGCCTCACCTGGGTCACGGCGGGCTATGGCTGGGTCACGGTGATCGCACCGATTGTCATCGCCGCGCCGGTCTTCTTCGCCGGAAATCTGTCCTTCGGCGGACTGATGATGGCCGTCGGCGCCTTCAACCAGGTGCATGCTTCGCTGCGATGGTTCGTCGATAACATCGAGGCCGTGGCCGACTGGCGCGCGACCCTCCTGCGGGTCTCGGCCTTCCGCTCGGCCATGCTGATGACCGACGACCGCTACGAGAACGACAAGCGGATCGTCTATGCCGAGCCGAATGCCGGCAGCATCGTCATGGACGATCTCGCGGTGGCATCGCCCTCCGGCAGCGTCAAGCTTGCCGATGCGCATGTCGAGATCAAGCCGGGAGACCGGGTGCTGATCACGGCAAGGACCGATGTCGACAAGAGTTCGTTCTTCCGCGCGGTCACCGGTCTCTGGCCCTGGGGCCGCGGGCGGCTTGCGCTGCCGCCGCAGGACAGCATGGCGTTCATCCCGCGCGCGCCCTATTTCCCGCCGGGAAGCGTGGCGGAAACCCTGATCCATCCGGCAGCATCCGACCGTTTCCCGCGCGAGCAGCTTGCATCCGTGCTGACGCGTCTCGGGCTCGATCGTTTCGTCGCTGCGCTCGATCAGTCGCTGCAGTCTCAGGTGAAGCCGACGGAGGCGGAGTTGCGTCTGCTCGCCATCGCCCGGCTCGGCCTCCACAAGCCGCGGTGGATCGTCATCGAGGAGGTGCTCGATACGCTCGATCCGGAAACCTATCAGCGCGTCGTCACCTTCTTCACGGTGGAAACGGCGAAAGCCGCGATCGTCAATATCGGCCGGATGCAGCCGAACGATGGGTTCTTCAAGCGCGTGCTGCATCTCGAAAACGATCCCGGTGGCAAGACGTTGAAGCGACTTCAGCCGCACAGCCTGCGGACGCGCGGGACGCATCGGGACGGTTGACGCGCTTTTTCGCGTGCCATTAAGGGGACATTGGCGAATTCGCGTTATGCAGGAACGAGGGACCCGAAAGGGCAAACGTCACGGTATCCGCGTCTCTGGCGGATCGGGGGAGGCTCGACGTGGAAGGACCGCTGCAGCATCGCTTCTCCCTCGTGGTCGCCACCCTCGGGCGCGTCGAGGAGATCGAGCGGCTTCTGGTCTCCCTCGTTGCGCAGCAGCGTCGGGATCTCGAAGTGCTGTTCGTCGATCAGAATGGCGATGAGCGGCTTGTGCCGCTGCTCGCGCGCTTTTCCAGTGATATCGACATCGTTCACATCCGCTCGACCGAGACGGGTGTCTGTCGCGCGAGAAACCGCGGTGCGACCGCGGCCCGCGGCGCATGGCTGATGTTTCCGGACGACGACTGCTGGTATCCCGCCGATTTCTTCCGGTCTCTGGACACCCTGATGGCCTCGGTGCCGGCAGATATCTATAGCGGCCGCCCGACGGACCAGGATGGGCGGACGATCATGGGGCGGTTCGCCGGGGATAGCGTGACGCTGACCCGGGACACGGTATGGGACACGCTGATGGAGTGGATCGTCGTGGTGCGACGTCCGGTGTTCGAGCGCGCAGGCGGGTTCGACGTGGCTCTGGGGCCGGGGTCGGGCACGATCTGGGGCGCGCACGAGATCCAGGACATGGTGCTGAAATGCCTGGAGACGGGGGCGACCGGGCGATATTTTCCGACGCTGAACGCCCATCATCCCGAAGATCACGGCGATCGGCGCACGCTCGACCATGCGCAGAAGATGTATCGATATGGCGCCGGGCTCGGTTATGTGCTCCGCCGCCATGGCTATGCGATGAGACGCGTTCTGCCGGAATTGCTACGCCCGCTCGCAGGGATCGTCGTCCACGGGTTGAAACGCGATTGGGCCATGGCGCGCCGATCGCGGCATCTCTTTCTCGGGCGCCTGCAAGGATGGCGCACGGCACCGCCCCGAAAGGCCGAGCGATAGGCGGTTTTCGAGCCCATCCGTCCCTCGATTTGACGAGGCAAGATCTCGATGAGCGGGATCGAATATTAACCGGGTTTCGCCTAGACTGCCGAGCCCCGCACGGATGTGCATCCAATCAACGGAACCGAACGCGCAATGTCTGCCGCCAGCTTGGATACCATCCGGATACCGCACCCTGCAGGCCGGCCCGTTACGTTCGAAAACACCGTCGGCCTTTTCACACCGGCGCAAGGTGCGGTCACGCGTGCGGCGGTGCTGTTCGTCAGCCCGTGGGGACTGGAAGAACTGTGCGTGCACCAGGCCTGGCGCGAGCTTGCCGACAGCCTTTCGGCTGCCGGTATTGCCAGTCTGCGCTACGATCATCCCGGCACGGGCGATGCGTTGGATGTTTCCGAGCCCTCGGGCCTCGATCCCTTCGTGACGACGGCGATGGCCGCGGCGGGATGCCTGCGCGATCTCGTCGGGTTCGACCATCTGGTGGTGGTGACGCAGGGGTTCGGTGCCTTGCCGGTCTCAGCGCTGCTGCAGGCGCAGGGCTCCATGTTGCCACCAGCAGGCGTCGCTTTTCTCGCGCCCGTCACCAACGGGCGACGCTATCTGCGCGAGCTTTCGCTCTGGTCCAAGGTCGTCGACGAAGCGCTGGGTCTGCCACAGGGAAGCGGCGGATCGGGCACGTCCATTGCCGGGCTGGTCATGGAGGAGAGCGTTGCCGCCGCGGTGCGCCGTGCGGATGCCAAAGCCTTCAAGCCTTCCGCATCGACACGCTTTTTCATCGCGGAACGCGCGCAATCCGACACCGACGCTGCCTTGTCCCTCCAGTTGCAGGACGCGGGCGCGGATGTCACCCGCGTGGATTTCGAGGGCTATTCCAACCTCGTATCGAACCCGATCATCGCAGAGACGCCGGTTGCGGTCTTCAAGGCGTTGACCGCGTGGATCCTCGGCCTCGATCTCCCCACCGCAGCTCTGGGGCAGGGACAGGGGCAGGGCGGACCGTCTTCCGGCGTTCTCGACGGTGGAGACTTCATGGAATGTCCCATGCGGTTCGGTGCCGGAGACCGGCTGTTCGGCATCCTGTGCACCCCGGCGCATTCCATTCCCACGGGCACGGCCTTGCTGCTCGGCACCGGCTACGACCGCCAGTCCGGCTGGGCCCGATCGACCGTGGAGACCGCGCGGATGCTGGCGTCTTCCGGCATTGCGTCGTTCCGCTTCGACGCCGCCGGCGTCGCCGACAGCCCTCCGGTGCCGGACGGAGCGCGACAGGTGCTCTATTCGCCGGGCCAGATCGCCGATGCGCGCGCAGCGCTCGATCGCATCGAGGCCATCGGTCTGCCCGATCCCGTCGTCGTCGGCCGATGCAGCGGCGCCTATCTCGCCTTCAATGCGGCACTGGCCGATCCACGCTGCCGCGGCGTGATCGCGATCAACATCCTGACCTTTGCCTGGGACCCCCGCGACGATGTCGACCAGATGGTCCGCTACAATCCTCGCTCGCTCGCGGACTACAAGCGGCGCGCTTTCCGCGTGGAGACCGCCTACAGGCTGATCTCCGGCAAGATCGACGTCCCGCGCGCGGCCGGCAATATCGTGAAGATCGTCGTGCGCCGCGTCTTTCGGACGGCGGCGCCGGTCATGGGATCGCTGTCCATCGACGCAAGGCTTCGCAAGGCCGTACACCGCGCATTCCGCCAGCTGTGCGAACGTCATGTGCCGATCTTGCTCGTCTATAGCGTCGGCGATATCGGATTGGCGCGGCTGAGGCAGCATTTCGGCCGGGAGGGCAAGCTGCTCGCACGCTATCCGAACGTCTCCCGCCTCATGCTGCCGGATGCAGACCACAATGTGACGCCGCCTGCCGCGCGCGCTCTGTTGCGCGAGCACATCCGCGATGCGATCCTCGCCATCACGTCCCCGAAGCGCAAGGCATCCTGAGCGATCCGGTCTTTACGACCGCAGATCCAACGACCGGCGATCCCTTCCCTCTCAGACGTGAACGGTGAGGGCGCTGCCGATGGCGGAGATCTCGCCGGTGGGGCGCTCCGGTCTATTCGTCTGCGGGACCAGGTCGATGCGCCGCGTCGCGCCGGGGGCGAGGTGGAACCAGTTGTCGGACGGCAGAAAGCCGGGACAATCGAGGTGGACCGACTGAGCGAAACGGTCGGTCGCGATGTCGAGTGCAAACCCGCCCGAACTGTCAACAAGAGCGGCGGTCAGTGTCGCATCGTGGAGGGCGGCCCGGCGGCCGAGCGGGAAGTGGAAGGCATCGGCGATCCACGCGTTGGTTTCCGCCAAGACGAGGCGTGCCTCGGTGACGTCATGCTGCGGGCCGGCGAAACGATAGGCATAGGTCGTATCGAAAAACGCGCCGAACAGGTCGGTTGCCGCAAGACGCGACCTCGATCTCGGCGCAAGCACGGTTTCATGCCGGCCGGAGACGACGGTCTGGCGTCCGCCGCGCCGGCAGGTCACTTCCAGTCGCACGGGGAGAGCGTGGGCCGAGTCGTTGATGAGGTGGATGTCGAGACCGTTCGTTCCCTCGTCGAGGAGCAGAACCTGGACAGGGCGGAAGGCGCGGCGGACGGCATGCCAGACGGGCTTTGGCAGACCCGTCGCATCGACGAGCCCCCAGCCGGCCCCGGCCAGCAGGTCCTGGAGCGTCCAGACGAGCGCGCCGCCGCAGTCTGATCCCGCCCGCCGCCACTCCGAAAAGGTTGCTTCGACCACCTCGCCGGTCACCGCTCGGGACAGGTCGAGATAGCGAGCGGGGTCCTCCCGCCGCAGCCTCGCGGGGTCGAGGTCGTAGAGACGGCCAAGATAGTGGTCGCGCGTGTCCTCGAAGTCCCAGGACGCATCGCGATCCCGGGGAACGCGCGCCTTCCAGCGGGGATCGTGGACCGGGGCGACCGGGAGATGCGCGGCGAGGGTCACTTGCTCCGGCACATTGGAAAAGGCGAGGCACTCCGCCGCGAAGCTCACATTTGCGCGGCGCGCATCCTCCAGCGGTCGCTCATAGGCACCGACGCCGTAGTAATGCCCGACGCCTGCGTTCGGAGAGAAAGGCTGCGCCCCACCGAAGGGGGAATTGGGGATATAGGCGATGTCGGGGCGCTGGTCCGCGACGATGCCGGGAAGGATCGCCTCGGTCAGCGGGCCGGCCCAGACACGCTCTGCAAGGCCCATCATCGCGGCCTGCTGATACATCTCGCTGCCGCCGCAGAAGACGACGAGCGACGGCGAGGCCCGCGTCGCCCGCAGCAGCATCTCCACCTCGTCTTCGAGTGCGGCGGTAAAGGCCTCGTCCTCGGCCGGATAGTCGAAATTGGCGAGCATCGCGTCCTGCCAGACCATCAGGCCGAGTTCGTCGCAGAGCGAGAAGAAGGCCTTCGTCTCATAGGTCATGGTTCCGCCGATGCGGATCATGTTCATGTTGGCCTCGGCCGCGAGATGCAGCCAGGGCGCATAGGCCTTTCGGTCTCCCGGCAGTGCAACGATGTCCGCATTGGTCCAGACGGCGCCGCGGCAGAAGATGTCGATGCCGTTGATCTTCAGCGCGAAACGCGTGCCATCGGCACCGCGGTCGATCTCCACCCGCCGGAAGCCGGTGCGGCCGAGACCGATGCGATCTCCGTCGAAGAGAATCTCGACGTCATGGAGCACCGGCTCGCCATGGCTGCGCGGCCACCAGGGCGAAATACCGGGCAGATCGAGCGTCGCCTCCGCATGGCCGTTCTTGATCGTGACGGCTGTCTCATGGCCGCCGCAACGGAGCCGCATGGACTGCGTCGCCGTCGTCTCGAAGCGAACCGTGAGATGGCCCGTGGCGTCGGCATCGAGCGACGCGGCCATGTCCACGGCGCGGATGGAATGCTGTCCGGGGCGCAGGAGCGTCACCGGGCGATAGGGCCCGGCCGCATGGATCTCCGGGCACCAGCCGGGCATGTAGCCGAGCGCGGTGGTCCGCATGCCGCGCAGGCCCGCAGGCACGATCATCTTGGTCCGCCAGCGGGCGCGCTTCAGCTTGCGCGACAGATGCGGCAGGAGGGCGCGGCAGCAGATGGCGAGGCGATCGCCGTTGCCGGTCAGGCGGACGGGGACGTCGTGGCGCGTGAACATGCTGTGCGACGACAGGATCTTTTCGCCGTTGAGAAAGACGTCGGCGACGGTTGCGAGCCCCTCGAAGCGCAGAAGGGCGTCTCCCGGCGCCTCGTCGGCGATGATCGTGAAGAACCAGGCATCCTGCCCGTTCAGCGGCTGGGGCGTCGTGCGGTCGAAAAGGCCTGCCGCTTCCAGGGCTCCGGCCACGGTGCCGGGAACGATGGCGGATATGCCGTCGTCGTCCGCTAAATCCGATGGGTCGGCGTGCAGGTCCGGCGGCGTCAGGACGAGGCGCCAGCCTTGCGTCAAGGTGCGTTCATCCACGAGACGGAGGCGGGCGGGAAGCGGTGTCATGATGGCCTGCGGTTTCCTGTCTCTCGGCGTGTCGATGCGGGGTCAGGCGAGCTTGCCCGCGAGCCCCTGCATCAGCGCATCCCAGGCGTCCGCCGCGGGCGCGAGCGTTCCTGCCAGCGCGTCGAACTTCTTGCGGTTGACGGCGCGCGCGACCTGGAATTGCACGGTCTTGCCGACTTCGGAGATTTTCGTCGCGGCCAGACGTTCGGTCTCATAGCGACCGTCGGTCGCGATCCAGCCGAGATGGGTGGCCAGCAGTTCGTAATTTGCACCGAACTGGCGAAGCGTGTTGAAGGCGTATTTGTGGAAGAAATCGAAGTCGCGGTCGGCCAGAGCCTCGACCTGCGCCGGGAAGACGGCCGCAAACGCCCGAAACGGGTTCTCGCGCGGCCGGCGGGCAAAATGGAATGCGAGCAGCGCCTCTGCCTTTTGCCGGATATGCGCCTCGTCCGGCAGCACGCTCGGCAGCTTGGCAAACTCGGTATAGGGCAGAAGCGGCACTGCAGTGGGTGCGCTCAGCGTCTGGAACAGGCCGTCGAAATCGTCGCCTTCCAGATGGAAGAAGCCGCCATTGTGAAAATAGTCGAGGCTGCGGCCGGCCGTATCCAGCCGGTTGATGCCGATCGTCGTCTTGCCATGCTCGCGGCCATAGGCGACACCTACGGTGTCGGGCATGAAGAAGCTGTCCATTTCGACCAGGCAGAGACGGCCGCGGGCGATCTGGGTTTCCAGATGCCGCTCGACCTTGTCGAAGATGGCCAGTTCCGTGCAGGTGATGCCGTAGAGCGTTTCGAGGTCTTCCAGCGGCACCTTGAAGAAGGTGAACTGGTCGCCTTCGAAATCCTGCGTCAGCGTAAAGCCGAGCATGGCTTCCGGCGGCAGGCCGAGCGTGTTCAGGACCTCGATCCAGAGATCGATATAGCAGTTGGTCTCCGGCCACATGCGCTCCTTGTCGTGGAGCGCATGCGGGCGATAGGTCTCGGGCGCGAGGCCGGGGAAGACGGCTTGCATGGTTTGATCAGCCCCAGAGCGTCTTGCGGACGTCCGCCGGCCATTCGTTGACGTCGAGGCCGTGATGCTTGAACAGAGCGAGCGCGATACGCTCGAGACCGAAGCCGACGCAGGCGGTATGCGCCGTTTCGCCGTCTGCCGTCGTCAGGCCCCAGGTCTTGCCGAAATGATCCTGATGGTAGTTGAAGCTCATGCAGGCGGTCGGGCCGGCATTGGCGTTGACGGGGATCAGCAGCTCGAACTTGAGGTTCTGGTTGCGCTGGTTGTTCTTGTACATTTTCCCGGCGCGACCGAAGAAGGGATCGTTGGCGACGTCGATCTCGACGGGCAGGCCGACCGATTCCATCAGCTTGGTGCCGCGCTCCATCCAATCCTGGCGGAAGGCGACGACATCCGCGGGCTTGCCCATGCGAACATATTCGCGCATGCGGAACAGCTGCATGCGGGTTGGCTCTTTCGAGGGCTCATGACGGAAGCAATAGGACTGCAGGTCGAACAGACCGCCGCCGGCCGGCAGGGCGCCGCGCTTGGCGATCGTCGGGTAAAGGGGATAGCAGGCGGCGGGCGTCAGGACGATATCGGTCGCCTGCTGCTGTCCGGTCCAGTCCTTGCCTTCCTCCATGCAGGTGAGCAGGCTGACATGGTCGAGCTCGCAACCGCAAAAGGAATGGATGGTGCCGGCCAGCTGCGGAAAGCTCTTCATGTAGCCCGAGCCTTCGAAATGGGCGCGGTTCATGCCGGGCGGGAAGCGGATCGCCTCCGGCTTGTCGACGCCGCCGAGACCGTCGATGACGGCTTCGAAGCGGGTGATGACGTCTTCGAATACGCCGCTGCGGCCGTAGAGCCCATCGACACCGGTATCGATGAGGAGGCCGGCCGCGAACAGCCGGTCAAGCAAGGAAAGCTGCATATCCATGGTCCGTTACCCCAGAAGGTTGGTTTCGATCTTGTTGACGAGAAGCATGTTCGACGTGTTGGCGAGAATGCGGTCGTTGGAAATCATCAGCTGCGCAGACTGGGCGTCGCGCAGGTGGCGTCCGAGCGAGAACGGGGTGCCGTTCTTGTAGCCCATGATGCCGGTGATCTGCATGGCGTGGTCGATGATCTCGGGCACGGTCTTGGAGACGGCGAGCTTGACGTTGTTCATCGCGACGGAGAATCCCATGGAGGAGAGCAGCTCCGGCTCGACGAGGGCCGCCTCGTAGCGGGCCAGGCCGGCGGTGACGTTGGCGCGGACCTGTTGCAGGAGGCTCGACGCCTCCGCGAGATGGAGTGCGCCGGGCGGTGTCTGGCCGGGGCTCTTGCGGGCTGCGGCGCGAACGAAGGCCTGTGCCCGGGTCATGGCGTTGACGGCGATGCCATACCAGACGCCGCCCCAGAGCAGGTGCGAGCTTGCCAGCATCGACTGCGCCGCAATCTCGGCGAAGGGCTTCGGCAAAATCTGCTCCTTCGGAGCGACACCTTTGAAAAGGTAGCCTTCCGAACAGGTGCCGCGCATGCCGAGCGTGTCCCACTCGTTGGTCCGCTCCAGCGTGTACTGGTCTTTCGTGAAGACCGTCATGACCTGGTCGGTGGTGACGGCATCCGGATGGGCGCGGGAGGTGATGAGGATCGCGTCGGCGTGGCGGCCGTAGGAAATGACCGTCGCATCCTTCTCGAGCCGGCAGCTATCGCCGTCGATTTCGATGGCGCAGATCGAATTGCGCATGTTGCCGCCGATGCCGCCTTCCGTCGTCGCCGAGGCGATGAGAAGCTGTTCATCGACGATGCGGCGCATGAAGCTCTGATGCCAGGGGCTGTCGATGCCGTGGGACACGAGGCTCGACAGCTTGATGTGGTGCATGGCGAAGATCATGGCAGAGGCGGCGCAGGCCTGGCCGAGAACGGTGCAGGCTTCCGCGATCTGCGCGGTCGTCGCGCCCTCACCGCCCAGTTCGATGGGGATCTGGATCGACAGGAGCCGTTCCGAAACCAGAGCATCGACGGCTTCGCGCGGGAAGCGGGCATTGCGGTCCACGTCGTCTGCGTGCTGGCCGGCGATGCCCGCCACGCGGCGCGCGCGCTCCAGCAGCGTCGATCCTTGAGCGGTGAGGGAGACGTCCATCAGGCGGCTTCTTTCCCGGCGACCAGCTGGGTGACCGTCTGCTCGATGATCGTGATGGTGGAAAAGGACCGGCGGTTCAGCAGGTTGTCGGGAAACTCGATGTCGAACGTGTCTTCCAGCGCCAGCATCAGCTGGACGGAGCCATGCGACGACATGCCGGCCGCGTAGAGGTCCGCGTCGTCGTCCAGATCGGCTGCCGATGGCAGCGAGGCATATTGGGCAAGCATCTCTCGGATTTGGGTCTTCATGGCATCGCTCCTTCTCAGCGCGGCTTGGGGCATTCGGCTGTGGTGATGCAGACTTACTGGTTGTGGGCTAAAAACGGGCTAAGGAATATAGCTAAAGTTTCCTCAAGCAGGGTCTCATATGGCGCGACCAGTGGACCTGCACGCTTAAGCCCCTGCAATTGCAGTGCTTCGCCAGAATGCCAGTGCCCGCGTTCAGGGCTTGTTAACTATAAGCTGTCAAATCTCAGGACGGAGACCCTCGTGCGGGTGGATCACCGGCCGTCTTGGACCCGGCACGTCTCGACCAAGCGTGTTCGCCGCAACCTGGCGTGGAATGGAAGCCCTATGGACATCGATGTCTTTCAACTTCCGTCGATCGTGATGCGCCGCATCGGCATCGTCATCGTGACGGCGTTGATCTTCGGCGGCCTGGGCTTTGCCTTCGTATTGAGCCAGCCGGCCGTGTTTCGCGCTTCCACGCAGATCCTGCTCGACCCCGAGCGGCTTGCCGCCGTCGGCCAGTCCGCCGGCGACACGGCTGCACCCGCGCAGGCGCAGCAGGCGATCGACAGCCAGATCTATGTCATGCAATCCTTCAGCGTTCTCTCGGAAGCCGCGCGCAAGCTCGAGCTCAAGAACGATCCCTTCTTCCAGGCAAAGGCCGGCCTGATCGGGCGAATTCTCGGGCGGTCTCCTCCGGGCC
Source organism: Rhizobium sp. PP-F2F-G48 (assembly GCF_004342335.1). Lineage (NCBI taxonomy): Bacteria > Pseudomonadati > Pseudomonadota > Alphaproteobacteria > Hyphomicrobiales > Rhizobiaceae > Rhizobium > Rhizobium sp. PP-F2F-G48. The sequence goes on along the minus strand of NZ_SLVH01000006.1, from coordinate 244,049 downwards.
CCGGCTCCGACGAAGCGGCCGCAGCCGGCGCGGCTGCGGCGCTGGCGCAGAACCTCATCATCACGCGGGCCGACCAGTCGCTGGTCTTCACCATCACGGCCCAGCATCCGAATGCGGACCGCGCCGCCGAGATCGCCAACACCGTGTCCGCGATCTACCTCGACAAGGCGAACAAGATCGGGTCCGACAAGAGCCTCAAGGCCAGCATGAGCCTGCAGGTCGAGGCCGAGGCGCTGCGCAAGCGGCTGCTCGAAGCCGAGGACAGGGTCGTCAAGTTCCGCACACAGAACGGGCTGATCAGTACCGGCGAAAAGGGTCTGGTGACGGACCAGCAGCTCGAGGATGTCACGCAGCAGCTCGGCAGCGCGCGCGCGGCGCTGGAACAACAGCAGATCAACTACAATCAGGTGCGGGCTCTCACCACCGGGGATCTCGCCTCGGGTGCGATCCCCGAAGCGCTCCAGCAGACCTCGGTCACGACGTTGCGGACGCGCTATGCACAGACGCTCGACCGGCTGGCCGAGCTGCAGACCAGCCTCGGCAGCCGTCATCCCCAGCTTCTGACCGCGCAGGCACAGGCCGAAAGCATGCGCCGGGCACTGGAGTCGGAGCTGAAGCGGGTGCAGGACTCGGTGCGCAATACGTTCGAGCGCAGCAAGGCCAATGTCGCGGCGCTCGAAACGCGTTTTGCCGCGCTTCGCAATGCCAATGGCGACAGCGGCGACGCGCGCACGACGCTGGCCCAGCTCCAGAGCGAGGCGGACGCGATCCGCGGCGTCTACACGTCCTTCCTGACGCGGTCGGAAGAATTGAGCCGCCAATACGACATCGGTTCGGGCAATTCGCGCATCATCTCGGAAGCTTTGCCGCCGACGAAGACGACGCGCGCCTCCGCTTTGCTGGTGGCCATCGCCGGCGTCCTGTTCGGGGCTGCCGCAGGCTCGGCCATCGCCGTCGGGCTGGAGATGCTCGATGGCCGCGTGACCTCCGATCGTCAGATCGTCGACATGCTCGGCGTTCCGGTCATCGCGCGCATCGCCCCGCGTCAGACGCTGAAAGCCGGGCCGGCTGACGACGACGCCTGGGATGCCAGCCGGTCCCGCCGCGGGCGCGGTCTGTTCGCGCGGATGCGCGGGCGCTTGCCGATTTCGGGTCGGGCGGCTGCCCGATCGCATGCCGCCGAACGCCAGCGCGAAGCCGGCGTTACGCGCGCAGCCTATGTCTTGACCGATGCCGTTGCCGCCGTGCCCGCCCGAATCGTGTTTCTGTCGCCGGGCCTGGAAAAGCCGGACGAGACGCTGGTCGGCGATATCGCGCTCGCGCTCGCCGCGACGGGTGCCGCGGTCGATCTGGCTGCCGCGTCCGTCTCCGCGTCCTCACCGCTGGCCGGCACGTTGCAGCGGATGCAGACAAGCGGCGTGCCGGCATTCGAGAGCGTCGGCTATCGCCGCCTCGATCGCCACGCCATGCCGCGTCAGCGCAGTCGCGCGTCCGGTTCTCTCCTGTCGGCGGCCGTCCGGCCTGCGCCGGCCGATTTTTCGGTCATCGACGCGACGGGAGAGGAAAATGCCGCGCGGCTGATGGCCTTCGTGAAGGACAGCGATGCGATCGCCATCGTCATCCGGCCCGGACGCGTCGGTCGCTCCGATCTGAAGGATCTCGCGCAATCGCTCGGGCCGTGGAAGACCAAGCTCGTCGGCGCCGTCATCGTCGAGGCTGCGGCCTGATGAGCGTCCTGCAGGACGTCTCGGCCCGATACGCCTTGCCGGTCCGCGGCCTGGCAGCAGCGGACGATGATGCCTGGCGGGGCCTCTATGCGCGTCTTGCGGCCTTTAGCGTCATTGGCGGTCTCGTCTTCAACGCGCTTCTCTGTCTCGTCAATACGCGCGTGATGCGGGTGTCGGACGGACATGTGATGATGTCGGAAATGGTGCTTATCGGCTGCGTCTTCATCGTCGCGCTGGGGCGGCGCACGGCGCCCTACATGCTGCTCGCCGTCTTCATCTCCTACATGCTTTTCCTGTTCACCATGCGCGGCCAGCCCGACCTCAAGGCCGTGCGCGATATCCTCATTCCGATCGGCTTCTATTTCGCCGGCCGGACGCTGCACGACCTCAGGCTCGCCGACCGGCTGGTCTTCACTTCGGCCGCCATCGTGGTCGCTGTCGGTCTGTTCGAATATATGGCGCTCGACGTCTACATCTCCTTCTTCAACGTCATCGGCTATTACCTCGCCCGCGGCAGCGTCACGGTCGATCAGCTCTACGGACAGACGACCGGGCTCTTCATCAGCGGCATGCGGCCGAGCGCGCGCACCATCCTGCCGTTCCTCGGCATGCACCGGGTGTCCTCGGTGTTCCTCGAGCCCGTGTCGGTCGGAAATTTCGGGGCGATCGTCTATGGCTGGTGCCTGTTCCGGCCAAACATGCGCCTGCGGTTCGTGACGCTGTTTCTCGCCCTGACGGTGATCGCCCTCGGAGATGCGCGGTTCGGGCTCTACACCTGCATCCTCATGACGCTGCTTCTGCCTGTCTACCGCTTCATGCCGCGTCTCGCATGGTATGTCCTGCCGTTCATCATGCTGTCGGTGCTGGCCTATTACGGCATTCAGTCGGGAACGCAGGGCGGGCCGAACGATATTGGCGGGCGGTTTCAGGTCACGGCGCATCTCCTGACCTCGCTTGATCTGCGCGTGGTGTTCGGCGCCCAGACGACGACGCAGTTCACGGCGGATTCGGGTCTTGCCTACACACTCACGAAGTTCGGCCTGTTCGGCTTCATGGGGCTGTGGGGACTGCTCGTCTTCGCGCCGCTGAAGAGCGGCAGGGCCCGCATCTTCCACGGCATGGTCATCGTGTACCTGCTGCTGCTGATGATCATCAGCGACAGCGGCTATTCCATCAAGACAGCGGGCCTGCTGTGGTTCCTGTTCGGCACCATTTCGGTTCTCGACGAGGCCGCACTCGGGCGCAAGCCGCGAGACGCCTCGTCAGCCGGGCGCGATCTCAGCGCGGCTTGAAGGCGTCGAGCGCCGGGCAGGAGTCCTCCTCGCGGGCGAGTTTGCGCGTCGTCAGGGCTCGCAACTGCAGCCTGTCGCCGGTTTCGGTCGGCTGAACGTTCAACGGTTCGTCCGGCGACCACCAGTCGCCGGCTGCCCAGTAGGTCCAGCCGATCCAGACGTCCTTCGCCTCCGCCATCACGTCGACCATGCGGGCCAGCCCGATCATGCAGTCCGATGTCGCCGATCCGCCGAATTCGCCCAAAAAGCCACGCGTCTTGTTGGCGCGGAACCAGTCGGTCATGGAGCGCAGGGCGGCGACCGCGTCGTCACCGCGCGGGCAATCGTCTTTCGTGCCGGAGAAGTCGCCGTCGAGATACTGGTGCACCTCGAACGCCATATTGTTTGCCGTATCCCTGACCTTGATCATGGTCGAGGCATTGGAGGAGCCGCCGATGTCCACCTGCCAGCTATGCGCGCCCGTCCAGGAGACGCCGGGCACCAGCACGAGGTTCTTCGCGCCCGTCTTGCGGATCGCGGCAATGGCGGCATTGGCCGGCGGCAGCCAGGCGGTGGGGGGCATGTCGAAGGGTTCGTTCATCAGCCCGAAGACCACGCCTTTCTGATTGGCGAAGACCTTGGCGAGACGCGACCAGACATCGGCGAGCGCTGCCTGCGGCACGTCCTTCGTGCCGACGATCTTTTCGTTGTAGCGGGCGTAGTTGTGCAGGTCGAGAATGACGGTCTGCCCGTGTGCGCGCATCGCCTCGACGCTCTCCTTGAGACGGGCGAGTTCCCCGGTGTCGAGCGGGCCGTTCAGCCGGCGCTGGATGCGCTCCCAGCGAAACGGAAGGCGGACGGTGTTGAAGCCCTTGCCGGCGAAATAGTCGATCGTTTCCTTGGACGGGTAGGTGTATTCCTTGCCGAAGGTGCCGGGGATGGTGCCGAATTCGGCGCCTGCAATATTGACGCCGTTGAAGCAGCCGGCAAGGGCCGGCTGGACGCCGGTCGAGAGGCAGGCTGTCAGCGCGAGCAGACGGGCGGCGCGTCCGGTGAAGGACCGTGTCGATTGCATGATGTCAGTCCTTATCGGGCAGGGGCGGTCGCGTCGAACGATAGGGCAGGGCGGGGTGCCGCGGCAAGGCCGAGCACCGAGCGATAGACGTCGCAATAGCGATCGGCCACGGCATTCCAGCCATAGGCTCTGGCGGCAGACATCAGATCGGCCCGAAGTGCGTCGCCGCGCGTTTCCAGGCGGGCGTAGGCCGCTTCCAGAGCGTCGGCGGTGGCCGAGATGTCGGCGAAGTCGCTGAGCGACAACTCCGTATGCCGCCCCGCCAGATCGGTGAAGGCGGCGTTTGCGTTGAGCACCGGAAGCAGCCCGGCGCTCATGGCCTCGACGGCCACAAGGCCGAAGCCTTCATAGTCGGAGGCCGAGACGAACAGGGAAGCCTCTGCAAGACGCGCGCGGATCTCGGGATTGGTGAGGCCCTTGTGGAGGGTCACGGCCGTCTCGACGCCCTGCCTGCGCGCCTCGGCCTGCAGCATGTCGACGGTGAGGTCGGAGGGAACACCGATGATGTCGAGGCTCCAGTCCGGGTGGCGGGCCTTCAGCGCGGCCGTCAGTTCGATCAGCAAGGGGAGGCGTTTATTGGCGGAGAAGCGACCGATGGTGACGAGCCGGCGCGTCGGCACGCGGCACGCGGCATCCTCGAACTTGGCGATATCCACGCCGTTCTCGATGAGGCGGACGCGGCTTCCGGCGATCGGCTCGAAGGTGCGCATATCCGCCTCGCTGCAGCCGATGATCTCGGCATAGCCCTGGGCCGAGCCGCGCGTGACGGTGTTGAACCAGGTTTTCTTCAGAGCTGAAAAGGACTTGGTGTGAAAGAAGCCGCCATGGGTGGTTGCGACCATCGGGCGACGGTGAAGGACGCGCGCCCAGGAGAGGGCATCGAAAAAGAAGTCGATGGCGTGGACATGGACGAGATCGGCGTCGCGCAGATGCCGGAAAATGGCGGGTGCGACCGGATATCGGGGGGAACCGCGCCAGGGAATGCGGACGATCTCGATGCCGTCGATGGTCTCCTGGTGGGGCAGCCGGCCGCGCTCGGGTTCGGAGAACAGGCTGTCGCAGGTGACGACGCGCACGCGGAAGCCGCGCTCCGGCAGCGAATGGCAGAGATTGGCGACGACGTCTTCGAGGCCGCCGCGATTGGGCAGGAACTGGCGCACGACCTGAACGATCAGGGGTTTCTGGCCATGCGGCGTCATATCGCTGCTCTGTCGCGTCGCCACCGTCAGGCTCCCTGCTTTTCGACGGTCTGCGGCGCGCCGACCGCAGGCGGAAAGGTGCGCCCGACGATCGAGGGACTGGTCACGGGCACCGCAGAGCCCGCAGACCGGCGTCGGTTCCATGCGCCCATCGCGACCGCCAGCGTCTGGGCGAAGACCTCCCGTTCCTGAAGGCGCAGGAGGACGATCGCGATCACCATGCTGACGCAGGCGGCGAGGAAGAGCGCCGGGGTCGAGCCGGCGAGAACAAACTGGAGCACGCCCGCCGCGACAACCAGAACCGCGGACGGAAAAAGCGCGCGGAAAATGCGCCGGGGCATATGGGAGAAGAGAATGAGCAGGCTGCAATCGGCATAGCCGCGGCAGAGGAAGGCGATGGCGGCGCCGAGAATGCCGAACTGGTGCGTCAGGAGCACCAGCAGCAGGACATAGGGCACCATCTGCGCCACATGGATCTTCGCCGTCATGTCGGGACGACCCTGTCCCTGCAGCAGCGTGAAGGGCGCGAAGGTCAAGGCATTCGGCCAGCTGCCCATCAGGAGGACGACGGCGACGGTTCCGGCAATCGCCGTGAAGGACGGGCCCATCCAGAGGTCGAGAAAGGGCCGCATGAGAAAGATGCCGGCCGCGCAGAGCCCGGCATAGAGGATGCCGCTGACCATCATCGCACGCTCGGAAATGGCGATGGCCTCTGCCCGCGGCAGGCTCGACAGGCGCGGAAACAGCGTGCGTGCAAGCGAGCTGGTAAAGACCTGGCTGCGCATTACGAGGTTCATCGGCACCGAATAATAGGTGACGGCGCTGACGCCGAGCGTCTTGCCGATGATGATCTGGTCGAGCGTATTGAGAACCGGCAGGATGATCGAGGAGAGCGTGATCCAGCCGCCATAATTCATCAGGGACCGGACTTTCGCAAACCGGAACCTATCGAAACGGAAGCCCTGCTCCGTGTAGAGCGCGATCAGCGTCGCCACGACGACGGAGGCCGCGCGGGAGAGGGCGGCGGCAGGAATGATGACCGAGAGATCGGGCGAGATGAGGATGGCACAGAGGACCGGGACGACCTGCCCGACGATCATGCCGCCGATCTGCAGCCCGTTGGCCAAAAGGAAGCGCTCCCGCGATTCGAGGATGCCGATCGAGAAGCCGGAAATCAGAGCGAGCGGCAGGAGACAGGCGATGAACGGCAGCGCCGTGGCGATTTCGGCCTCGAGCTCCGGCGGCACGGTGAAGACGGTGAGCAGCAGGAAATTGCCGGCGAAATAGAGGAGCACGGCCCCGAGGCTTGCCAGCGCCATGTTGAGGATGAAGGAGGTCGCGACGATCTCGGAGCGTTCCTGCGTGGCGGAAAAGGGAAGGCGCGACAAGGCATTCGTCGAGGCGCGCGACAGGCCGAGGTCGAGAAAGCCGAGATAACCGAGCAGAACCCAGACGATCGACATGACGCCGTAACGGGCATCGCCGATATGGCGCACGAGAATGGGCACCGTCACCAGCGCGATCACGATCGGCGCGATCGCGCCTGCGACGTTGATGGCGAAGTTCACCGATAGCTGCTGCTTGGGCTTTTCCGTCGACATTGGGTCTTCCCGGGTCATTGCCATGGTCGAGCCGCATCCCGCCATGTCCACGGCGCGCGGTTCGTCGTTCGTTACGCAGATGTAGAGGTCAAAGACTAATGGATGCTGCAGAGCACACGTCATGTGCGAGAGAGGGTAACCGGCGCGTTAACAAGGAACCTCGGCCGATATGGTGCGCGATTTTCGGCGTGGTCTCGCCTGTTCGACGCCCGGGAGTGACCGGATGGCCGGTTCCTGCTAGCGGATGTCGCGAAGCGGATGGACGGAGGGTTCGCAAGCACGGTAGCTTGCAGCCTGACGGACGAGCGCGTCCGCGGCGATCTGCAAAGGCGAGAGACCCATCCCATGAAGAGCTATGTGCTGACCGTCAGCTGCAAATCCACCCGCGGCATCGTTGCGGCGATCTCCGGGTATCTGTCCACGCAAGGCTGCAATATCGTTGACAGTTCCCAGTTCGACGATCTCCAGACCGGCCTGTTCTTCATGCGGGTCAGCTTCATTTCCGAGGAGGGCGTCAGCGAGGCGGCGATCCAGGAGGGGTTTGGACCGATCGCGGAAACCTTTGCCATGACTTGGCAGATCCACGATAGCGCCAAGCGCATGAAGGTGCTGCTGATGGTGTCGCGTTTCGGACATTGTCTGAACGACCTTCTCTACCGCTGGAAGATCGGCGCGCTGCCGGTCGAGATCGTCGGGGTCGTGTCCAACCATTTCGAATACCAGAAGGTGGTCGTCAATCACGACATTCCCTTCCATCACATCAAGGTGACCAAGGACAACAAGGTCGAGGCCGAGGCGCGGCTGATGGACATCGTCGAGCAATCGAATGCGGAACTGATCGTGCTTGCCCGCTATATGCAGGTTCTGTCCGATGCGGTGTGCAAGAAGATGTCGGGCCGCATCATCAACATCCACCACTCGTTCCTGCCGAGCTTTAAGGGCGCCAATCCCTACAAGCAGGCCTACGAGCGCGGCGTGAAGCTCATCGGCGCCACGGCGCATTATGTCACCGAGGACCTGGACGAAGGTCCGATCATCGAGCAGGACATCGCCCGCATCACGCATGCGCAGTCGCCCGACGACTACGTCTCCATCGGGCGCGACGTGGAAAGCCAGGTTCTCGCCCGCGCGGTGCATGCCCATATCCACCACCGCGTGTTCATGAACGGCAACCGCACCATCGTGTTTCCGGCAAGTCCCGGCTCCTATGCATCCGAGCGGATGGGCTGACGGTCGTTCGCGATGGCGGGTTGACAGCCGTGGCCACCTTGCGCTCCCATGCGGGGGACAAGAGGGCCGTTCCGGTCTTGCTGCCACACCCCGACGGATAATCCATGGTCCAGACATCGCCGCCACGGCCCGTCATCCGGCTCGATCTGCCGGGCCCCTCCGGGCTTGAGCGGCTGGGGCGCGGCAAGATCACGCTTCTCGAACATATCCGCGACACCGGGTCGATCTCGGCCGCCGGGCGCGCCATGGACATGAGCTATCGCCGCGCCTGGCTGCTGGTCAATGCCGTGAATGCGATGTTCGAAGACGACGCCGTGACCTCCCAGCGTGGGGGCAAACAGGGTGGCGGCGCGGCGGTGACGCCGTTCGGCGAGGCGCTGATCGCGCGTTTCCGGGCGATGGAGGACAAGGCGCTCGCGGCCATGGCCGAGGATATCGCCTGGCTCGAGACGCATTGCGCCGGGCTCAAGGATCCAGCGCAACCGTCTTGATCACGGCGTGAACCGTCATCCCCAGGACAAGGCCGAGCATCTCGGCCGAGACGCTGGTGATGCGCGCCGTCAGCCGCGTGCCGGCGCAGTCGAGTGCGACATCGACCTGATCATGGCCGGACAGCTCCAGGCCGGTGATGATGCCCTCGATGATGTTCAGCGCGCTCAGGCCTTCCGGGCGACGGGTGGCCAGCAGAATGTCGCGGGCCGCGATCCGCAGGCGAAGGCGTTGTCCGCTTTTGCGCCCGGTGCCGGCCAGCCAGAGCGTCAGGCCGCCGGCGACCACCTTGACGATCCTCGGATCGGTTTGCTCGGACGCGACGATCGCCTCGATCATGGTTCCGGCCTCGCGGCGGCTGATCGCCTCGCTCGAACCCGGCAGGCTCAGCATGTCCGACGCCGTGCCGCTTGCGGCCAGCCGGCCGTTCTCGATCATCAGCACGCGATCGGCGAGCTGCGTCACTTCCGCGACGGAATGGCTGACATAGAGGATCGGGATGTCCGTCTCGTCGCGCAGGCGTTCTAGATAAGGGAGGATCTCGGCTTTCCGCGCGTCGTCGAGGGCAGCGAGCGGTTCGTCCATCAGCAACAGGCGCGGCCGCGCCAGCAGTGCCCGGCCGATCGCCACCCGCTGCTTCTCGCCACCGGAAAGATTGGCGGTTGGGCGTGCGAGCAGCGGCGCGATGCCGAGAAGGTCCACGATGCGCTCGATGTCGCCTGTGTCCGCCGAGACGTTGGAAAACCACCGCCCGTAGAGCAGGTTCTGCCGCACGCTGAGGTGCGGAAACAGCCGGCCTTCCTGAAACACCGTGCCGAAGCGGCGGCGATGGGGCGGGATCATCGTCCGGCTTTCCGTATCGACGATGGTTTCGCCGTCGAGCCGCACATGCCCTTCGTCGGGACGGATCAGGCCCGCGACAATCCGGATCAGCGAGGTCTTGCCCGAGCCCGAGCGCCCGAAAAGGGCGGTGATGCCGCCTTCGGCGGAGAAGGCGATGTCGAGCGAGAAGGCGTCGAGCCGCTGGCGCACGGAGACATCGAGCGTCATGCACCGGCCACCTTGCGGGCGGCGGCGGTGGCGAGCCATTCCGACAAGAGAAGCGCTGCCATGGAGATGACGACCGAGACGAGCGTCAGGCGAAGCGCGCCGCCATCGCCGCCCGGCACCTGCGTGAACGTATAGATGGCGGCGGACAGCGTCTGCGTCTCCCCGGGAATGTTGGAGACGAAGGTGATGGTGGCGCCGAATTCGCCCATGGCCTTGGCGAAGGAAAGAATCATGCCGGCGATGATGCCCGGCAGGATCAGTGGCAGGGTGATGGTGGCAAAGACCCAGCCGGGCGACGCGCCGAGCGTGGCCGCGGCCTGCTCCAGGCGTCCATCGACCGCCTCGATCGACAGGCGAATGCTGCGCACCATCAACGGAAATCCCATGACCGCGCAGGCAAGCGCCGCCCCGGTCCAGCGGAAGGAGAAGACGAGGCCGGTATAGGTTTCGAGGAAAGCGCCGACCGGCCCCCGCCGTCCGAACAGGATGAGCAGCAGAAAGCCCGTGACGACCGGCGGCAGGATCAAGGGGAGGTGCACCAGACCGTTAAGGAGCGAGCGCCCCCAGAATCGGCCACGTGCGAGCGCCATTGCCGCCACGAGAGCCAAAGGCAGGCTTGAGAGCATGGCGACGGCCGAGACCTTCAGGCTCAGCCGGATCGCCGTCCATTCCGCATCGCTGAGGGCAAGCCAGTCCACGTCGCATTAACCTCCACCCTCTGCGCAATCCGTGACTGTCTGCGCCTGCCTAGCCTTCTCCTATTTGCCGAGAACGGTAAAGCCTTGCGCCTCGAAGAGAGGTTTTGCGGCCGGCGAGCGGACGAAATCGAGATAGGCGGCGGCGTCGGGATGTTTGCTCTCCGCCAGGATCGCGATCGGATAGACGATGGGCGGGTGGGACGTTTCGGGGAAGGTGCCGACGATCTTGACCGAGGGGTCGGCGGCGGCGTCCGTCTCGTAGACGATGCCGAGCGGGGCCTCGCCCTTGGAAACGAGGAGCAGGGCGGCACGAACGTTTTCGGCGCCCGCGACATCCTTTTCGACCGATTTCCAGACGCCGAGCTTTTCGAGCGCCGCCTTGCCGTATTTGCCGGCCGGTACCGAGTCGACGGCACCCATGGCAAGCTTGCCGCCGGCAAGCCGCGCCTTCAGATCAAACCCCTGGCCGATGTCGATCGGCTTGGCGTCTGCTGCCGGCGCCACGAGCACGAGACGGTTGCCGAGAAGCGTCGAGCGGCTGTCCGCGCGGATCAGCGTCTTGTCCGCAACGTAGTCCATCCAGGCGAGATCGGCGGAGATGAAGATGTCGGCCGGCGCGCCCGCTTCGATCTGCTTGGCGAGCGCCGAGCTGGCGGCATAGGACGTGGTAACGGCCTGGCCGCTCTGCTTCTCCCAGGCGGTGTTGACGGCATCGAGCGCATTCTTGAGGCTTGCGGCGGCAAAGACGGTCACTTTCCCCGCGGCTGCCGCCGGCGTTGCAAGCGATGCAACGGCAAGCGCCAGGACCGCCAGCATGGTTCGTCCGTTTCTCTTCAGTGCTTGTAACATTGATGTTCCACCCTCTCCGGAAATCGAAATATCTTGAGGAATATAACGAGCGTCGGCTGGTTGGCTAGCGATATGTTTGCGGAAATACATTGCGACGCCGCTCTTGCGATGGCGGCGCGATGATCTATCGTTTGCCCGACGAGAGATCCTTCAAAAACAGGCATGGGACGGGCAGGATGGACGGGACGGTCAGGCTGGAGGAGAGCTGGAAGCAGGCGCTTTCGAAGGAATTCGACAGCGCCTATATGGGCACGCTCAAAAGCTTCCTTCAGGCGGAGAAACAGGCGGGAAAGCAGATCTTTCCTAGAGGATCGGAGTATTTCCGGGCGCTGGACCTGACGCCGCTCGACAAGGTCAGCGTCGTCATTCTCGGGCAGGATCCCTATCATGGTGAAGGCCAGGCGCATGGGCTGTCCTTCAGCGTGCGGCCCGGCGTGCGCATTCCACCCTCGCTCGTCAATATCTACAAGGAACTGCAGACCGATCTCGGAATCCCGCCGGCCCGGCACGGGTTTCTCGAACATTGGGCGGAGCAGGGCGTGCTGCTGCTCAACAGCGTGCTGACGGTGGAGCGGTCGCTGGCGGCCTCCCACCAGAAGCGGGGATGGGAGACGTTTACCGACGCCATCATCCGCGCCGTCAACGATCAGCCGAGGCCGGTCGTGTTCATCCTGTGGGGTTCCTACGCCCAGAAGAAGGCCGCCTTCGTCGATCAGAGCCGGCATCTCGTGCTGCGCTCGGCGCATCCGTCACCGCTGTCGGCGCATAACGGGTTCTTCGGCACGGGCCCCTTTTCCAAGGCCAACGCCTTTCTGGAAGCGCACGGGCGGCGGCCGATCGATTGGGCGCTGCCGCCGCTCTGATCCCGTCGCTCGCGCCGGCCTCAGGCCGGGGGGCGGCTTTTGAGGGCGCCGGCCCGGCGGGCGACGACGCTTTCGCGCCAGACCGTGAAGATGCCGGCAGCCACGACGATGACGGCACCGACGATCATGTTGACGCTGAGAACTTCGCCGAAGACGGAAACGCCGATGATGCTGGCGAACACCAGTTGCAGATAGGTCAGCGGCTGCACTTCCGAGGCATCGAGATATTCGTAGGCCTTGATCAGGAAGAAGTGACTGGACGTGCCGGTGACGCAGAGGAGCGCCATCCACAGCCAGTCGACCGGGGCAAACCAGGTCCAGTAGAACGGCCCGACCAGCGTGATGGCCACCGCGCCGGCCGCGCCCGTGTAGAAGAAGCTGGTCATCGCCGTATCCTCGCGGCTCACGAGGCGCGTGGTCACCACATAGAACGCGAAGATCAGCGCCGAGGAGACGGGAACGATGAGCAGCGAGGCCTGTTCGCCGCCGTTCGGATCGAGGATCACGATGACGCCGACAAGGCCGACGAAGATCGCCGTCCAGCGGCGCCAGCCGACGCGCTCGCCGAGAACGACGATCGAAAGAAGCGCGACGAAAATCGGCCCGACCGAGAAGATCGCCTGGGAATGCGCCAGCCCGACGCTGGCGAAGGAGGCGATGACGAGGACGATCTGGCTGACCAGAAGCAGGCCGCGCAAAACCTGAAGCACCGGGTGCTTCGTGGTGACGGCGGCTTTCAGGCCGCCGCTGGAGCGTGCCGCCAGGACGACGACGAAGGCGGCGAACGCCCAGTAGCGGATCATCGTGATGAAGACAGGCGGATAGAGGCTGCCCATATGCTTGGAGGTCGCGTCCTGCAGCGTGAAGATCAGGATTGCGGCGAAGACGAAGAGATAGCCCTTGCGCTTGGATGTCATCGGAGTCGTCTTGCCGTGCTCGCCTTGAGACCGTTTGGTCGCGCTCAGGTCTTCGGGATATGGCCCGGGACCGGGCATCCCCGTCTCCTACTGCATATTGTCCCGAGTCGGTATCGATTTCAGGACGAAAACGACGGCAGGCCCATCGAGGCCGCAGATTGTACGGCGTCTGCTCTTGCTGTCCGTGCTCCCGTGCCGTCCGTCCTCCCGGGCCCTCAGTCCTCCCGGAAGGTGCGCTGCATCTGTTCGGTCAGAGGCTTGGCGAGATAGGAGATCACGGTCCGGTCGGCGATCTTGATATAGGTTTCCGCCGGCATGCCCGGATAGAGCGTGAGGCCCTTGAGAGCGACGAGGCTGTCGGCCTTCGGGCGAATGCGCAGCGGATAGTAGCTGGCGCCCGTCCGCTGGTCCGTCACCTGGTCCGGGGCGATATTGGCGACCTCGCCCTGGACGACCGGCGTCGTGCGCTGGTTGAAGGCGCTGAAGCGGATTTCGACCGGCTGACCCAACGTGATCTGGTCGATGTCGGTGGTCGCGATCCGGGCTTCGATCGTCAGCGTGTCGGTCGCGGGAACGACGAGCATCAGCACCTCGCCCGGATTGACCACGCCATCGACCGTGTGGATGGCCAACTGCGAGACCCGGCCGGCGAGCGGCGAGCGGATGTCCAGCCGTTTCAACTGGTCGAGAGCGGCGACGCCCCGATCCTCGTATTCCGCGATGCGCGCCTCGACATCGGTCAGGTCCTTGGCATTCTCGGTCCGGCGGTCTTCGTCGAGCTGGAGGATCTGCAGGTCGATCTCGCTCGATTTTCCGGCGGCTTGCGCCCGGGCGGCGATGCGGGCGCCGCGGTCGCCCTCGAGCTGGGCCTGGTCACGCTTCAGCGCCGTGACGCGTTGCATGGAGACGAGGCCCTGCGCATAGAGCTTGTCGACGCCTTCGAGTTCCTGGCTGATCAGCTTCAGGCTGTCGGCGATGGCGTTCAGCTGCACCGTCTGGCCCTCGCTCTCGTCCTTCAGCTGAGCCTTGCGGGAGGCGAGCTGGTTCTTCATGCCGACCAGCGCGCTGCGGCGGCTGTCGAACAGGCGCCGCTCGCTGTCCTCGAAGCCCTTGGACGCCATGTCCGTCGGCACGACCTGCACGATCTTCGGAACGGTGAAGGTGGTTTCGCCGGCCTGCTCGGCGAGAATCCGGGCGCGACGGGCATAGAGCTGGGCCAGCGTGTTCTGAACGATCGACAGATTGGCGCGCACCGTGGTGCCGTCGAGCCGCACCAGAACCTGCCCGGCCTCGACGGTTTCCCCTTCGCGCACGCGCAGTTCGCCGACGATACCGCCGGTGAGGTGCTGGATCTTCTTGACGTTGTTCTCGACCACGACCGTGCCGGGCGCGACGATGGCGCTGGAAAGCTCCGTCGTGCCGGCCCATCCTCCGATGCCGCCGACGAGCACCAGCGCCATGACGCCGACGGCCACGATGTGCTTGGAAAGGGACCGGCGCGACTGGGCCGTGGGGACTGGGGAGGAGGTCTCGCGCGGGCTCATGATGCGGCTTCCTGTCCGTTGCCGACGGCTTTCAGCGTGGGTGGCTGCGCCTGTAATTGTGCCTGGGCGTGAGACTGGAACGGCTGTGCCGCCGCCGGGCGTGGCGTGTCCCGGCGAAGGATCTGTGCCAGAACCTCGTCCTTCGGGCCGAAGGCCTGCATGCGGCCCTCGCTCATCATCAGCACGAGATCGACGCTCGCGAGCGCACTCGGGCGGTGGGCGACGACGATGACGATGCCGCCGCGGGCCCGAACGCCCAGGATCGCTTCGCTCAATGCCTGTTCGCCTTCGGCATCGAGGTTGGAATTCGGCTCGTCGAGAACGACGAGGAAGGGCTCGCCATAAAGGGCGCGGGCAAGCGCGACGCGCTGGCGCTGACCGGCCGACAGCGACGAGCCGCCATCGCCGATCTCGGTCTCGTAGCCGTTCGGCAGTTTGAGAATGAGGTCGTTGACGCGGGCGGCCTTGGCGGCCTCGACGATGGCGGCCGGTGTGGCATCCTCTTCGAAACGCGCGATGTTCTGCGCCACCGTGCCCGAGAACAGTTCAACGTCCTGCGGCAGATAGCCGATATGCTTGCCCAGGCGGTCGCTGTCCCACTGGTCGAGCGCCGCGCCATCCAGCCGGACGGCGCCGCGCAGGGTCGGCCAGATACCGATGAGCGCGCGGGCGAGCGAGGACTTGCCCGAGGCACTCGGCCCGATGATGCCGAGCGCGCTACCGCTTTTCAGGGTGAAGGTAACGTCGGCAAAGGTCAGGCGCTGGACGCCGGGCGGGCCGCCGGCAATGCCTTCGGCGGTCAGCTTTTCGCGCGGCACCGGCAGTTCCAGCGGCGCATCGCGCTCCGGCAGGGCGGTCAGAAGCTCGCCGAGGCGCTTCCAGCTCTGGCGTGCTGCGACGAAGGAGCGCCAGTTGCCGATCGCCAGTTCCACCGGCGCCAGCGCCCGCGCCGTGAGAATGGAGCCTGCGATGATGATGCCGGGCGAGGCCAGTCCCTCGATGACGAGCACCGCCCCCGTGGCGAGCACCGCCGACTGGAGGATCATGCGCGAGACCTTGGACAGGGCGCCATAGCCGTTCGATACGTCGGAATTGACGAGATTGTGGTGTCGATAGGCGTCGTTGCGCTCGCCCCACAGCGTCGACATCCGGCCGAGCATGCCCATGGACTGCATGACTTCGGCATTGCGCTGCGACGACTGGGCGAAGGCGTTGCGAAGATTTCCGGTTTCCGACGCTTTCTTGGACGGGCCCTGGGTTCCGCGGTTGGTGAGGAAGGTGAGGGCGATGAGGATGAGCGAGCCGACGACGGAGACGATGCCGATCACCGGATGGAACAGAAAGCAGATACCGATGTAGAAGGGTAGCCAGGGCAGGTCGAAAAAGGCCGCAGGTCCCGCACCCGACAGGAAGGCCCGCACCTGGTCGAAATCGCGCAGCGGCTGCAGGCCGTCGCCGGACGTGCGCATCTTCAGCGGCTGGCGGACGACCGTGCGGTAGATCCGCCCCGTCATCGCCTCGTCGAGGGCGCCGGCAATACGCACCAGCATGCGGCCGCGGATCCATTCGAACGCGCCCTGGAAAGCGTAGAGCAGCAGCGCGAGGATGCAGAGCGCGATCAGCGTGGGGATGCTGCGGCTCGGCAGGACGCGGTCGTAGACCTCGAGCATGAAGAACGAGCCCGTGAGGTAGAGCACGTTGACGAGCGCGCTGGCGACGGCGACACCGATGAAGGCGCCTTTGCAATCGCGCAGGGCCTGCGCCGGCTCCGTGCCTGAATGTCTGGTCTGTGTCATCGTCACCCCAAATGCCCGCAAGAGCTGTCGTGTCGCCAGAACGCGGCATTCCCCCAACGCCGTCCTGCCATCCCGCGCGCAGAACCGTCACGACCGGTCGCTGCGCTGCCTGGACGCGGTCACATTAGAGACGATGATGTCAATATTTTATCACCAAACGCAATTTTCGACGAATTTTAGCATTTCACGTTTCCTCGGGCCAGCCGCTATAGGAACGGGCCACGGCCGCGGACCCTCGCGGCTCCCTGAACGTGCTTGGAAGGAGAAGCCATGCGACGGATCCTGGTGATCGGCATCGGAACGGGCAATCCCGACCACCTGACGCTTGAGGCCGTCCGGGCGATCGGCGACGCCCATGTAATTTTCGTGCCGACGAAGGGTGAGGACAAGGCCGAGCTTGCCGACGTTCGCCGCAGCATGATCGCGCAGCATGGCGCGCCCGATGCGCGGCTCGTGGACTTCGCCGTGCCGCGGCGGCAGACGGATGGCGTCGGCTATCGTCAGGGCGTCGATCGCTGGCATGCCGCCATCGCAGACATCCATGAGCAGCTTTTTCTCGATCATCTGGCCGACGGGGAAACGGGCGCTTTCCTCGTCTGGGGCGATCCCATGCTCTACGACAGCACATTGCGCATTCTGGATCGGGTGCGCGATGGCGGGCGCGTGGCATTCGAGGTTTCCGTGCTGCCGGGGATCACCAGCATCCAGCTGCTTGCCGCCCGCCATCGCATCCCGATCAACGATATCGGCCAGCCGGTCACCATCACGCCCGCCCGGCGTCTGTCCGACATCTTCCCTGAGACGGCCCAGGCTGCCGTGGTGATGCTGGATGGCGAAGAGGCTTTCCTGGCGGTGGAAGACGAGGAGACCGAGATCTTCTGGGGCGCCTATCTCGGTCTGCCGCAGGAGATCACGATCGCCGGACGGCTCGGCGCGGTGCGCGCGACGATCGTCGCCGCGCGTGCGGAGGCGCGGGCACGGCACGGCTGGATCATGGATATCTATCTGCTGCGCGCGCCTGCACGGGAATTGACGGCACAGCGTTGAGACAGGCTGCAGCGAGAGCCGCGGCGGCCCGGATTTGCACGGCCCTTGCCGCATGCTGTATGACGGCTGATCGAAGGGCGCTGACATGACGATGGCCGGAACAGCAATGCGCAGCAAGGGTGAGACGACAGTGGCGCAAGGCGCGCCGCCGGCGCTGCGGCGGGGTGCCTGCCCGACGCTCGCGAGCCCCATGCAGACCGGCGACGGACTGCTCGCACGGCTGCGTCCTGCGTCCGGCGTCTTCACGGCGGAGGCGTTCCTGGCGCTTCTGGATGCGGCCGACGCGTTCGGCACCGGCAGGCTCGATATCACCGCGCGGGGCAATTTGCAGATCCGCGGGCTCCGGGGGGAAACGGTTGCGCCCCTGTCCGCGGCCATCGCGCGCGCAGGCATCGTGTCCTGCGAAGGCATCGCTGTGGAAACGCCGCCGCTCGCGGGGCTCGACCCGACGGAAATCGCCGATGCGCGCCCGGTCGCCGGCACGCTTTCCGCACGCGTTCGCGACAGCGGTTTTGATCTTGCACCGAAGCTGGCGATCGTCGTGGATGGCGGCGGGCGGCTGCATCTCGATGGTGTCGCGGCCGACATCCGGCTCAAGGCCACCGCCATTGAAGGCGGGGCTTCATGGCATCTGCTCGTTGCCGGACGACAGACGGGTCTCTCGGGGTCGGCAGACGCGATGATCGAGGCGGCGATGGCGGTCGTTGCGGAGATCGCCGCGTGCGGGCCCGCCGCTCGGGCGCGCGACCTTCCGGCATATGGTGCATCGGCGCCGGTTTCATCGCTTGCAGGGCGTAAAGCTTCGCCGTCGCCGGTGGCTATGTTCGATCTTGGCGCGCATGTCGTGCGGGGCGTGGCGCCAGCGTTCGGGCAGGCGGAGGCACAGGTCCTTCGCCGTCTGGTGGTTGCCGCCCTGTCCTATGGTTTCTCGCAGGTGCGACTGGCGCCCGGTCGGGCGCTGCTGCTGGTCGGTCCTGCCGGAAGTGACAGTGCGGCCCTCGTGCCGATCGCCCGGTCGCTCGGTTTTGCCGTCGATGCCGGCGATCCTGTCCTGCGGATCGATGCCTGCGCCGGGGCGGCTGGCTGTGCCTCGGGGCGCATCGACACCCACGCCACCGCGACGCGCCTGATCGCACAGGCGCCGGTGCTGATGGATGGGTCGCTCGACCTGCATGTATCCGGCTGCGCCAAGGGCTGCGCCAGGCCTCGTGCCGCGGATGTCACGCTGGTGGCCGCCGTCTCGGACGGTCAGCCGGGGCTCGGCATCGTCCTTGGCGGACGCGCCGGAGACCTTCTCCTGGCGACAAACCGGCTGGAAGACGTCCCTTGCGCCATCACAGCGCTTGGCCAATGGGTTGCGGAGACGCTAGAGAAGGGCGAATCGGCTGCCGCCTGCCTTCAACGGCTGGGGCCGGCGCGGATCGCTGCCGCCTTCTCCGGGGCTCGCTTCAACGGGATTGACCATGCCGTCTTATGACTACATCCGCGATGGCGATGCCATCTACGAGCGTTCCTTCGCCATCATCCGGGCGGAAACCGACCTTTCGCGGTTCTCGCCCGAGGAGGCGGACGTCGCCGTGCGCATGGTGCACGCCTGCGGACTGGTGGAGGCGGCTCGGGATTTCGTCTTTTCGCCCGATTTCGTCACCGCGGCACGCACGGCACTTGGCCGTGGCGCACCCATTCTTTGCGATGCGTTCATGGTGGTGAACGGGGTGACGCGCGCGCGGCTGACGGCCGGAAACGAGGTGATCTGCACACTGCGCGAACCGGAGACGCCGGCGCTCGCCCGCGAGATCGGCAATACGCGGTCGGCGGCGGCATTACGGTTGTGGGGGGAGCGGATGGGCGGTGCCGTCGTCGCCGTCGGCAATGCGCCGACGGCGCTGTTCTATCTTCTCGAAATGCTGCGCGACGGCGCGCCGAAGCCGGCGGCGATCCTCGGCATGCCGGTCGGCTTCGTCGGCGCGGCGGAGTCCAAGGATGCGCTCGCCGAGCACGCCTACGGCGTGCCTTTCGCCATCGTTCGCGGCCGCCTCGGCGGCAGCGCCATCACGGCGGCCGCCATCAATGCGCTTGCGAGGCCGGGTCTGTGAGAGCGTCGGGCACGGGAGAGATCGACACGGCCGAGATCAGCGTCGGCGGGGTGGCGCTTGCTGGCGTCAAGGCCGGGCGGCTGATCGGCGTCGGCACGGGGCCGGGCGATCCCGAACTCCTGACGCTGAAGGCCGTGCGGGCGCTCGCCGAGGCCGATGTTCTCACCTATTTCGCAAAGGCGGGGCGGCGCGGCAATGGACGGACCATTCTCGACGGACTCGGCAAGGCCGACGGCATTGCCAGCCTGTTTGCGCCGGGGCAGATGGAGGGCATCCTGAAGCCCGGCCGTATCGAGCTGCCGCTCTATTATCCCGTGACCGTCGAAATCGACAAGGAGCACGACGACTACAAGGGCCAGATCACCGGCTTCTACGATGCCTCGGCCGCAAGGGTCGCTGCACATCTGGATGCGGGACGGACGGTCGCCATTCTCAGCGAAGGCGATCCGATGTTCTACGGCTCCTACATGCATCTGCACGTGCGGCTGGCGGGGCGCTACGCGGCCGAGGTCGTGCCCGGGGTCACGGCGATGTCGGGCTGCTGGTCGCTCGCCGGCCTGCCTATCGTACAGGGCGACGATGTGCTGTCCGTCCTGCCCGGCACCATGGACGAGGCGGAGCTTTGCCGCAGGCTCGGCGATACGCAGGCGGCCGTGATCATGAAGGTCGGGCGCAATCTGCCAAAAATCCGCCGTGCGCTTGCCGCGTCCGGCAAGCTTGACGATGCCGTCTATGTCGAGCGGGGGACGATGGCGAATGCGGCGATGACGCCGCTGGCCGACAAACCGACCGATGACGCGCCGTATTTTTCGCTGGTGCTCGTGCCCGGCTGGAGCGGCCGCATGAAGGACCCCGCCGCATGAGCGGCCGTCTGACCATCGTCGGGACCGGGCCGGGCGATCCGCGGCAGACGACACCGGAAGCCCTCGAGGCCATCGCCGCCGCCAGCCATTTCTTCGGCTACGGACCCTATCTCGACCGTCTGTCGCTGCGCCCCGACCAGAAGCGGGTCGCCTCCGACAATCGCGAGGAGCTGGATCGTGCCAAGGCGGCGCTCGATCATGCCGCACAGGGCGCCGACGTCTGCGTGGTCTCGGGCGGCGATCCCGGCGTGTTCGCGATGGCGGCGGCCGTCTGCGAAGCGATCGACCATGGGCCGGCCCTCTGGCGCGACATCGATTTCCGCGTGACGCCCGGCGTGACGGCCATGCTGGCGGTCGCGGCCCGGATCGGCGCGCCGCTCGGGCACGACTTCTGCGCCATCTCGCTGTCGGACAATCTGAAACCCTGGGAGATCATCACGCGGCGGCTCGCCCTGGTGGCGCAAGCCGGGCTCGTGATTGCGCTCTACAATCCCATCAGCAAGGCGCGGCCCTGGCAGCTCGGTGCCGCCTTCGAGGTGTTGCGGCCGATCCTGCCGGCGCAAACGCCCGTCATTTTCGGCCGCGCCGCCGGGCGGGCCGACGAGCGGATGCGCGTCATGCCGCTCTGTGAAGCCGATGCGAGCGTGGCCGACATGGCGACCTGCGTCATCATCGGCTCGCCGGAAACGCGGATCATCGCCCGGCCCGGTCGCGACGATCTCGTCTACACGCCGCGCTTCCTGCCCGGAGCGGCCACGTGATCGATCCGGACAAGCGCCTCTTCTACCGTCGTGACCGTGGGCAGGCCGGCCTCGGCCGCGCGTTCGATCAGGATCACCGGGATCTGCAGCGCTCTGGCTGCGGCGATCTTGCCATAGGTGGCGCTGCCGCCGCTGTTTTTGGCGACGATGCAATCGATCCGGTGTTCGACGAGCAGGGCATGTTCCTCGGCCGCATCGAACGGTCCGGTCGCAAGGATGTAGCCGACATCGGGCAGGGCAAGGGGCGGCTCGACAGGATCGACGCTCCGAACGAGATAGGCGTGCTGCGGTGCGGCTTCGAACACCGCCGCTTCCTGCCGGCCGATCGCAAGCAGGACGCGTCGTGGCGACGCGCCCAGTGCTGCGACGGCGGCATGCACATGATCGATGCAGGTCCAGAGGTCGCCCGGCTGGCGCTGCCAGCTCGGACGACGAAAGGCGAAGGCGGGGATGCCGGTTTCAAGAGAGGCTTTCGCGGCATTGTCGGAAATACGCGTGGCGAAGGGATGCGTCGCGTCGATCAGGAGATCGAAGCCTTCGGTTCGCAGGGTGCGCGCCAGGCCGTCGGCGCCGCCGAAACCGCCGATGCGGGTCGGGACGGGCTGTGCCATCGGCGCGCGCGTGCGGCCGGCCAGCGACAGCACCACATCGTGCCGCGTGCCCGCAAGCGCGCCGGCCAGCGCGCGGGCTTCCGTGGTGCCACCGAGAATAAGGATATGAAGGCCCATGCGTGACGGCGAAAACGCTTCCCTGACGGCAAAACCCTGGCTGACGATCGTCGGCCTGGGAGAAGACGGTCTAGCGGGTCTCGGCGATGAGGCCAAGCAGGCGATCGCATCCGCGCGGCTCGTCTTCGGCGGCGCGCGGCATCTCGCGCTCGCAGCATCGCTGATCACGGGCGAAAGCTGCCCCTGGTCGAGCCCGTTCGAAACGGCCATCGATGTCGTGGTGGCGATGGCCGGCATGCCGGTCGTCGTGCTCGCCTCGGGCGATCCCTTCTTCCATGGTGTCGGCGTTACCCTGTCGCGGCGCATCGATCCGGCGCAGATGCGCGTCCTGCCCGCACCTTCGGCCTTCAGCCTTGCCGCGGCTCGGCTCGGCTGGGCGTTGCAGGATGTCGTCTGCCTCTCGCTGCACGGCCGGCCGCTCGATCTCCTCCGCCCGCATCTGCATGCGGGAACGCGCATTCTGGCGCTGACGTCCGACGGGGATGGGCCGGGAGCGGTCGCTTCCCTCTTGCGCGACAGCGGTTTTGGCGCCTCCGGCTTCATCGTGCTCGAAGCCATGGGCGGGCCGCAGGAGCGGGTGACGCGGCAGACGGCGGCCCGGTTCGATCTTGCCGACTGCCATTCGCTCAACGTCTGCGCCATCGAGGTGATCGCGGGTGCCGAGGCGCGCATTCTGGCTCTTTCGCCGGGGCTCGCCGACGATCTTTTCGAGCATGATGGGCAGATCACCAAGCGGGAGGTTCGGGCGCTGACGCTCTCGGCGCTGTCTCCCCGGCGCGGCGAATGGCTTTGGGATATCGGTGCGGGTGCCGGGTCGATCGCGATCGAGTGGATGCTGGCCGATCCCTCGCTTGAGGCCATTGCCATCGAGGCGCATCCGGAGCGGGCGACGCGGATTGGGCGCAATGCGCGCGCCTTAGGCGTACCAAGCCTGCGCGTCGTCGAGGGCAAGGCGCCGGAGGTGCTGGCGAGCCTTGCGGGCCAACGCAGGCCGGATGCGATCTTTGTCGGCGGCGGCGGGAGCGCGCCGGGCGTGATGGCAGCGGCGCTGGCAGCGTTGCGGCCGGGCGGGCGGCTGGTTGCCAATGCCGTGACGACGGAGATGGAGGCGGTTCTGCTCGCCTGCCATGCCGAGAGCGGGGGAAGCCTGACGCGGATCGACATTGCGCGTGCGGCGCCTGTGGGCACGATGACCGGCTGGCGGCCCGCCATGCCGGTGATGCAATGGGCTTTCACGAAACCGCTGGCGGATGCGCCGGATCGTGACGGCGAAGATCTTGGGAACATGCAAGGAGTGCCGGCGTGACGGTTCATTTCATCGGTGCCGGTCCGGGTGCTGCCGACCTCATCACCGTGCGCGGGCGCGATCTGATCGCAGCCTCCCCGGTCTGCCTGTTTGCCGGCTCCATCGTCTCGCGCGACCTGCTCGCCTATTGCCCACCCGGCGCCCGCATCGTGGACACGGCTCCCCTGTCGCTCGATGAGATCGAGGCGGAATACGTGCGGGCGGATGCCGAAGGCGAAGACGTTGCGCGGCTGCATTCCGGCGACCTCTCCGTCTGGAGCGCCGTCGCCGAGCAGGTGCGGCGGCTGGAGGCGCGCGGCATCGCCTATACGATGACACCGGGCGTGCCGGCCTTCGCGGCGGCGGCGGCGGCGCTCGGGCGCGAGCTGACCCTGCCGGCGCTGGCACAGAGTCTCGTGCTGACCCGCGTTTCCGGCCGGGCCTCGCCCATGCCGAATGCGGAGACGCTCGCCAATTTCGGCGCGACCGGGGCGACGCTGGCCATTCACCTCGCCATCCACGCTCTGCCGCAGATCGTTGCGGAGCTGACGCCGCTCTACGGCGCCGATTGCCCGGTCGCCATCGTCGTCAAGGCGTCCTGGCCGGACGAGCGTGTGGTGCGCGGCACGTTGCGCGATATCGAGGCGCGGGTGGCCGAAAGCCCGATCGAGCGGACGGCGCTGATCTTCGTCGGGCGGACGCTGACGGCGGACGGGTTCCGCGAGAGCGCACTCTACGATGCGGGCTATCAGCGCCGGTTCCGTGGCCGCGACGGACTTTAGATGTCGTTGCCGGAAATATCGATGCCCGGATCGGCCTTCGCGGTTTCCGTCTTGCGCGGGACGTCCGCGCTCTTTTCGGCGCGATCGCGGTAGAGCGCGGACTGGCCGAGCAGCATCAGCGTGACCGGCGTCGTGACGGTCATGAAGACCACGATCAGCACCTCGTGGACGATCCAGCGGTTCTGGAGCACGCCGAAGGCGATCATCGAGGACAGGGCGATCAGAAGCACGCCGCCGCTGGTGCAGAGCGTCGGCGCGTGCAGGCGCTCGTAGAAGCTCTGGAAACGGACGAGGCCGATGGCGCCGGCCAGCGTGAGCGCCGAGCCCGAGAGCAGGAGCAGGCAGACAGGAATGGCCGCCCAGACGGGCAGATCGACCAGGAACGTCATTCGATCACCTCGCCGCGCATCAGGAACTTGGCGAAAGCGATGGTCGAGACGAAGCCGAGCAAGGCGATCGTCAGTGCCGCTTCGAAATAGAGCACGTTGGCCGTGCGGATGCCGAAGGTCAGAAGCAGCAGCATGGCGGTGATGTAGACCGTATCGAGGCCGAGAATGCGATCCTGCGCCCGGGGGCCCTTGGCGACGCGGTAAAGCGCGCAAACCATGGCCAGAGCGATCATGATCTGCGAGACCAGCACGGACCAGATGATGAGAAGTTCGGTCATTCGAAGATCTCCTTGAGAAGCCGCTCGTAACGATGGGTCACGATGGACTGCCAGTCCTTGCCGTCGGCCGTATCGAGCACGTGAATGAGGAGCATGCGGGTCTGGCGATCATATTCGAGCCAGGCGGTGCCGGGCGTGGTCGTCAGGATGCAGGCGAGCAGCGCGATGGCATTGTCGTCCTGCAGCTGCAGTTCCACCATGACGAAGGCGGACTGCACGGGCGGCTTCCGGCGCGACAGAACGGCGCCGAGAACGGCGAGGTTGGATTGTGCGATGTCCTTGATGACGGATCCGGCGAGGCGAAAGGCAGCACCCGGCCGGCGCAGGCGCGGTTTGCTCGGTTCCAGATTGACCATCGCCCAGGAGAGCGAAACGGACAGGATCGTGCCGAGGAGGATCTGTCCCGGCGACACTGACTGGTTGACGAGCAGCCAGAATCCCAAAAGCAGGAGCGAGAGAACCGGGTAGGGAAACCAGTAGCGCATCACGATCCTCCGTGCGACACGACCGGCACCGCATCGCGCACGCTGCCGATATAGATCTGCGGCTGCGACAGGGCGGTTGCCGTATCCTGGAGATAGCGGAGCGCCGGGCCGGACTGGAGCGTCAGGAAACCGCAGGCGGCGAGAAGCGCGAGCACCGGCGTGATCTCGATCAGCCGGACGCGGGGAACGGTGCCTTCGATCGAATTCCAGAAGGTGCGGATGCCGACCCGGTTGAGCGCGATCAGCGCCGCAAGGCCGGACACGATCAGCAGCGCCACGAAGGTCCACTGCGCGCCGGTGACGGCTGAATTTTCGGCAAGGCCGGAAAAGAGCCCGTGAAGGATCGCGAACTTGGCGACGAAGCCCGACAAGGGCGGCAGGCCGGCCATCAGCATGGTGCAGGCGACGAAGCATGCGCCGAGCACGGCCATGGTGCCGGGTACGGCCGCGCCGACCTCTTTGGCGACCTCCTCGTCATCGCCGTCGCCATAGGCTTCCATGGTGACCGCGAGAACGTCGGCGCCCGCGTCCCGGGCGCGCTCCACGAGTTCGATGAGCAGGAAGAAGGCACAGATGCCGAGCGTGGACGAGATCAGGTAGAACAGCGTGCCGGGGATGACGCCCGTGATGCCGAGACCGATGGCGGCCATCAGCGATCCCGACGAGATCAGCACATAATAGCTCGCAAGCCGGCCCATCGCCTGCGATGCCATGACGCCGATGGTGCCGAAGAGGACGGTGAGGAGGCCGCCATAGAGCAGAATGCCCTGTCCGAAGCCCGTCGATGGTCCGGCACCGCTGCCGAACAGCAGAAGGGAGAGCCGGAGCAGGATATAGACGCCGACCTTGGTCAGGATGGCAAACATCGCCGCCACGGGCGGCGTCGCTGCGGAATAGGCCTGGGGCAGCCAGAAGCCGAGCGGCCACATGCCCGCCTTGACGAGGAAGGCGATGCCGAGCACGGCCGCGCCGGCCTCCAGCAGCATGCGGTTTTCGGCACTCAGATCCGGGATGCGCAGCGCGAGATCGGCCATGTTGAGCGTCCCGGTCGAACCGTAGATCAGGCTGACGCCGATCAGAAACAGCGATGACGCGGCAAGGTTGATGGCGATGTAATGCAGACCCGCCTTGACCCGCACTGGCCCCGAACCGTGCAGCATGAGGCCATAGGATGCGGCCAGCATGATCTCGAAGAAAACGAACAGGTTGAACAGGTCGCCGGTCAGAAAGGCGCCGTTGATTCCGACCAGCATGAACTGGAACAGCGTGTGGAAATGCGGGCCGGCCTTGTGCCACCGCGCCATGGAGAACATCTGGGCACAAAGCGCCATCAGCGTCGAGAGCGTGATCATCATCGCCGACAGGCGATCGACCACCAGGACGATGCCGTAGGGGGCAGCCCAGTTGCCGAGCTGGTAGACGAGCGAGGCGTTATCCTGCGCATTCGCGGAGGCGATCATCAGGGCGCCGCCCGTCAGGAGCATAAGGAGCGTCGCACCGAAGCTCAGGGCGCCCTTGAGCGATCTGCGCCGCTCGTCGAGCGGGATCAGCGCCGCCGCCGTCACGAAGGGCAGGAGGATCGGCAGGATGATCAGGTGACCGACCCAGTTCATCGTCCCTCTCTCCCGTCCACATGGTCGTTGCCGGTAAAGCCGCGCGAGGCGAGCAGCACCACGAGAAACAGCGCCGTCATGGCGAAGCCGATGACGATGGCGGTGAGGACGAGGGCTTGCGGCAGCGGATCGGTATGGGTGAGGAAGCCGCCGGCGACGCCTTTTTCCAGCACCGGCGGCGCATTGAGGCGCAGGCGGCCCATGCCGAAGATGAACAGGTTGACCGCATAGGACAACAGCGCCAGCCCGACGACGACCTGATAGGTGCGCGGCCGGAAAAGGAGCCAGATGCCCGACCCTGCGAACACGCCGATGCCGACGGACAGAACGAGTTCCATCAGCTCTTCTCCTTTGTCGACAGGCGGACGCTGCGCATATGGGCGCGCGGCGAGCGGACGGACTGGTGGGCGAGCGCAATGAGGATCAGCACCGTGGCGCCGGTCACCAGCGAGAAGACGCCGAGATCGAAGAGGATGGCGCTTGCGAGCGGTATCTCGCCGATCAGCGGCAGATCGGCATAGCGCGAATGGGTGGTGAGGAAGGGATAACCGAAGATCCAGGAGCCCAATCCGGTGGCGGTGGCGACGAGGATGCCGATGCTCATCCAGCGTAGCGGATGGATGCGCAGGCGCTCCTCGACCCATCGCGTGCCGCTGCTCATATATTGCAGGATGAAGGCGATGGAGAGCGCGATGCCCGCTGCAAAGCCGCCGCCCGGCAGGTCATGGCCGCGGAAGAACAGGAAGGCTGCGAACATGCCGATGACGGGGAAAAGCCAGCGCATGATCACCGAGGGGATGTGGAGATATTCCGCCACGCTCTCGCCGGACTCGCGCTCCGGATGGCGCGCGTCGAACGCGTTCTGGACGCGCTGCTGCTCGGGTCGCTCCAGGCTCTCGGCCGCCGGACGGAAGCGCAGGAGCAGGGAGAACACGGTGAGCGCGACGATGGCGAGAACGGCGATTTCGCCGAACGTATCGAAGCCGCGGAAATCGACGAGGATCACGTTGACGACATTGGTGCCGCCGCCTTCGGAATAGGCGCGCTCCAGGAAATAGCTGGAGATCGTCTCCGGCATCGGCCGGGTCATCACCGTGTAGGAGATCAGCATCAGGCCGACGCCGGCGGTGACCGCAATGACGAGGTCGCGGAGACGGCGGATACGCACGCCGATGGACATGGCTTCGGCATCGGGCTTCTCGAAGCGCTTGGGAAGCCAGCGCAGCCCGAGCAGAATGAGAACCGTGGTGACGATCTCGACGAGAAGCTGGGTCAAGGCAAGATCTGGTGCCGACAGCCAGACGAAGGTAATGCAGGTGACGAGGCCGGCACCGCCGAGAAGGACGAGCGCGGCAAGACGGTGGAACTTCGCCTGATAGGCGGCGCCGATCGCGCAGGCCATGCCGATCAGCCACAGGATGGCAAAGACCGGATCGATGCCGCGGAAGACGATGTCGGCCGGCTGGAAGCGACCCCAGAGAAGCGGCGTCGCCGCAGCGGCGATGGCCGCAAAGACGAGCAGGCGCATCTGGGGCTGAAGCCGCCGCGTGCCGGCCTTCATCTCCACCATGCGGGCCCATTTCCAGGAAAGGGTGACGAGAATGCGCTCGAAGATGCGCTGGCCCTGCAGCCGGCGGAAATAAGGCGGCCCCTCGACGCTGGTGGCGAGGTAGGGGCGCATGACGACGTAGAGCAGAATGCCAGCCACGAGCGCGAAAAGGCTCATGAAGAAGGGCAGGTTCCACCCATGCCAGACGGCAAGGCTGTAGACCGGCGTCGCATCGCGCAGAACGGAGACCACGGCCGTGTGCAGCAACGGCCCGATGGTGAGGCTCGGCACGATGCCGATCACCAGACAGGCCAGCACGAGGAAACCGATCGGCGCGATCATCCAGTGCGGCGGCTCGTGCGGTTCGCTCGGCAGATCGTGCGGCTTTGGGCCGAAGAAGACGGCGTAGATGAAGCGCAAGGAATAGGTGACCGCAAAGAGGCTCGCCAGCGTGGCGACATAGGGCGTCAGCGTGTCGAGCAGGTTGATGCGATGGGTTTCGATGGCCTCCGCAAAGAACATTTCTTTGGAGAGAAAGCCGTTGAGCAAGGGCACGCCCGCCATGGACGCGCTCGCGACCATGGCAAGCGTGGCGGTTATCGGCATGTATTTGAACAGCCCGCTCAAACGCCGCATGTCGCGGGTCCCGGTCTCGTGGTCGATGATGCCGGCGGCCATGAAGAGCGACGCCTTGAAGATCGCGTGGTTCATGGTGTGGAAGATCGCAGCCACGGCGGCCAGCGGACTGCCGAGGCTCAAAAGAACCGTGATAAGGCCGAGATGGCTGATCGTGGAATAGGCCAGCAGACCTTTGAGATCCTGCTGGAAGATGGCGAAATAGGCGCTGAGGAGCAAGGTCGAGAGGCCCGCGAGGCCGACCAGCCAGAACCAGGCATCGGTGCCTGCCATGACCGGCCAGAAGCGGGTGAGGAGGAAGACGCCGGCCTTGACCAGCGTTGCCGAATGCAGAAAGGCCGAAACGGGCGTCGGGGCCGCCATGGCATGCGGCAACCAGAAGTGGAAGGGGAACTGTGCGCTCTTGGTCAGCGCCCCCATCAGCACCAGCACGAGGATCGGCAGGTAGAGGGGGTGGTTGCGGATCGTGTCGCCGGAGGCGAGCACCACATCGAGATCGTAACTGCCGACGACATGGCCGACCAGCAGCAGGCCGACGAACAGGCTGAGACCGCCCGTACCGGTCACGGTCAGGGCCATGCGGGCGCCGTCGCGTGCATTGGCGTTGTGATACCAGTAGCCGATCAGCAGGAAGGAGATGATGCTCGTCAATTCCCAGAAGATCGAGAGCAGGATGAGATTGCCCGAGAGCACGAGGCCGAGCATCGCGCCCATGAAGGCCAGGAACAGGGAGAAGAAGCGCGGGACCGGATCTTCTGCCGACATGTAGTAGCGCGCATAGACCACGACCATGAGCGCGATCGCGCTGATCAGGGCCGAGAAAAGCCAGGAGAAACCGTCCATGCGCAGCGTGAAGTTCAGCCCGTATTGCGGGATCCAGGCGACATCGTAGCGCAGCACCCGGCCTTCGATCACGAAGACGTAGAGCGATGTGGTGATCGCCAGGCAGAGGAAGGCGACGGAGCCCGAGAGCCAAGCCGCCAGCGAGCTTCGATCGCTCGGCAGGCTGATTGCGATAAGGCTTCCCACGAACGGTGTGAGCACGAGCAAGAGCAGCAGGTTTTGCGCGATCTCTATGGTCATTTCCCCAGTCTGATCGTTACGACGTCAGCTTTCCGCGACAGCCCCTTGCGAGGGCCTCACGACGTCTTCAGGGGCCGAGCGGCTTGAAGGGTCTGCGCGGACGAACACTGCGCGACATGCCGAAATTTATGCCGGTATTCCGCCGTGAAGCCAACCCGCGAAAGTGGCAAATAGACACCGCCTGTCGTTTTTCCAGTTTGTCTTATGAACATCATCGGTGTTTTCGGCGGATGGTCCGACTGCCCTAACGCCTCATGGACGGGAAGACCAAGAAAACATCCTGTTACCCGCTCGTGATCTCGGCGCATCTGGGCCGTGTCGATGGCGTGGATGACGATTCAGCCGGCGGCGATCTCGTTTCGCTTCCCCAAAACGCAAGACGCACCGGAGAGGGCTCTCCGGTGCGTCTCACCTTGTTCGTCTCGTGGTTGCTTACTTCGTTGCGACTTCGATGCCGGAGCCGCCGCCGAGGGCGACGTTGAGGGCAACGTAGTTGGAAGCAAGGCTGCGGATGGCGGCTGCCAGCTGGATGCGGCTGTCGGACAGCGTGCGTTCGGCGTCGAGCACGTCGAGCAGCGAGGTCGCACCACCGCGATAGCTTTCACGGGCGAGGCCGAGAGCCTGTTCCGAGGAGGCGACGACCCTGCGAAGTGCCGACACCGTCTCATAGTTCTTGCGCAGCGCGATCATCGCGTTCTCGACTTCTTCGATGCCGTTGAGAACGGTCTGCTTCCAGGCGAGATACTGTTCCTGCGCGGCGGAGCGCTGCGCCTCGACATTGGCGCGCAGGCGGCCGCCGTTGAAGATCGGAACATCGAGCGTCGGGCCGAAGGACCAGCTCGTCAGGTTGCCGGTCACGGCATTGCCGAACGTGCGGCCGGCATTGATCGAGCCGCTGAGCGACAGGCTCGGATAGAGCTGCGCCTCGGCAACGCCGATATCGGCGGTCGCGGCGGCCAGCTGCCGCTCGGCGACGCGGATGTCGGGACGATTGCGCACGAGATCGGCGGGAACGCCGACCTTGGTGTTGAACTTCGGCCAGGGCTGCGCCTTGCCGCGCGTCAGCTCGGCAGTGACGGAGGTCGCGGGAAGACCGAGAAGCGTGGCGATATGGTTGGCTGCCTGATGGAAGCCGGTCTCGTAGGCCGGGAGCTCGGCGAGCGTGGAATTTACGAGGCCCTCGGCCTGCACGACATCGAGGCTCGATGCGGCGCCGGCGCTGCGGATGTCGTTGGTCAGCTTCAACGTCTCGCGCCGCGAGGACAGGCTCAACCGGGCCAGCGCCAAGGCTTCCTGGTTGTAGCGGGCGTCGATGTAGGACGTCACGAGATCGGAGAGATAAGCGAGACGGGCTACGTTGACGTTGTTGTAGGCGGCGTCGAGCGAAGCGGTGGCGCTTTCGCGCGCCCGGCGATACTGGCCGAAGAGGTCGAGCAGCCAGGACGCGCCGAGACCGCTGTCGAGCGACTTGGTTTCGGTGTGGCTGATGCCAGACGTCCGACGCAGGTAGGAACCGTCCGAGCCCTGCACATTGCCGGATGCGCTGCCGTTCAGCGCGGGAAGCGCATCGGCGCCGGCGATCACGACATTGGCGCGCGCCTGGATGATGCGCTCGATCGACTGCTGGACGTCAAGGTTCTGGTTCATGCCCTGCGCGACGAGGCTGTCCAGCTTCTTATCGCGGAAGCTCTGCCACCAGGGGTTCAGGGTGACGTTCGCTGCAGGGGCATCGGCCTTGGAGAATTTGGCGGGCAGGTTGTCGGCGGGCGTCTTGTAATCCGGACCCACCACGCATCCGGACAGCAGGAGCATGCTCATGGGAAGGAGCGCTTGGGCAATCTTCATAAGGGTCCCCATCCGGCAGGTTATGCGCCGGTAACGAATGATTCACACGTGGTCTTTAGCATGTTCATCACTCTAAGCGAGGAAACAATCCCAAAGCTGAGGGCCTTCCGCATTATTGTGTGAAAGTGTTCCCCGCATGCCACGCTTCTCCAGCTTCGCGCAAGGTAGCACTGGCGGTGCGCTTTTAATGCGCTCTATCTAAGATATTGATTTATCTAATGATCTTGGACTTGTCCCAATCCGCGACAGAGATCGCCCATTCGTTTTCCGTATTCACGCACTAACCGTTTTGATGATGGTCGTTCCGACCATTTCAAGCGGGTATCGGCCGTAAGTATCGCGTCCTGCCCGAATTGTGTTGTCTTTCAAGACGGCTTATGGGGCGCTGTCCGGCAGGGTGAGATCGCCGGTGCGAGCGGACGCGCCAGGGACATCGTTCCGGGCAAACCACGGTCGATCTCGCGCCGGACGTGAAGACGGCGGCAAATATTCTGCACGAGGGGAACAATTTCCCGACAGGGTCTGCGCGAAAAATGCGGTTGCATTGCCGCACTCGGTCTCACATCTCGTCGCTCACCGGAGCGCCTGCGTCGATCATCGAGACCAGTGTCTCCAGCCGGTCGGCATCCCGCGGCAGCTTGTCGGTGCGCAGTCGCGAGATGCGGGGAAACCGCATGGCGACGCCCGATTTGTGGCGGGAGGAGAAGGCGATGCCCTCGAAGGCCACTTCGACCACGAAGCCCTGGTCGGGTTCGGCCCGAACCGAGCGCACCGGGCCGAACCGCTCGATGGTATTGTTGCGGACATAGCGATCGAGCACTTCGAGTTCGGCATCGGTGAAACCGAAATAGGCCTTGCCCACGGGTACGAGGATGTCGCCCTTGTCGCTGGGGGTCCAGACGCCGAAGGTGAAGTCGGAATAATAGCTCGATCGTTTGCCGTGACCGCGCTGGGCATACATCAGCACAGCATCGATGTTGTAGGGCTCGCGCTTCCACTTGAACCACGGCCCCTTCATCCGTCCCGGCGTATAGAGCGAATCGCGGCGTTTCAGCATGATCCCCTCGATGACAGGATCGGGCGGCGCTGTCCTCAGTTGGTCGAGTTCCTCCCAGGACGAGAAGGGAACGAGCGGGGACAGGTCGAAATGGAGTGGCGGGGTGGTGGCGATCAGCCTTGCCAGCGCTTCGCGCCTGACGTCGAAGGGTTCCGGGCGCATGTCGCGGGGGCCGTCGAACAGGAGATCGTAGCCGCGCAGGAAGGCCGGGTATTCCTCGATGGTCTTGCGCGTAACCGTCTTGCGGTTCAGGCGCTGCTGCAGGTCGGAAAAGCTGCGCGTCGCCTGATTGGAGCGCAGCGTGCCCCCGACCAGCAGCTCGCCATCGATGACGCCCTCGAAATCCACGGCTTCGAGGATGTCGGGAAAGGCGCCGGAGATATCGTCGCCGCTGCGGGAATAGAGCCGGCGCGTGCCCGAGAGGTTGGCGAGCTGGACGCGGATGCCGTCCCACTTCCATTCCGCCACGAAATCGGCAGGGTCGAGATTGTCGAGGTCCTTGTCGCCCACCGGCGTTGCCAGCATGACGGAGTGGAATACGGCCGGCATGGTCAGTTCGGGACGACCGGAATGGCCGTCGAGCCAGGCGAAAAGCTCGACATAAGGCGGCAGCAGGCCGTGCCAGAGGGTTTCGATCTCGGTGACATCGACCGTGCCCATCTCGCCCAGCGCCTGCTTGACGAGCCGCGACGAAACGCCGATGCGCATGGAGCCGGTGATGAGCTTGAGGAAGGCGAAGCGGCTGGAGCCGTCGAGCCGGTCGAGCAGGCTGCGCACGAGGCTGCGGACATCCGCGCGACCGACCGACTGCAGCTTCTCGACGATCGATCCGAGCGAAAGATCGCCGACCTCGGCCTCATCCGGCTCGGTGCCTTCCCAGACGAGCGAGATGGTCTCGGCGAGGTCTCCCACGTAATCGTAGGAATACTGGAAGAGGATCGGGTCCATCCGCTCCAGCATCAGCTGGCGCAGCACGTTCGGCTTCACCGTCGAGAGCGTCAGCGTGCCTGCCAGGGCCGCAAGCGCATAACCGCGATCGGGATCGGGTGCCGTGCGGAAATAGTCGGTCAGCAGCCGGATCTTCGCGTTGCGCGAGGGGGTGAGGACGAGGCGGTCCAAGAGTTCGGCAAAATCCCGCATCATTCGCCCTCGTCGTCATAGCCCACCAGATGCAGCGGTCGGGCCTTGATGCCTTCCAGCTCGCACCAGCGGACCAGCGCTTCCTCGCGCCCATGGGTCACCCACACCTGTCCCGGGCGGATTTCGCGAATGGTGTCGGTCAGTTCCGCCCAATCGCAATGGTCCGAGATGATGATCGGCAGTTCGACGCCGCGCTGCTTGGCCCGCTGGCGCACGAGCATCCAGCCGGAGGCGAAGATCGGAATCGGGTCTGGGAAACGGCGGGCCCATTTGTCGGCAAAGGCCGAGGGCGGGCCGATGACGACGGCGCCCGCAAAGGCCGGCTTCTCCTTCGCGGTCACGGTTGCCGGGCGGAGTTCGCCGAGCGGAATGCCCTTGGAGAGATAGTAGTCGCAGAGCTTGACGAGCGCGCCATGAATATAGATCGGCTCGTGATAGCCGGCTTCGCGCAGCAGCATGATCACGCGCTGGGCCTTGCCGAGCGCATAGGCGCCGACCAGATGGGCGCGCTCGGGAAACTGGCGCAGGGAGGTGAGCAGTTTGCCGACTTCGTCCGCATCCGGCGGATGATGGAAGACGGGCAGGCCGAAGGTCGCCTCCGTGATGAAGACGTCGCAGGGGACCGGCTCGAAAGGGAGGCATGTCGGGTCGCGGCGGCGTTTATAGTCGCCGGAGACGACGATCTTCGTTCCGCCGCGGCTGACCGCGATCTGCGCGGAGCCGAGAACATGGCCGGCCGGATGGAAGCTGACGGTCACATCGCCGATCGTCATCGTCTCGCCGAGCGCTGCCTCCTGCGACTGGCGGCAGAAATCGGCGCCGTAGCGGATCGCCATGATTTCCAGCGTCTCCCGCGTCGCCAGCACCTCGCCATGGCCGGAGCGGGCGTGGTCTGCATGGCCATGGGTGATCAGCGCCTTGTCGACCGGATGTACCGGATCGATGTAAAAGCCGCCCGCTTCGCAAAACAGGCCCTTGGGCGTGGGATAGAGCAGCGTTTCCGGTTTCATCTTCCTCTAGATAGCCGGACCGAAGCCGGCCGCCAGAGAGACGGCCGGGATTCTTTGCTGTCTGCGCGTCAGGCGCGCGACAGCGTTTCCGTGATCACCGCCATGACGGCGTCGGCATCGATATCCGTGCAGACGGTCTGGCTCGGCAGGCCGTCCCAGGGGCTTGGCGGGAAAGAGCGGCCATCGGCCTTCTGGATGGTCTGGCCGTCGGCAATGCCGCCGCAGACGACGCGGATCGCACCGGTGCGCGTGGTGAAGAGCTCGGGCGCGACGACATAGACGCAGGCGCAGCTGTCGTGCACCACCATGCCGTCCTCGACGATATGGGCGTAGAAATCGATGTAGAAATCCGAGATTTCGGCGAGTAGCTTTGCGCGCGGTCCCGAGGCGGCGGCGATTTCGGCCAGGGCCGGACGGGTCATGACCGTCTTCATCGTCACGTCGAGGCCGATGACGGTCACGGGCCAGGCCGCACCCATCACGATGTCGGCGGCTTCCGGGTCGCCATGGATATTGGCCTCGGCGGCCGGCGTGATGTTGCCGGCGACATCGAAGGCGCCGCCCATAATGACCACGGCCTTGACCAGAGAGACGATCTCGGGCTCCTCGGCCAGCGCCCGGGCAAGATTGGTCATGCGTCCGACGGCGACCAGCGTGACCTCGCCGGGATGGGCGCGCACCGTGTCGATGATGAAGCGATGGGCGGGACGCGCGTCGGGCTCGCCGTCTACCGTGTCGGGCACACCGATATTGCCGAGCCCGTCATGGCCGTGGATCATCACCGGCCAGCCGACATGGGCGCGGGCGGGGTCGATCGTCTCCGCCACGCCCTTGGCGACCGGTGCCGGAATGTCCCATGCGCTTTTCAGGAACAGGGCGTTGCGGGTCGTCGTCTCGATCGAGGCATTGCCGAAGATGGTGGTGATGCCGAGAAGGTCGATGTCGGGGTGCTGGTGCAGGAAGAGCAGCGCCATGGCGTCGTCCACGCCGGGATCGGTATCGAAAATGACTTTGTGCATGATGCTTCCTCAGGTCTTCTGGCCGCGCTGGAAGCGGCGGATGCTGAATGGCGCGAGCGCCGGCTGCTCGCCCTGGTCGAAGAGATCCGCGACGAGCCGGCCGGTGGTGGCCGAAAGCGTCAGGCCGAGATGGCCGTGGCCAAAGGCCAGCGCAATGCGCGGATCGTTCGGGCTGAGGCCGATCACCGGCAGGCTGTCGGGCGTCGAGGGACGTCGGCCCATCCACTCCGTGCCGCCTGTTTCGGGCAAAGCCGGCACGTAGCGGCGCATCTTCGTGCGCATCGCCTTGGCGCGGGCGAAATTTGCCGGCGCATCCGGCCGTGCCAGTTCCACCGCCCCGCCGACCCGCAGCGCATTGTCGAAGGGCGTGGCGCAGAAGCCGTGCTCGGAAAAGAAGATCGGCATGGGCAGCGTCACCTTGGGATCGGCGAAGGTCGTGTTGTAGCCGCGCTCGGTTTCCAGCGAGACGCGCAGCCCGAGGCCGCGCACGAGGTCGCGCGACCAGACGCCGGCGGCGATCACGGCCTTGTCGAAGGTATGGCGCACGCCCGAAGACGTGATGAGGGTGATGCCGTCCGCACCCGGTCGCACCGCGGCGATGCCCGCCTCGGTGAAGGTCGCCCGGTCGCGCAGCTGCGCCTGGAGCGCGCGCAAAAAGGTCTCGGGATGGCGGAAGGTGTGGTAGCCGGCGGAAAAGATGCCGCCCGCCAGCGAACCTTCGAGGGCGGGAATGCGCGTGCGCACCTCCGTGGGGCTCAGGCGCTCGACGGCAAAGCCGAGGAGTTTTGCCGTTTCGCTTTCATGGCGGAAGGCCGCGTCGAGCGATGTCTGCGCATCGAAGATCGTCATGGCGCCGGTGTGCTGCACGGGGTCCACGAGGCAGGCCATCTCGGCAAGGTGCCTGTGATCATAGAGCACCGTGCGCATCAGGCCGAGCAGGGCGGTGCGGGTGCGGGCGGCCTGTGCCGGGCGGGCCGAGCGCAGGAAGGCAAGCAGCCAGGGGGTGAGGGCAGGGAGGTCGCTCCAGCGCAGTGTCAGCGGACCGAGCGGATCAGCAAGCCAGCGCGGTGCGGACATCAGCATGTCCGGTCGGGCGATCGGGTCGATTTCCGGAATGGCCATGATGCCGGCATTGCCGACGGAGGCGGGAAGGCCGGCCGCATCCTGTTCGAAGACCGTAACGTCATGGCCCCGCGCGATCAGATGGATCGCCGTTGCGCAACCGATGATGCCGCCGCCCACTATCCCGATCCGTGCCATGCCGTCCTGTCCGATGCTCTTGGATTCCGTTCGAAAACCCGGAGGGGCCGCGTTGCCGGTGTGCGGCAGACGTCCCCGTCGCTGCCCACGGTCATGCGCCATCCGGCCATCGGCAATCAAGGGCAAAGACGCGGCGGCGCGGTTTTTCGCATCGCGTCGCCGGGCACGCGACCGGTTCGGATTAAAGCTTCCTCAACCCCGTTCGTTTACGGTCCGGGCAGGATGTCTGCCGCTGGCAGGCCGTTGGAGCACGTGATCGGGTATGGAGCGGCTGAGGTGAAAGGCATTTCCCTGAAAGTCCGGCTGTCGAAGAAGCGTCTCATCGGCGCGGCCGCCTGTCTCCTCGTGGCGGGCGGTGGTGGCGCCTACGCGCTGCAGAGCGGTCTCCTTTCGGATGCGGTTGCGGAGGTGAAGGCCTCCCCGCCTTCGGGCGTCGCCTGCACCACGACCGATTTCATCAAGCTCAATCGCGGTGGTCAGCGCTGGCTGCGCAAATATGTCCGGACCGACAGCGTCGACGGCATCGAGCGGGTGCGCACCGCGCTTCGCGTCGCCGGCGTGCTGGCAAAGGCGGAGAAGGCGGATCTCTATCAGGTCGTCGTGCTCGACCGCGCGGGGCCCGAGGGACGGGCCAATCTTCGCGGCGCGGCCATTGGCGCCGAGGTGCTGTTTGCGCCGGACCCGACGAAGCTGCCGGACATGGACCAACCCTTTATCGCGCGCTACGCCGATGGCAGGGCCAATCCCGTGGGGCTGTTCTATGGCGAGCGCAAGACGCTCTCACCCGAGGATATCCGCACGGCTTTGACCGAAATGACCGACCGCACCGATTGCGAGACGCTGGTGGCCGATTCGTCCGCCCCCGTCGAGGGCGATACGGGCGGAGCACATGGCAAGCCCGCCAGCGGACATGGCGAGAGCGCGGCCGAAGGGAAGGCTGCGCCCGCCGAAGGCCACGGAGAGGCCGCGGACGCGAAGGGCGAAGCTGCCGAAGGACATGGTGAAGCCGCCGAAGCCGATGCCAAGCCTTCGGACGGGCATGAACCAGCCGCTGCCGCCGACGCGTCCGGCCATGAGGTCTCCCCGGAAGGGGAAGAGGAGCCTGCGGCAAAGGGCGGATGGTTTGCAACCGTGACTGCGATGATCCCGGGCATGGGCGGGGACACCTCCGCACCGCCTGCGGCAACAACCGAGCATGCACCCGCCGAGCAGGCCGTGACGGTCCCCGAGGCAGGTCACGATGCCGGCCAGGAGGCAGGCCACGAGGCCGGCCAAGAGGCAGGCTCGAAGACGGAAAATGCGAAGGCGGAGGCGCATGGTCCGGCTGCCGAAGACGCGTCACAGGTGACGAAGGCATCTCCGCTAGGCGCCGCCGAACACGCGCCCGAGGCTCCCGAGCCCGCCCATGAAGCGGCCGTGCCGCATGAGGTGACGACCGAGGAGACCGGCGCCACGCATTGATGGCGCCGGTGATTGCGAGGTGAAGTCTTCAGTCTGCCTTGCGGCGGGCCGGAAAGAGGATGACGTCGCGGATCGACGGAGCGTTGGTCAGGAGCATCACGAGACGATCGACGCCAATGCCGAGACCGCCTGCGGGCGGCATGCCCTGGTCGATCGCATCGAGAAAATCGTCATCCAGCTGCTTTTCCTTCTCGCCGCGGGCATGGGCCTGCTCCAGCTGTTCCACCATGCGGCGACGCTGTTCTTCCGGATCGTTCAGCTCTGAAAACGCGTTGCCGACTTCCCAGGCGTTGCAATAGGTCTCGAAACGTTCGACCAGACGCGGCTCGCCCGGTACTTCCTTGGCAAAAGGCGAAATGTCCTTCGGGAAATGCGTGACGTGACTCGGCTGCACCAGCGTTCCCTCCACCTTTTCCTCGAAGATGAAGGCGAGGCATTCGCCCCAGGTCCAGTCCTTCTCGACCTCGAAGCCGGCTGCCTTGGC
Source organism: Rhizobium sp. PP-F2F-G48 (assembly GCF_004342335.1). Taxonomy (NCBI): domain Bacteria; kingdom Pseudomonadati; phylum Pseudomonadota; class Alphaproteobacteria; order Hyphomicrobiales; family Rhizobiaceae; genus Rhizobium; species Rhizobium sp. PP-F2F-G48. The sequence goes on along the minus strand of NZ_SLVH01000006.1, from coordinate 204,869 downwards.
GGCGGCGCGGGCGTCCTCGTCCGTCTTGATGGCGAGGAAATCGATGCCGGTCACCTCTTTCACCGCATCCGGCATGGGGACGCGCTTGAACGGGCCTGCAAACGAGAGGGTCTTGTCGCCGAAGGTCACGTCCGTCGTGCCGTGGATGGCCATGGCGAGCGAGGAGAACAGGCGCTCCACGAGATCCATGATGTCCTCGTAGTCGGCATAGGCCCAGTAGCACTCCATCATCGTGAATTCCGGATTGTGCCGGGTGGAGACGCCTTCATTGCGGAAGTTGCGATTGACCTCGAAAACCTTGTCGGCAAGACCCGAGACCAGCGTGCGCTTGAGGAACAGCTCCGGCGCGATGCGCAGGTACATGTCGAGCTTGAGCGTGTTGTGGTGTGTCTTGAAGGGCTCGGCGGTCGCCCCGCCATAGACGGAGTGCAGCATGGGGGTTTCGACCTCCATGAAGCCGTCTTCCTCCATGAAGCGGCGGATGCCGGAGATGATGCGGGCGCGCTGCTGGAAGCGGAGCTTCGAATCCTCGTTGGTGAGAATGTCGAGGTGCCGCTTGCGATAGCGCAGCTCGATATCGGAAAGGCCGTGCCACTTCTCCGGCATGGGCAGGAGCGCCTTGGTCAGCATGGTGATCTCTTGGGCGTTGATCGTCAGCTCGCCGCGCTTGGTGCGGCGCACGACGCCGGTGACGCCGATGATGTCGCCGATATCGACCATCGGCAGCAGAGCGCGCGCTGCCTCGGGCGTCGTGTCCTTGTGCGAGAAGATCTGGATCTTAGCCCCGGCATCGCGGATATCCATGAACATGCCGGAATTGCGCGACGAGAAGACGCGGCCGGCAACGGTGACCACATCCTCGGTCACGGCATCCGGCTCCAGCCCTTCGTATTTCTCCGCAAGGTCGCCGTTGGTGATGGTCCGGTGGAAATGCGCGGGATAGACATCGCCGATCTGCTCGCGCAGCAGCTTCAGCTTCTGCGCGCGGACTTCGGTGACGTCGGAGGAGAGGGCGGTGTCGAGCTTTTCGGTCATGGTTGCCTGTCCTGTGGCGGCAAGGCCGCGATAATGATGATCGGTAGCGTCGCCCCTTACCCTAGGCCCTCCCCGCTCGCGGGGAGAGGGACGTGCCTCTATTGGGGCCTCATGGGTGCCGCTTGTCTCTTCGCCCTTGCCAAGCGGGGAGAAGGTGCCGGCAGGCGGATGAGGGGGCTGCCTTTACTTGGGCTACTTCCCGGCCCTTGGGTTACTTCCCGGCGTTGGCCGCCATCGCCGCAACCACCTGACCCGCGACTTTCAGGCGCTGGCGCACGACGGAGCGGCCGAGGATGGCCATGCTGTCGAACAGGGGCAGAGAGCGCGACGAACCGGAGATGGCGATGAAGAGCGGCGCGAGCACCACTTTCAGCTTCTTGCCCATCCGGTCCGAGCTGGCGCGCAATTCGGCTTCCACCGATTCCGCGTTCCACTCGACGATGGTTTCGAGATCCGGCTGCACCGTCTTGAAGATCTCGACCAGTTCCTCCGGCGAGGTCTTCACCTTGGCGAAGGAGGAAGCGTCGAGCCCGAGATCGGCCTTCAGCAGGAAGCCCGCGAGGTCGGGCAGGTCGCCCAGCTTGGAAATGCGGGACTGGGAGAGGCGCAGGCCTTCCTTGATCCGGCCGTTCTCCATGGCCCAGGCCAACACGCGGCCGACGAAGTCTTCTTCCGAAATCCCCTCGCGCAGCCAGCGACCGTTCAGCCAGTCGAGCTTCTGCACGTCGAAGATCGCGCCGGCCTTCGACAGGTTCTCCGGATCGAAATGCTCGGTCAGCTGCGCCATGGTCAGCATCTCCTCGCCTTCGGCGATCTGGATGAAGAACAGGCCGAGGAAGTTCATCAGCGCTTCCGGCAGATAGCCAAGCGCGGAATAGTAGGAGATCGATGTCGGGTTCTTGCGCTTGGAGAGCTTCGACTTGTCGGCATTGCGCATCAGCGAGAGATGCATGAACACCGGCGGCTCGAGGCCGAGATAGCGATAGAGCAGGATGTGCTTGGGGACAGAGGACAGCCATTCCTCGCCGCGCGCCACATGGGTGATGCGCATCAGATGGTCGTCAACCACGTTTGCCATATGGTAGGTCGGCATGCCGTCGGCCTTGAGCAGGACCTGCATGTCGACGGCATCCCACGGAATTTCCACGGGCCCGTAGACGCCATCGACGAAGGAACAGACGCCTTCGGTCGGGATCTTCATGCGCACCACATGGGGCTCGCCGCCATCCACGCGGCGGGTCACTTCCTCGGCGCTCAGATGCAGGCAGAGGCCGTCATATTTCGGCGGCTTGCCGGCAGCGCGCTGCGCCTCGCGCATTTCCGCAAGACGCTCGGAGGTGCAGAAGCAGCGGAAACCGTGGCCGGCATCGACGATCTTCTCGACATAGGGCTTGTAGATGTCCTTGCGGTCGGACTGGCGGTAGGGGCCGTAGGGGCCGCCGATATCCGGGCCTTCGGACCATTCGAGCCCGCACCATTTCAGCGCATCGAGCACCTTGGCTTCGAACTCCGGCGTCGAGCGCGTGGCGTCCGTGTCCTCGATCCGCAGGATGAAGGTGCCGTTGTTCTTCTTGGCGAAGAGATAGTTGAACAGCGCGATATAGGCCGTGCCGACATGCGGTTCGCCGGTGGGGGAGGGAGCGATGCGCACCCGGACTGGTGTGTCTGTCATGATCTCGGCCTGTTGGCGTGCTGCTGGCGTTTCCGGGCAAGCGCCGCCGCACTGGCCCCGGCCTTCGAAGGCTAAGACACGCGACCAAGCGCCTCGAGGGCGCGGCCGGCTGTCTTCAATCGCGGGCGTGAGACCATATTCCCCGCCGCACGTCAAGGCGGAGGCCGTGCGCGGCGGACCTGAGGCGAGGAAAGGGCCCGGCAGATTCTGCCAGGCCCTCTTCGTCAGGTCATCCATGCCATCCGAGCGATCAGTGGCGCGTCGGGACCACGCCGGCCTTGGCGGCGCGTTCCCGCTCCCGCTTGCGGCGCGAGAACATGTTCAGCGCCTCGACGCCGGCCGAGAAGGCCATGGCCGCGTAGATGTAGCCCTTGGGCACGTGAACGCCGAAGCCTTCGACGATCAGCGTACCGCCGATCATCAGCAGGAAGGCGAGCGCCAGCATGACGATGGTCGGGTTCTTCTCGATGAAGTTGGCGAGCGGCGTGGCGGCCAGAAGCATGACCGTCACGGCGGTGATGACGGCAATGAACATGATCGGCACGTGCGGCGTCATGCCGACGGCCGTGATGATGCTGTCGATCGAGAAGACGAGGTCGAGGATGAGGATCTGGCCGATCGCCGCACCGAAGGTCATCTGCACGACGTTCTTGCCGGCACCGACGAGATCTTCCTTGTGATCCTCGGTGTCTACCGAATGGTGGATTTCCTTCGTGGCCTTCCAGACGAGGAAGATACCGCCGGCGATGAGGATCAGATCCTTGCCGGAGAAGCCCATGCCGAAGATCGTGAAGAGGTCGGAGTCGAGCTTGACGATCCAGGCGATGGCGAAGAGCAGGCCGAGGCGCATGATGAGAGCCAGGCCGATGCCGATCTTGCGGGCCTTGTCGCGGTTCTCGGGCGGCAGCTTGTTCGTCAGAATGGAGATGAAGATCAGGTTGTCGATGCCGAGCACGACTTCCATGACGACAAGCGTGATGAGCGCGATCCAGGCGGCTGGGTCTTGCATGAGCAGCAGGAAATCCTGCATCGGGACGGGTCCTTCCTCGATAGGGGTGGCCTCGTTGAGAGGCTGGTGCGGGGTGCCTGCGCAAGGCGGCAGACGTCAACGCTACCCATGTAACGGGAAATCGGCACGCGGCAAGTCGCCCGCAGCACGCCGAACCGGTCTCGACATCACGTTACATCACTTTTTCGCGATATAAAATTTCAGGAACATCGCAATTGCCGATCGGACGGTCCGGTCGATCTCTTCCGCATCCGGTGGAACGGGCAGCCAGCCGAACAGCCGGCGCTTGAAGAGGCCGGGCATGCAGAGCTCGATGAACTGGCGTGCGGCGAGATCGGTGTCTTCGATATCGAACAGACCCTCGGCGATCTTGCTTTCCAGATAGGTGCGCAGGATCGTATAGCCGTTTTCCGGCGAGGCCGAGAAGAAGCGATGGCTGAGATCCGGCATGCGCTCGCTGACGCTCAGCACCATCTTCATGCCGCGGACGGTCGTGTCCGAGCAGAGATGCGTGACGAACGTGACGCCGAAATCATAGAGAACGGCATCCACAGGCCCGTGATTGCTGTGCATCACATGCTTCATGCTGGCGACCAACTTGGCGCGCTCGCGCTCGATCATGGCCGCGAACAGGTCCTCCTTGCCGCCGAAATAGACGTAGATCGTGCCCTTGGAGACGCCGGCTTCACGGGTAATGTCGTTCATGCTGGCGGCATCGAAGCCGACGGCCATGAAGACGCGCTTGGCGCCATCGATGATCTGGTCGCGCTTGACGGGATCCTCGCCCGCCGCCCGTCGTCCGCCTGTCGCAATCTCGCAAGCGTCGCAACCGTCTGGCGACGGGGAGCCGGCGATGCCGCTCGGGCGCGATATTTCGGCGACCGGAGCCTCGGCTTCGACGGGGGTCGTTCGGGCATCGGCTCGCTGCAGCGCAGGCATCGCATTCTCCCTTCATTAACTTTTCGAACCGAGCGGTTCGATTTCACTTGATATGCGGGATCAACTTGCCTATGTCAAATCGAACTGAACGGTTCAGTTTGCTTTTCTTACTATTTTCCGGGGACGTCGACCATGGCAGGTTCCAGCAAGACAGCGGCAGCGCATGTGCGGCCGGTGGGTGAGGATTTCGACACGACGGATGGTGTCGTGACGGCAAAGGCGGCGGATGCGCCGGCCTCTGTCGCGCCCATTGCCGCGCCCGCGCCCGCCGCGCCTGAAAAGCAGCCGAAGCGCCGCCGCCTGGTGGTCCCGATCATTGGCCTTGCCGTCCTCGGCGCGGCCGGCTGGTTCGGCTATGAGTGGTGGACCAATGGCCGCTTCATGATCTCGACCGACGATGCCTATATCGAAGGCGATCTGACCTCGATCGCGCCGAAGGTTTCCGGCTATGTGGAGACGGTGAACGTCGTTGCCAACCAGCGGGTCAAGGCGGGCGATCCGCTCGTGACGCTCGACAATGGCGACTACCGGATCGCCGCAGATCAGGCGCAGGCCCAGATCGATACCGAAAAACTGTCTCTCGCGCGGTTCGATGCGCAGATCGCCGGTGCCCAGGCGAGCCTGCAGCAGGCCCGGGCGCAGAAGACCGCGTTGGAAGCGACCGTGCGCGGGGCCGACATCACGCAGAAGCGTGCCAGCGACCTCCAGTCGAAGGCCGTCGGTTCGGTCGCTTCCCTCGACAGCGCCAATGTGGCGCTCGACCAGGCGCGGGCCAACGTTCTCGCCGCGGATGCGACGATCGCAGCGGCCGCCGCCAACGTCTCGGTGCTGGAAGCCCAGCGCGCCGAGGCCGAGAGCACGATCCGCTCGTTGGAACTGTCGCGCGACAAGGCGCAACGCGATCTCGCCTTCACCGTTCTCAAGGCCCCCTATGATGGCGTGGTCGGCAATCTTGCGGTTCAGGATGGCGATCTCGTTTCGGCCGGCCAGCGTCTGGCCGCCCTCGTGCCGGTCAACAAGCTCTACATCGACGCCAACTTCAAGGAGACGCAGATCGCCGGCCTGGTGCCGGGCTCCAAGGTGAAGGTGCATGTGGATGCCTATGACGACAAGCCGATCGAGGCGACCGTCGAATCCATCGCACCGGCCTCCGGCTCGGTCTTCTCGCTGCTGCCGCCTGAGAACGCGACCGGCAACTTCACCAAGGTGATCCAGCGCGTGCCGGTGCGCATTGCTCTGCCGCAGGACGTGCTCGACAGCGGGCGCCTGCAGGCCGGCCTCAGCGTCGTGGTGGATGTCGATACGCGTACCGCGCCGACGACGACGGATACCGTCGCCGCGCGCTGATCCGTCTGCATCTTCTGTCGTCCGGGCGACAGCGGCTCCGCCCCGCCGCCCGGACTGACCTTCTTCTGACCATATCGAGCGCTCCGAGGCCCTTTGAGAGGCCTTGGCGCTCGCACGGGAGCAAGCCTATGGCTGCGAGTGCAACTGCAACCGCCGGCGGACGGCCCAGTGCGATGGCGGCGGGTTCAGGCTCCGGATCGGGGGCCAAGACGGGCGCGGACGAGAAGATGGATCCGCGCCGGCTGATCGCCTTCTTCGCGATGGTCGTCGGCATGTTCATGTCGATCCTCGACATCCAGATCGTTTCCGCATCGCTCGCCGAGATCCAGGCCGGCATCTCTGCCGGCTCCGACGAGATCGGCTGGGTGCAGACGGCCTATCTGATCGCCGAAGTCATCATGATCCCGCTTTCGGGCACGCTGGCCCGCATCGTGTCCACGCGCGTGCTGTTTGCCTGCTCGGCCGCAGGCTTCACCGTCGCCAGCGCCCTTGCGGCGACCGCGACCAATATCGACCAGATGATCATCTACCGCGCGCTGCAGGGGTTCATCGGCGGCGGCATGATCCCGTCCGTCTTTGCGGCGGCCTTCACCATCTTCCCGCCCTCCAAGCGCAACATCGTCTCGCCCATCATCGGCCTCATCGCGACGCTGGCGCCGACCATCGGGCCTACGGTCGGCGGCTATCTCAGCCATGCCTTTTCCTGGCACTGGCTGTTCCTCGTCAACATTCCCCCGGGGATCGTGGTGGCCATCGTCACCTGGAACTATATCGATTTCGACAAGCCGGAGCTCAGCCTCGTCAAGAAGTTCGACTGGTGGGGGCTGCTTTCCATGGGCGTCTTCCTCGGTTGCCTCGAATATGTGCTGGAGGAAGGCAATACCAACGACTGGTTCAGCGACGGGCATATCGTGATCGGCGCCGTTGCCTGCGTCGTCGCGGCCGTCGTGTTCTTCTACCGGGTGTTCACGGTCGATTTCCCCGTGGTGGATCTGCGCGCCTTCACCAACCGCAACTTCGCCTTCGGCTCGCTCTTCTCGTTCATCATGGGCATCGGGCTTTACGGGCTGACCTATCTCTACCCGCTCTATCTCGGGCAGATCCGCCATTACGACTCGCTGATGATCGGGGAGACCATGTTCGTCTCGGGCATCGCCATGTTCTGCACGGCGCCGATCGCCGGCATTCTTTCGGGCAAGTTCGACCCGCGCGTGCTGATGGTGATCGGCTTCGCCTCGTTTTCGGGCGGCACCTACATCATGACGAACATCACCACCGACTGGGATTTCTACGAGCTCCTGGTACCGCAGATCCTGCGCGGCTTCGGCATGATGATGTGCATGGTGCCGATCAACAATGTGGCGCTCGGCACGCTGTCCCCGGACAGGGTCCGGGGCGCATCCGGCGTCTTCAACCTCACCCGAAACCTCGGCGGCGCCGTGGGTCTAGCGGCGATCAACACGATTCTGACGCGGCGGCAGGACGTGCATTACGCCCAGCTTTCCGAGCATGTGACGTGGAGCAACCCGGAAGCCATGGCGCAGCTGAACCAGATCGCCGGCAACTACAACGCCCATGGCATGGACGGCACGACCATCGCCATGAAGCAGCTGGCCGGCATCGTCCAGCGGCAGGCTTCCATCCTGTCATTCGCGGATATTTTCGTGCTGCTGACATTCCTGTTCGGCGCTCTCATCTTCTGCGTCCTCGTCATCCAGAAGCCGAAGCCGGTTGCGCCCAGTGCCGGCGGCGGGCACTGAAAACCGTCCTTTCTCTCTGATCGACGCCGGCCCTCGTGCCGGCGTTTTTCGTTTTCGGAGTCGGGGCTGGAATTTCTGATTTACGTACATCAAGATTTCCTCTAGATCTCGTTTTCGGAGGAAACATGCGACCGACCGTTCACGATATCGCTGCACAAGCGGGCGTCAGCCTTGCGACGGTCGACCGGGTTCTCAACCGGCGGCCGGGCGTCAAGGCCGCGACACGCCTGCGCGTCGAGGCGGCGATCGCGGCGATCGGGTTCGTTCGCGACATGGCGGCGGCGAACCTTGCCAAGAGCCGGGTCTATCCCTTCACCTTCATTCTTCCGGGCGGCGACAACTCGTTCATGCGGGGTCTGGAGCGGCATGTGCGCGAGGCCATGGTACGGCCCGCGTCCGATCGCGTTGCGATTTCGCTCGTCGTCGTTCCCCCGTTCGACGGTGCCGCCGTTGCCCGGGCGCTGGATGCAGCGATTGCGCAGGAGCCGGCGGGCATCGCGGTGGCGGCGGTGGACGCGCCCGACGTGATGGATGCCGCGCTGCGCGTGCAGGCCTCCGGCATTCCGCTGGTCACGCTGGTGTCCGATCTCGGGCCCGCTTGCCGGGATCATTTTGCCGGCATCGACAACCATGCCGCCGGGCGCACCGCCGGCAGCCTGATGCGGCGCTTCGTCGGCCGAGAGGCCTCCGAGACAGCAAAGGTCGCGGTCCTCGCAGGCTCCATGCTGGTGCGCGATCATCGCGACCGGCTCGACGGCTTCAGGTCCGCCCTGTCCGAAACCTGCACCCTGCTGCCCGTGCTCGAAGGGCAGGACGATCCCGCCGCGACCGAACGGCTGATCGCGGATCTTCTGGCGCAACATTCCGATCTCGCCGGCATCTACAGCCTCGGCGCGGGCAATCGCGGCCTGATCGCGGCCCTGCGGCGGCATTCGGGCCCACGGCCGCGCGCGATCATCGCCCACGAGCTGACGCCGCATACGCGTGCGGCGCTCGAAGCCGATCTGATCGACGCCGTGCTCAACCAGGATGCCGGCCACGAGGTGCGCAGCGCCATCCGGGTTCTCAAGGCCAAGGCGGACGGCATACCCGCGGTCGACGCGCAGGAGCGCATCCGCATCGATATCTTTCTGAAAGACAACCTGCCGTTCGCAGACGAGGCGGACGGCGACGCGCTTCGCCCATTCGGTTTGGCAAGCGGCGAAAACTAGGAGCATTTCATGTATCTCGGCATCGATCTCGGCACATCGGGCGTCAAGGCGCTACTTATCGACGGCGAACAGCGCATCGTCGGTTCGGCGACCGGCGCCTGCGACGTGCTGCGCCCCCATTCCGGCTGGTCCGAGCAGGACCCCGCCGACTGGATCCGCGCGACGCAGGAAGCGATCGCGGGGCTGAAGGCATCGCATTCGATGGAGCTTGCCGCCGTGCGCGGTATCGGACTTTCCGGCCATATGCATGGCGCAACGCTGCTCGACGACAGCGACAGCGTGCTGCGCCCCTGCATTCTCTGGAACGACACGCGCTCGCATGCCGAGGCCGCGGCGCTCGATGCCGATCCGCAGTTCCGCGCCATCACCGGCAATATCGTCTTCCCCGGCTTCACCGCGCCGAAACTTGCCTGGGTGGCCAAGCACGAGCCGGAGGTGTTTGCGAAGGTCCGCTGGGTGCTGCTGCCGAAGGACTATCTGCGCCTCTGGCTGACCGGAGAGCATATGTCGGACATGTCGGATTCGGCCGGCACGTCCTGGCTCGATACGGGCAAGCGGGCCTGGTCGGAGAGCCTCTTGGCGGCAACCGGCCTGAGCGAGCGACAGATGCCGTCGCTGGTCGAGGGCACGGCGCCCGCGGGCACGCTGAAGTCGGACCTTGCGTCCGGCTGGGGCATGGGCGCCGGTGTCGTCGTCGCGGGCGGTGCTGGCGACAATGCGGCGTCCGCCTGCGGCATGGGCACGATCGGCGAGGGCCAGGCCTTCGTCTCGCTCGGCACCTCGGGCGTGCTGTTTGCGGCCAATGCGCGCTACCTGCCCAATCCGGAAAGTGCGGTCCACGCCTTCTGCCATGCCCTGCCGGACACCTGGCACCAGATGGGTGTGATCCTGTCGGCGACCGATGCGCTCAACTGGCATGCCGGCATCACCGGCCGCAGCGCCTCGGAGCTGACGCGGGAACTGGGGGACACGCTGCAGGCCCCGACGGGCGTCACCTTCCTTCCCTATCTCTCGGGTGAGCGCACGCCGCACAACGACGCCACCATCCGCGGCGCCTTCATCGGGCTGGGCCATGAAAGCAGCCGGGCCGTGCTGACGCAGGCGGTTCTCGAAGGTGTGTCCTTCGCCATCCGCGACAGCCTCGAAGCCTTGCGACGTGCGGGCACCCAGCTGCACCGGGTCACGGCGATCGGCGGCGGCTCGCGCTCGACCCTTTGGCTGGCATCGATCGCGACCGCGCTCGACCTGCCCGTCGATGTGCCGGCCGATGGCGATTTCGGCGCGGCCTTCGGTGCTGCCCGTCTCGGCCTGGTCGCGGCCACCGCTGCCGATCCCCTTTCCGTCTTCACGCCGCCGAAGACCGCCCACACGGTCGCGCCGGTCGCTTCGCTGCGCGAGGCTTACGACGATGCCTATCAGCGCTATGGCCGGCTCTACCCCGCCATCCGCGCCGCCTACTGATCCCGAACATCGACCTATTGGAGGAAACATCATGAGCACGGGTTATTTCAAGGATATCCAGAAGATCCGCTTCGAAGGCCCTGACAGCACGAACCCGCTGGCCTTCCGCCATTACGACCCGAACGAAGTGGTCATGGGCAAGCGGATGGAAGAGCATCTGCGCTTTGCCGTTGCCTACTGGCACACCTTCGTCTGGCCGGGCGGCGACCCTTTCGGCGGGCAGACGTTTGAGCGTCCCTGGTTCGAGGACAGCATGAAGGCGGCCAAGCTGAAGGCCGACGTGGCGTTCGAATTCTTCGATCTGCTCGGCGTTCCCTATTACTGCTTCCATGATGCCGACGTGCGTCCCGAGGGCAAGACCTTTGCGGAAAACACCAGAAACCTGAACGAGATCGTCGATTACTTCGCCGGCAAACAGCAGGAAACCGGCGTCAAGCTGCTCTGGGGCACGGCGAACCTCTTCTCCCACCGCCGCTACATGTCGGGTGCGGCGACCAATCCGGATCCGGATGTGTTTGCTTTCGCGGCTGCAACGGTCAAGACCTGCATGGACGCGACCGTGAAGCTCGGCGGCGAAAATTATGTGCTCTGGGGCGGGCGCGAAGGCTACGAGACGCTGCTCAACACCAATCTGAAGCAGGAACTCGACCAGCTCGGCCGCTTCGTCAACATGGTTGTGGAATACAAGCACAAGATCGGCTTCAAGGGCGCGATCCTGATCGAGCCGAAGCCGCAGGAACCGACCAAGCATCAGTACGACTACGACGTCGCGACGGTCTACGGCTTCCTCAAGTCCTACGGGCTCGAAAACGAGGTCAAGCTGAACATCGAGCAGGGACATGCCATCCTCGCCGGCCACTCCTTCGAGCATGAGCTGTCGCTCGCCAACGCGCTCGGCCTGTTCGGCTCGATCGACATGAACCGCAACGACTATCAGTCCGGCTGGGATACCGACCAGTTCCCCAACAATGTGCCGGAAATGGCGCTGGCCTATTATCAGGTTCTGGCAGGCGGCGGCTTCACCACGGGCGGCACCAATTTCGACGCCAAGCTGCGCCGTCAGTCTCTGGATGCCGAAGACCTGCTGATCGGTCATATCGGCGGGATGGATTGCTGCGCACGCGGTCTGAAGGCTGCTGCAAAGATGATCGAGGACAAGGCGCTGTCCGGTCCGCTCGACGAGCGTTATGCGGGCTGGAGCACGGAGGAGGGTCGCAAGCGACTGACATCCATGTCGCTCGAAGATCTCGCAGCCCATGTGGAAGCGACCGATCTCAATCCGACCCCACGTTCGGGTCGGCAGGAATACCTTGAGAACGTCGTCAACCGCTACGTCTAAGGCCGGTTTGGCCCCTCTTCTGGCATCGGAAGATCGGCGCGTTCGTGAAAGCGGACGCGCCGATCGCGTTTCCACGTGCCGACACCATCAGAATTCCGGTAAATCGTAATTTAACAATATCTTAGGGAGGGTGAACACCTCTCCGTGATCGGGCCCACAAAGCTGCTTTACGTACCTCATCAATTGCGCTAGCTTCGATCCCGGAGGAGATTGAGCGTGATTTCGACAGCACCATTGCGCGCTTGCGGGGGAGATCCGTCCGTAAGTCAGCCCGTACTCATTGTCTTGTCCGATCGATGCTGCGGGGCCCTGGGCTGCACGGCGCGGAGCGCCGCATGAGCGCTGCTCCCCTGTCGGCTTCGCCGGTGCTGCAGACGAACGGGCTCTCCAAGACGTTCGGGATCGTCGAGGTTTTGAAGGGGATCGATCTCACGATCGAGGCCGGCAAGGTGCATGCGATCATCGGCGAGAACGGGGCCGGCAAATCGACGCTGATGAAGCTGATCGCGGGCAATCTTCCGCCGACGCGGGGAGAGATCCTGATCGATGGCCAGCCGGTGACGCTTTCGGGACCCGTCGATGCGGAAGGCCGCGGCATCGTGCTGGTGCACCAGGAGATTCTGCTCGCGCCCGATCTCACCGTTGCCCAGAACATCTATCTCGGCCGCGAGGTCGTCCGCGGGCTGACGCTCGACGACAAGACGATGAACGAGGGTGCGCGTGCGGCGGTCCGCGCGTTGGGCGCCGACATCGATCCGAAAACGATCGTTTCCCGGCTGTCGATCGCCCAGCGACAACTCGTGCAGATCGCCCGCGTGCTGCTGGTGCCGCATCGTGTCGTCATCTTCGACGAACCCACCGCGTCGCTGACGCCGCACGAGACGGCGGCACTGCTGCAGGTGATCCGGCACATTCGCGCCCGCGGCATTGCAGTCCTTTATATTTCGCACCGCCTGCCGGAGGTGAAGGATATCGCCGACACGGTCACCGTGCTGCGCGATGGCCGCACCGTCGCGACGCATGCGGCGTCCACGCTTCAGCCCGCCGATATGGCGCGGCTCATGGTCGGCCGCGATGTCGCCAAGCTTTATCCCGACCGCGTGTCCGTCGCATCGCGCGAGACGGTGCTGGAGGTTTCCGGTCTGTCCGTTCCCGGTTACGCAACCAATGCCGCCTTCAGGCTCGGCAAGGGCGAAATCCTCGGGTTCGCCGGTCTCGTCGGGGCAGGGCGTACGGAGCTGATGGAGGGGATGGTCGGCCTTCGCCCGGCGCATGGCACGGTCATGCTGCATGGCCGCCCGGCACAGTTTCGCGACGTCCATGCCAGTCTCAAGGCCGGCATCGTCTATCTCTCGGAAGATCGCAAAGGCAAGGGGCTTCTCCTTGCCAAGGATCTGCGGGTCAATCTGACGCTCGCCTCGCTCGGTCGCTTCGTGCGCGGCCTGCAGGTGGATCGCAGGAAAGAAGAGACGGCGCTCGATACGGCGATCCGGGATTTCGATATCCGCACCGGCCGCAAGGACCTGCTCGCGGGCCAGCTCTCCGGCGGCAACCAGCAGAAGCTGCTGATCGCCAAGATGATGCTGCTCGATCCGCAGATCGTCATCATCGACGAGCCGACGCGCGGCATCGATATCGGCACGAAAGAACAGATCTACGCCTTCATCGCCCGTCTGGCCGAGGAGGGCCGGTCCATCATCGTGGTCTCCTCGGAAATGCCGGAACTGATCGGCATCTGCGACCGGATCGTCGTCATGCGGTCGGGGCACATCGTCGGCGAGGTCGCTGGCGAGCGGATGACGGAAGACGATATCGTCGTGCTGGCGACGGGGGTTTCCGGCGGCGTTTCTGGGGAGGCCGCGTGACGCGGGGGACAATGACCAATATGACGGCAAACGGCGCAAAGCCGGCGCGATCCATTCGCAACATCGATCTGGGGGCCGTCGCGCCGTTCATCGCGCTGGCGCTTCTCCTGGTGCTCGGTGCCTTCGCGCACCCGAACTTTCTCAGCATCGACAACCTGACCAACGTGCTTGCGCGCAGCGCCTTCATCGCGGTCATCGCCGTCGGCGCGACCTTCGTCATCTCGTCGGGCGGGCTCGATCTCTCCGTCGGCGCCATGGTTGCCTTCGTCGCGAGCGTCATGATCCTGTTCCTCAACAGCGGGGCGGGGGGCGATCCCACGATGACGCTGCTTGCGGGCGTCGGTATCGCGGTGCTCGTGGGCGCCGTCTGCGGCCTTGCCAACGGTCTCGTTACTACCGTCGGAAGGATCGAGCCCTTCATCGCGACGCTCGGGGCGATGGGCATCTATCGTGGCCTCACGACATGGCTGTCGCAGGGCGGCGCCATCACGCTTCGCGATGCCGCCGTGCAGTCGCTCTATCGTCCGGCCTATTTCGGCACCATTCTCGGCGTTCCCGTGCCGATCGTCGTCATCTTCGTCACCGCCGCCATTGGGGCCTTCGTGCTCTATCGCACGCGCTACGGCCGGCATGTCGTGGCCGTCGGCTCCAACGAGGATGTCGCGCGCTATTCCGGCATCAAGGTCAACCGCGTCCGCACCATTGCCTATATCATCCAGGGTCTCTGCGTCGCCATCGCGGTCCTCATCTACGTGCCCCGGCTCGGCTCGACCTCTGCCACCACCGGCATTCTCTGGGAACTGCAGGCGATCACCGCGGTCGTGGTCGGCGGCACGGCGCTGCGTGGCGGCGTCGGGCGCATCTGGGGGACGATCTGCGGCGCGTTCATTCTGGAGATCGTCGGCAATATCATGCTCCTGTCGAACGTGGTCAGCGAATACCTGCTGAGCGCGATCCAGGGCGCCATCATCATCATCGCCATGCTGGTCCAGAGGTTCCTGATCCGCCGGCAATAGACAGGATAAGGGTTTGCGGGCGCCCGGGCCAATGCCCAGAAGCCCGCATCATTGGGAGGAGAACACCATGAAGAAACGTATACTGGGACTGGCATTCGCAATGGCGCTGGCAGGCACGGCCTTGTCCGGCGGGGCCTTCGCGCAGGAGACGAAGACGATCGGCGTCTCGATTCCGGCCGCCGACCACGGCTGGACCTCCGGCGTGGTCTTCCATGCCGAGCGCGTCGCGAAGCTCTTGATGGCCGAGCATCCCGGCCTCAACGTCATCGTCAAGACATCGCCGGACGCCGCCAACCAGGCCAATGCCGTGCAGGACCTGAACACGCAGGGCATCGACGCCCTCGTCATCCTGCCGTCCGATCCGGATCCGCTGGTCAACGCCATCAAGGAGGTCAAGGACAAGGGCAAGTTCGTCACCATCGTCGACCGTGCCCCGAGCGTCAATGACGACACGATCCGCGACCTTTACGTCGCCGGCAACAATCCGGCGCTCGGCGAAGTCGCCGGCAAATACATCGCCGGAAAGACGCCGGACGCTCAGGTCGTCGTCATTCGCGGCCTGCCGATCCCGATCGACCAGCAGCGCCAGGACGGTTTCGACAAGGGTATTGCCGGCTCCAACGTCAAGGTGCTCGACCGCCAGTTCGGCAACTGGAACCGCGACGATGCCTTCAAGGTCATGCAGGACTTCCTGACCAAGTACCAGAAGATCGACGTGGTGTGGTGCCAGGACGACGACATGGCTGTCGGCGTGCTGCAGGCCATCGAGCAGTCCGGCCGCAAGGACATCCAGTATGTCGTCGCCGGTGCCGGTTCCAAGGACATGATCAAGAAGGTCATGGACGGCGACACGATGATCCCGGTCGATGTTCTCTATCCCCCGGCCATGGTCGGCACGGCGATGGAACTGACGGCGTCCGCGCTCTACGATCAGGTCCCCGTTAGCGGCACCTACACGCTCGACGCGACGCTCGTGACCAAGGAAAATGCCGAGAAGTTCTACTTCCCGGATTCCCCGTTCTGATCATCGATCAAAAGCCGCCTGCGGACATTCGCAGGCGGCTTTTTCATGCCCCTCAGCGGACGCCACGTCGCGATGCCCGTGGCCGGAATGGCTTGCGCCTACAGAGCAGAGTGATACCGTAGGGCTCGGCTGCAACGTTGCAGCCGAGCGGAATTTGCTCAATAAACGGCAGGCGAAGGTGTCTGCGCGAGAGATCGCTGCGCTGTGGCCGATCGACAGGATGGAGGAATTGCAAGATGAAGACGATCAAGGGGCCGGGTCTGTTCCTGGCACAGTTTGCGGGCGACGAGGCCCCGTTCAATTCCTTCGATGCCATCACGAAATGGGCAGCCGATATCGGCTACAAGGGCGTGCAGGTGCCCACCTGGGACGCACGTCTGATCGACCTCAGAAAAGCGGCGGAATCCAAAGGCTATTGCGACGATCTGGCAGGGCAGGCGCGCGACAATGGCGTCGTCATCACCGAGCTGTCGACGCATCTTCAGGGTCAGCTGGTCGCTGTCCACCCGGCCTATGACGAAGGATTCGACGGGTTTGCGGCACCGGAGGTGCGTGGCAACCCGAAGGCCCGGCAGGAATGGGCCGTCGATCAGGTGAAGCTTGCGCTGACCGCGTCGAAGCATCTCGGTCTCAACGCAATGGCGAGCTTTTCCGGCGCGCTCGCCTGGCCCTATCTCTACCCCTGGCCGCAGCGCCCCGCGGGGCTGGTGGAAACCGCCTTCGATGAACTGGCGAAGCGCTGGACGCCGATCCTCGACCATGCCGAGGACTGCGGCGTCGATATCTGCTACGAGATCCATCCGGGCGAAGACCTGCATGACGGCATCACCTATGAGATGTTTCTGGAGCGCACCGGCAACCACGCGCGCGCCTGCATGCTCTACGATCCCTCGCACTATATCCTGCAGTGCCTGGACTATCTCGACAATATCGACATCTACAAGGACCGGATCCGGATGTTCCACGTCAAGGACGCGGAGTTCAACCCGACCGGTCGGCAGGGCGTTTATGGCGGCTTCCAGAGCTGGGTGAACCGGGCTGGTCGCTTCCGGTCGCTCGGCGACGGGCAGGTGGACTTCGGTGCAGTGTTTTCCAAGATGACGGCGAACGATTTCGACGGCTGGGCCGTGGTCGAGTGGGAATGCGCCTTGAAGCATCCGGAGGACGGTGCCCGCGAGGGGGCCGAGTTCGTCAAGCACCACATCATCCGCGTGACGGAAAAGGCGTTCGACGATTTTGCGACCGGCGGCACCGACGAGGCCGCCAACCGGCGCATGCTCGGCATCTGAGACGACACCGCATTCGCGCGACAGGAAGAATGGAGAACAGACATGGCCATCGAAGGTAAGGCAGCGGAGGCGCGCCAGCCGCGCATCCGGCTCGGAATGGTGGGCGGCGGGCAGGGCGCCTTCATCGGCGCGGTGCACCGCATGGCGGCGCGTCTCGACGACCAGTTCACGCTGGTCGCGGGCGCTTTGTCCTCGACGCCGGAAAAGGCGCAGGCCTCGGGCGCCGAGCTCGGTCTCGACCCGGCCCGCACCTATGCCGATTACAGGCAGATGGCGATCCGCGAGGCCAAGCTGAAGGACGGCATCGAGGCCGTGGCGATCGTAACGCCGAACCACGTGCACTACGAAGTCGCGCGCGAATTCCTCAAGCGCGGCATCCACGTCATCTGCGACAAGCCGCTGACCTCGACGCTGGGCGACGCGCGGAAGCTGAAGGCGCTCGCCGACGAGAGCGAGGCGCTGTTCATTCTCACCCACAATTACACCGGCTATCCCATGGTGCGGCAGGCGCGCGCGATGGTCGCGCGCGGCGATATCGGCAGCGTGCGGCTGGTGCAGGTGGAGTATCCGCAGGACTGGCTGACGGATGCGGTGGAGAAATCGGGCTCCAAGCAGGCGGAATGGCGCACGGACCCGGCACGCTCCGGCGCGGGCGGATCGACCGGCGATATCGGCACGCATGCCTACAATCTCGGCGCCTTCGTCTCCGGGCTGGAGCTTGACGAACTTGCGGCCGATCTCGACAGCTTCGTGGAAGGCCGTGCTCTCGACGACAACGCCCATGTCATGCTGCGTTTCAAGGAGAAGGACGGCGTGCGCGCCAAGGGCCTGCTCTGGTGCAGCCAGGTGGCGCCGGGCCACGAAAACGGGCTGCAGGTCCGCGTCTATGGCACGAAGGGCGGGCTCGAATGGACTCAGAAGGACCCGAACTATCTCTGGTACACGCCCTTCGGCCAGCCGAAACAGCTTCTGACGCGCATGGGGGCGGGCGCTCTGGACGAGGCCAACCGTGTGTCGCGTATTCCTTCCGGCCACCCGGAAGGCTATCTCGAAGGCTTCGCGACGATCTATGCCGAGGCCGCGCGTGCCATTCAGGCAAAACGTTCCGGCGGCAAGGTCGATCCGGCCGTCACCTATCCCACCATCGATGACGGCATGAAGGGCATGTTCTTCGTGGATGCCTGCGTGCGTTCCTCCAAGCGCAACGGTGCCTGGGTCTCGGTCTGACGTTCCACACCCTTGCCGTTTATCGCCACCGGATGTTCCGCATCCGGTGGCTTTTTCGTGGACGCGTGTCTTTTCGGTCATCCGGCGTTCATGTTCGCGTGGATAGTCTCCCGCGCTTGCCAAGGTCTGCGGCTCTGGTTTTCCCCCACGCGGTGGCGTTATGGCCGTTGCCTAAGACCATGATTGAAGAGGACACGAGTGATGACCGATCCGAAGACGCTCGCCGCGCGCTTTCCCGGCGATTTCCTGTTCGGGGTGGCCACGGCCGCCTTCCAGATCGAGGGTGCGTCGAAGGCGGACGGGCGCAAGCCGTCCATCTGGGATGCGTTCTCCAACATGCCGGGCCGCGTCTTCGGCCGGCACAATGGCGACGTCGCCTGCGATCACTACAATCGCCTCGAGGACGATCTCGACCTGATCGCGAGCCTCGGCGTGCAGGCCTATCGCTTCTCCATCGCCTGGCCGCGCATCATTCCCGATGGCACCGGGCCGGTGAACGAGGCGGGCCTCGATTTCTACGACCGGCTCGTGGACGGGTTGAAGGCGCGCGATATCAAGGCTTTCGCGACGCTCTATCATTGGGATCTGCCGCTGACGCTTGCCGGGGACGGCGGCTGGACGGCGCGCTCGACGGCCTTTGCGTTCCAGCGCTATGCCCGTACCGTCATCGCCCGCCTCGGCGACCGGCTCGATGCGGTCGCGACGTTCAACGAGCCTTGGTGCTCGGTGTGGCTAAGCCACCTCTACGGCATTCACGCGCCGGGCGAGACGAACATGGAGGCGGCGCTGCATGCCATGCACGTGACCAACCTCGCCCATGGTCTCGGCGTTGCCGCGGTGCGCGAGGAACGGCCGAACCTGCCGGTCGGCATCGTCATCAATCCCATGCATGTCTATCCCGGTACAGACAGCGAAGCCGACAAGGCCGCTGCCGAACGGGCGTTCGACTTCCACAATGGCGTGTTCTTCGGTCCGATCTTCAAGGGCGCCTACCCCGACAGCGTGCTTGAGGCGCTGGGGTCGCGCATGCCGGAGGTCGAGGCCGGCGACATGGCCGTGATCAGCCAAAAGCTCGACTGGTGGGGCGTGAATTACTACACGCCGATGCGTGTCAGCGACGATCCGGCCGAAGGTGCCGAGTTTCCGGCCACCAAGCCGGCGCCCTTCGTCAACGAGGCGAAGACCGATATCGGCTGGGAGATCTTCCCGCAGGCGCTCGGCGATCTCATCCGCACCGTCAACGCGCGCTACGACCTGCCGGACTGCTACATCACGGAGAACGGTGCCTGCTACAATATGGGCGTCGAGAACGGCGCGGTGAACGACCAGCCGCGGCTCGACTATATCGCCGAACATCTCGCCGTCACGGCCGATCTGATTTCCGAGGGCTATCCGATGAAGGGCTATTTCGCCTGGAGCCTGATGGACAATTTCGAATGGGCGGAAGGCTACAGGATGCGTTTCGGCATCGTCCATGTCGATTACGAGACACAGGTTCGCACCATCAAGAAGAGCGGCCTCTGGTACAGGCAACTCGCGAGTGCCTTCCCGAAGGGCAACCACGCGGAAACGACGGCGGCTTGAGTTTAGCCGGCGAGGCGGCGGCGAAAGATGTTGACGCCGCCGACATCGGTTTCGAGCCTCTTCCAGCCGCGGCGCTCGTAAAAAGGCGTATTTTCGGGCGTGCAGTAGAGATGGATCTCGGGGGCCAGTCCCGCGACCTTGGCGAGCGCCGTGTCGATCAGGTGTTCGCCGACGCCCTGGCGGCGCGAATGGTCCTCGACCCAGAGCGCGGCAAGCCAGGGGCGGTATTGCGGGCGCGCCGGCAGGTCGTCCTCGATGACGGAAACGGTACCGCAGAAGACATCGCCGCGATGCGCGATCAGGCCGAGCGGAATGCCGGAGGAGGTGAGATTGTCCTCGATCTTCCGCGCGAGCTGCTCCCGCGTGATCAGGCCTTCGTCGCGCCACCAGGCGGTCCAGAGGCGCTCCGTCATGATCTCGCGAAAGTGCGGCACCTCGCGGAGATCCGAAACGAGGATGTCGTCCGGCATCGGCTCAGCTTCCCAGATGTTTCGAGCCGCGCGTCTTCGCGAGCGCGATCTGGCGCTGCCGCTGGCGGTAGCGTTCCCGGTCCTCGTCCGTGCGCGTGTCGTGGCAGTGGACGCAGGCGACGCCCTCTTCATGCACGGGTGAGGCGCGTTCTTCCAGCGTCAGCGGCTGGCGGCAGGCATGGCAGAGCGTGTGCTCGCCTTCGCCCAGCCCGTGCGTCACCGAGACGCGATCGTCGAATACGAAGCAGGCGCCCTCCCACAGGCTTTCCTGCGGCGGCGTTTCCTCCAGATATTTCAGGATGCCGCCCTTGAGGTGGTAGACCTCGTCGAAGCCTTGGCTCTTCATGAAGGCGGTCGCCTTCTCGCAGCGGATGCCGCCGGTGCAGTACATCGCGATCTTCGGCTTGTTGTGCAGGCCGGTCTGGTTCTTCACCCAGTCCGGAAACTCCCGGAAGGTCTTGGTCTGCGGGTCGAGCGCACCGCGGAAGGTGCCGATCGCGGTCTCGTAATCGTTGCGCGTGTCGATCACCAGCGTTTCCGGGTCCGATATCAGCGCGTTCCAGTCCTTCGGCTCGACATAGGTGCCGACGATCGTCAGGGGGTCGATATCCTCGACGCCCATGGTGACGATCTCCTTCTTGATCCGCACCTTCATGCGCAGGAACGGCATGGCCGCTGCCCGGCTCTCCTTGTGTTCCAGATCCCGGAATTCGGGCTGCGCACGCAGAAAGGCGAGCACGGCGGCGATGCCGCCCTCCGTGCCGGCGATCGTGCCGTTGACGCCCTCCTGCGCGAGAAGCAGCGTACCCTTCACGCCGTGGTCGTCGCAGACCGCCTGCAACGGATCGCGCAGATCCGCGAACCGGTGGAGCCGGGCGAAGTGGTAAAGAGCCGCGACCAGAAACGAGCCTTGGGCTTCCGGGGGCAGTGTCGTTGCGCTGTTCGTCATGGGCGGTGAAATACCGCGTTCGGCGCGCGCGCGCAATCACCCCGGATGCGTCGGGGAGGGGTCGTCAGCCCCGCTCTGCCGGGTGAAAGGCGCGCAGGCGGTGGCCGTCCGGATCAGCGGCCGTGAAGGTGTAGCCGAAATCCATCTCGACCGGCGCCTGGAGGATCGGCAGGCCCTGCGCCTTCCATCTGTCATGGCATGCGTCCACGGCCTTGCGGCCTTCCAGCACGAAGGTGACTTCGGTGCTGCCGGCGGCCGCGGAGACGGGCGGCTCGATGGTGTGCTTCGACCAGAGGCCGAGCATGGTCGCAGCGTTCATGCGGAAGAGCGCGAAGGTCGCCTGCGCTTCCAGAGGCGGTTTGCCGAGAAGGGTCTCGTAGAAGGCGGCGCTTGCGAGCGGATTGTCGACGGCGAGAATGATGTAGGTCGGTTCCATGGGGATCTCCTGATGCGCCGGATCGTCCGGCAGATCGGGTTTAGACCGTGACCCTGTCAGTTTCTGTCAGCATGGGGCGCCGCTGTCAAAGGTCGTGCACGATACCGTTCTCGCGGCGCCATTCCGCCAGAAGGACCTCGCTGCGGCGCGGACAGGTCTCCTGCGTTTGCGTCACCTCGATCATGCGGTCGATCCGGAAATGGCGAAAGCCTTTGCGCAGTTCGCACCACGCGACGAGAATGCGCAGGCCCTCGAAATAGCCGAGTGCGACGGGCCAGATGCGGCGTGTCGTCTCCTGCGCCCGCTCGTCGCGATAGGCGATGTCGAGCTTGATGCCGGCCCTGATCGCGTCTCGCAGCGCGCCGATGTCCCGTTCCGGATGCTGCCCACGGCGGGTGTTGGGGACGAGGAGAGCGGATGTTTCGAGGTCCCGCCGCAGATCGTCCGGGAGAACCGCGGCGATCTTGGCGAGCGCGTGGGCTGCCGATTGCTGCAGGCGGTCGTCGGTATTGGCGCGGACCCAGCGGGCGCCCAGCACCAGCGCCTCGATCTCCTCGCTCGACAGCATGATCGGCGGCAGGAGGAAGCCCGGATGAAGAATGTAGCCGAGACCCGGCTCGCCGGTGATATCGGCACCCTGCGCCTGCAGCGTCGCGATATCGCGATAGAGCGTGCGCAGGCTGACGCCGGTCGCCTCTGCAAGGGTCGCGCCGCTGACCGGCCGGCGATGGGTGCGCAGGATCTGCACGAGGTCGAGAAGACGGGCGGAGCGGGACATGCCAAAGCAATAGCCGTCCAGCACGTCCAGCTCAACCGGAACGCCGGCTCGACCGGAACGCCAGCTCGACCGGAACGCCAGACGCCCTTGGCCTCAGGCGGCCGCGAGCCAGAGGATGGCGATGCGTTCCGCCTCCTTGCCGGCAACATCGGCGAAAAGGGCGTCGGCCTCGCCGAGGGCCTGCCGTTCTTCGGCGCGCAGTTCGAGGCCGATCGCGTGGCGCAGGATGGCGATGTCCTGCGGTGGCAGGAGCTCGGGCTCGCGGGCGAGCGTATCGGCCAGAACGGCAAGATCGTGGATGAGACCCAGGCGGTCGATCAGCGCCTTGACCTGTCGCTCGCGCGCCAGGATCACGCCGGGCCATACCGCCTGCAGCAGAAGATGGTAGAAGCGATAGTCCTGCGTTCGCTTGCGCAGGGTGTGGAAGTGCTCGGGCGTCGGATGTTCGTGGCTGGAAGCCAGTGCAACCTGCGCCCGCTCAACCGCCTTGCGCCACGCCGCAGCCAGCATGTAGGCCGTTGGGCGCACGCCGTTGACAAAGGTGCGTTTTCCCACGGCAAGCTTGGCGTCGCGCAGTTCTGTGATCATCGCGTCGATCGTTTCGTCGAGATCGCCTTCGGCGGTCACCACCCAGCCCTTGCGGACCCGCAGCGCTTCGACCGCGCGTTCCGCTGCCGCCCGATCGTCGCCGGCCAGGCGCTCCAGCAGGATCGTCGCCGTATCGATCAGCGCCGTTGCATCGCGCAGGTCGGCGACGCTGCGGGCCGCGGAGCGCAGGCGCGCGTTTTCGCGCTTGTAGAACCTGCCTGCTTCGGGGGCTGCGAGCCGATAGAGCGCACGCGTCCGCTTCAGGCACCGGCGGGCGACATGGATCGCCCGGGAGGTGCCGTCAGGCCGCAGCTCGAGTGCCGCGATGGCCTTGTCGAGTTCCCGACCTGCAACGCGCCGGAAGTCATCGGTGAAGCGTTTTGCAGGTTTCAGTCTATAGGCCATGATCATTTCCTATGGGGCTTTTCGCGTGCTCGGGCTCGCGGCAGAAGGGGGATGGAGGTCCGGGCGCTGCTTGTCGCTCTGCGTCGCCAGGGCAAAATTCGAATAGCGCCGGTCGTCCGTCACTTCGTCGCCGATCCAATCGGGCATGGCGAGATCGTCGGTTTCCGTGCGCATTTCGACTTCGGCAACGATCAATCCGGCATAGGGTTCCTCGAACACATCGACCTCCCAGACATGTGTCCCGCCGCGAACGCGGTAGCGCGTCTTGGCGATCACGGTGCCGATGGCGGATGCGATCAACTCCTCGCCGTCGGCGAGCGGCACCTCATATTCGAACTCGTCGCGGGTCAGCATGCCGGTGCCGATCTTGATGGTCAGTCGCGCATTCTCGCCGTCGATCAGGCGAATGCGGACGGTGCGGTCGTTCATGGCGGCGAGATAGCCCTGGCGCATGGCCGCGCCCGGTCCCGCCTCGGCCCGCCAGCCTGCATGCTTCACGAGAAATTTCCGCTCGATCTCCTTGGCCATCCCGGTCCTTGTCCAGCTCTCGCAGCGCGCTTCTGCATCGGTCACAACGTAATTCAGAAAATGCGAAAGTCCACCACGTCGCTCTTCACCTTGCTGGCCGAGTGCTCTCCCAGATACTGGGGCATGCGTGCCGATGAGTCTCGACATTGACCGATGCGGACGGTATTGCGGAGGAAGATTCAATCGATTGAGGAGTGAAGCCGCATGATCGAGAAAACCGAACGCCTTCTGTCCGTCCTCAAGCTGCAGCCGGTCGTGCCGGTGCTCATCATCGAAGACCTGGCGACGGCCGTGCCGCTCGCCCGCGCGCTGGTGGCCGGCGGCCTGAAGGCGATCGAGATCACGCTGCGCACACCCGTCGCGCTCGAAGCGATCGAGGCCGTTGCAAAGGAAGTGGAGGGTGCCGTGACCGGTGCCGGGACCATTCTCAATCCCGATCATTATGCCGCAGCCGTGAAGGCCGGTGCGCAGTTCATCGTCAGCCCGGGCACCACGCCCGATCTGCTGGATGCTGCCGACGATCACGAGGCATCGTTCCTGCCGGGCGCTTCCACCGCCAGCGAGGCGATGATCCTGCGGGCCGAAGGCTACGAGGTCATGAAGTTCTTTCCCGCCGAACAGGCCGGCGGCGCAGCCTTCCTCAAGGCGCTGTCCTCGCCGCTCGCCGGCACGCTGTTCTGCCCGACGGGCGGCATCTCGCTGAAAAACGCGAAGGACTACCTGTCCTTGCCCAACGTTATCTGCATCGGCGGCTCCTGGGTTGCGCCCAAGGAACTGGTCGCGGCCGGCGACTGGGCGGGGATCACAAAGCTGGCATCGGAAGCCTTCGCGCTGACCGCCTGATCGGCTCCGGCCGATCCAAGTCACTCGAAAAGCCTCATCCGATCAATAGCTTGTCGGGTGGGTCGCGTTTCCGGGCTCTCGCGGGTGCATGCTCGGCCGATCCCAAGCCGCATTTGTTTTCCCCATGCGGCTTCCTATGTCTCCTCCGCAGACGACACAATCAGGAGGTTGACGACAGGATGTTCGACGCGAAAAAACTGCTGGATCAGTTTCTCGGTTCCCAGGGTCTTGGTGGCCAGGGCAACCAGGGCACGCAGGACCGTTCGGGATCACAGGGTTCGTCCCAGGGCGGCTTCCTCGGCAATGCCGGGGCAGGGGGGGTCGGCGGTGCGATCGGCGGTTTGCTCGGCGGCGGCTCGATGAAGGACAAGGCCGGCCAGATCGTGCAGATGGCCCGCAACAATCCGCTGAAGACCGGCGGTCTCGCCGCGGTTCTTCTGGGGACCGGAGCCGGTCGCGATATCGCGGGCACGGCCCTGAAGCTCGGCGGTCTCGCTGCGATCGCGGGCCTCGGATACACCGCCTACAAGAATTATCAGGCCGGCCAGGCGCCGCAGCGGGTCGATGCCCAGACGGCGCCGGAAATCCTTCCGCCGCCGGACAATTCCGGTTTCTCCATCTCGCCCTCCGCCGTCCGCAACGATTTCGTGCTGGTGCTCGTGCGCGCCATGATCGCGGCTGCGCGTGCCGACGGCCACATCGATGACAGCGAACGCGCCCGCATCATGGAACGCGTCGGTGCCAGCGGCCTCGACAGCGAGGCAGAAGCCTTCCTGCGCGACGAACTGGCGAGCCCGGTCGATATCGACGGTCTGGTGGCTGCCGCCCGCACCGAGGAAGAAAAGGTCGAACTCTACACGGCGTCTCGCCTGACGATCGAGCCGGACAGCCGCACCGAGCGCGGCTATCTCGATATGCTGGCGGGTCGCCTCGGCCTGCCGGATGCGCTGGTCGATCATATCGAGGCGACGGTCGCCTCCGCCAAGGTTCCCGCCGGCAGCAGCCCGTCCGTGGTCGATCCCTCGATCATCTGACGGTTGGCTTGCCTGTCCATGCGCGGCGGTGATGATCGCATCACCGGATTGCGTTTGCACCGCCGCGCGCCTTCGCCTATGCCGGAACGATAAGGTGTGCCGGCGGATGCTGGCAGACCCTGTCTCGATCTCGGCGAGGATGACATGACGAAACGCGATCTCACCCGTTGGTCCGGCTGTCCGGCGCCGAAGCCCGTGACGCTGGAGGGCGCCTATGTCGTTCTCGAACCTTACGACCGGGCGCGGCATCTCCAGGCGCTCTGGGACGCTTTCGGGGGGCTCGCAATCAACGAGCGCCTGCGCTATTTTCCGCAGGCAGCCTTTGCCGATGCGGACGCGTTCGGAGCATGGCTCGACGCGGCGCAGGCCAACTGGGTGACGCTGGTGTTTCGCGACAGAGCGAGCCGCGACGTGGTGGGCATGGCGAGCTATATGCGGCCGGACCCGACCTACGGCGTCGTTGAGGTGGGCTCAGTCGCGCATGGCGATGCCATGGCGCGCTCGCCGCTCGCCACCGAAGCCCACTATCTCATGGCCAGGCACGTCTTCGAGGATCTCGGCTATCGGCGCTATGAGTGGAAATGCCACAACGACAACACGCCGAGCAAGGTCGCGGCCGTGCGGCTCGGCTTCACCTTCGAAGGCATTTTTCGCCAGCATATGGTCGCCAAGGGCGCCAACCGCGATACGGCATGGTTCTCGATGATCGACGGAGAATGGCCGGTACTCGATGCCGCGTTCAAGGCCTGGCTCGCACCGGAGAATTTCGATGCGGACGGGCGCCAGCGCCGGCGCCTCGAAGACCTCAGGGCGGACATCGCCGCCGTCATGGGTGCCGCGTGAAGCCGCTCGATCCGCGGGACCGGTCGGCCGCCATTGCCGCCGCCGTCTTCCTGGTGATCTTCGGTGCGGGTTTTCTGTTGCTGCCGAGGGTCATGCTCTATCTCGGCGCGATTTCGCCCTATCTCGCCGCCGCGGTGGGCACGCTGTTCGTGCTCGCCTTCTTCTTCGTCTTCTGGCTTCGGGCCCGCTATCAGCGGCGTCGCTGACGGGCTGTCAGCCCTGCAGCGAAGCGCCGAGCAAGGCCAGACCGAGGCCGAGCACGAGAACGGCGCCGAAGATCTCGATACCGTTCGTCACCCGCATGGCCGTTCCGGCGCTTGATGCATAGCGCACGGCGAGATCCTTGGCCGTGACGGCGAGGGTGGCCAGAATCGAGACGGTGATCGCCGTGCCCATCGACATCGCCAGAACCGACAGCACGCCGCCGAGGTAAAGCCCGTTCAGCAGCGCGAAGGACAGCACGATGAGCGCGCCCGAGCAGGGGCGCAGACCGACGGCCAGCACGGCCGACCAGGCCTCGCGCAGCTGGAAGCGATCGCCCTTGAGCATGGACGGATCGGGCGCATGGGCGTGGCCGCAACTTGAGCAGACCTCGCCCGGACCATGGGCGTGCGCCGCGTGCGCATGGGCATGATGGGCATGAGCATGGTGGGCATGGGCGTGATGGTCATGTCCATGCGCGTGCCGGTGATGATGATCGTCGGCAGACCCTGTCTCATGGCCGAAATCGAGGCCTCCGGCGAGCGCCAGTCTCGGCTCGGATGACGGCGTCGCGCGGGCGAGCGCGCGCATCTTGCGGAACAGCAGCCAGGCGCCGAAGGCGGCCACCAGGGCATAGCTGACGCGTTCGAGGAAGGTGGTGGCCTGCGTCATCGAGATCGAGCTTCCGCGCAGCACGAGATAGGCCGCGCCGACGAGCAGGATGGCAACGCCACCCTGCAGGAAGGACGACAGGAAGGAGAGGGTGACGCCGCGCTTCAATTCGGTTTCGTTGGCAATCATGTAGGACGAGATGACCGCCTTGCCGTGGCCGGGGCCCGCCGCATGAAAGACGCCATAGGCAAAGGAGAGGCCGACGAGCGACCAGAGATGCCACGGGTCGTCGCGCATGCCTTTCAGGGCGTCGGTCAGGGTTCGGTAGAAGCCCTGCTGCTCCATGTTCACCCAGGAGAGAAAGCCGCCGAGGAAACCGGACGTGTTGAAGGCCGGCTCGGCGGTGCCGATGCCGAGCGGGGACTGGGCATGCGCCCCGGCCGCGGCAAGGACGAGGAGTGCGCCGACGATCAGCGGCAGGCGAAGGGCGCGGGTCAGCATGTGAATTCTATCCTCGTCGCAAAGAGCTTCGACATGTCGGTGCCGGTCGGATCCGTGAAGAAGGCATCCGTCAGCGTCGACTGGTTCTGAGAGATTACCTCGTCCGGGTCCGGTCGCACGACCTTGTGCTGGCAGGCCGAGAGCTTGTCGCCGACGACGGCGAGATCTCCGTCGTTCGGGAAGTCGATCGCCGTATAGAGCGTCGGATCGTAGATGCCGAAGGACAGGGTCCCCTTCAGCGGAATGGTCTCGGCCGGCTTGACGGCGAAGATCAGCAGGAGCTGGTTGTCCTTGAAATCGGCATGGATCGCGTCCGGCTTGGAGACCTTCACCAGTTTCCCGTTGTCGTAGATCGTCGTGTAATAATTATACTCGGCGAGCGAATCCAGAACGGTCTGCCCGACCTCCGCCAGTTCGTCCGGATCGAGCGTCGCATTGGAGTTCTTGTCGAAATCGAGAAGGACGCTTGCGGAAAAAAGTTCGTCGAAGCGCCAGACGTTCCGCAACTCGCTGATATGACCGGCATCGTCCGAGACGACCTCGAGGCGCGCCTCCGCGAAGATGTGGGGATGGGCGAAGGCCTGCGCCGGAAGCACGGTGGCTGCGGCAAGCCCGGCAAGCAGGCCTCGCGACAATCGTTGACGTGTCATGAAAACAGGGTCCTTGCCTTGTGGGCCATCCGGCGCGCCGGTCTTGCATCCGACGCGCGACGCGGAGCGGGGTGGCCTGTCATCCAGCCGAAAGTAGACGGAATTGGGACAGGACGTCCCGCGCTTCTCTCAGGGTCCTCATGCATCCGCTCTTTTGCGAAACCAGGCGTGCAGGAAGTCGACGAGGGTACGGACCTTCGTCGGCAGATAGCGCCGGTGGGGATAGATGGCATAGATCCCGCGATCGTGCGGCAGGAAGTCGTCGAGCACAGCCACGAGGCTTCCATTCTCCAGTTTCTGCCGGGCGATGAAATCGGGAACGCCGGCGACGCCAAGGCCGGATTCGGCGGCGCGAAGGCTGGCGAGCGGGCTGTTGACCTCCATCGGCCCGCTGACAGGCACCGAGAAATTCGTCCCGTCGCGATCCACGAACCGCCAATTGCTGTAGGAGCGACCGTTGGTGTCGATCACGCAGGGCCGGTGGGCCAGATCCGAGGGATGGGTAATCGCCCCGTATTTCTCGAGGAAGGCGGGCGACGCGCACATCTTGATGTGGAAGTCGTCCAGCTTGCGGGCGATCAGGGTCGAGTCTTCCAGCCGGGTGATGCGGATGGCGACGTCGAAGCCTTCCTCCACCAGATCGACGAAGCGATCGTCGGAGACGATTTCCAGAGAAAGCTCGGGATGGGCAAGGCCGAAATCGATCAGCGACTGGCCGATATCGGCATCGATGAAGGTTCGCGGTGCGGAAATGCGCAGGCGGCCCTTCAGATCCGAGTTTCCCGCGCGCACGAGATCGGCGAGATTGTCGATCTCCTTCAGGATCTCGGAGGCCGTGCGATAATAGATATGCCCCGCCTCCGTCAGCGAAAACTGCCGGGTGGTGCGGTTGAGAAGGAGGGCGCCGAGTTCGTCCTCCAGTTCGCGCACATATTTCGAGAGCAGCGCCTTGGAGCGCCCGACGCGGCGGCCGGCGGCGGAAAAACCCTCGGCATCGACGACGTCGATGAAGGCGCGAATACGGGTCAGTGTGTCCATCTCGGCTCCCCTGCGCGGCTCCGGTCTGGAGCTTCAGGCGTCTGGGCCGGGATCGTCTCCGGGAACCATTGTCGCGCGGCGTCATTCAAAACATAGGCTTGGCAATGTCTGCAACCCTCTTGATGATCCGGCGGGAAAGCAAAGCCGATCCTGACGGAGCCGCAAGCTGGTGCGAGGCTTGCGGCGCAGCGTAAAAAAATCGGGCGTGGGTCAAATAACGCTTGATTACGACAGGGATATTTCTTATTTCCGCTCTGCCCAAAGTCGCACGTGCCTGTGGGTGTCCGCCGATCCCTCGTTTGGTGAGGAAATCGGTAAGGTACCTGGATCTAACCGCTCCAGTCGTTTTTCCGGCCAACCGGAATTGCGAGGACATCTTGAAGCAACGACGGTGCGGGCCTTTTTGTTCTCTGCCGGCTTTCCATCAGCCGGGGTTACTGAAGAGGCACACCTTCATTGCCGGACGTGCGGTAGGTTCCAACCTCCAATCCATGGCAGACAAAGCCGGATGAACGCCTCGGCGGGCTTCATCCACAAATCGCGCTGTACGAGCGCATGTGAGGATTCCGGGGTCTCCACCGGCTGGTATCCGAACGCGCACCCGTACGCCCTTTGTCCTTCATCGCTCGGCGAGGTCTCCTCGCTGATCGGGAAGCCTAACGTATTGGGATTGAAACCATGACGACTGCTCGCATCATCGACTTCCTGAACACCCGTCGCCCGGAAGGCCCGTGCCTTGTCGTGGATCTCGATGTCGTGCAGGACAATTTCAAGGCTTTCCGCCACGCGATGCCGGACAGCTCGATCTATTACGCCGTGAAGGCAAATCCGTCGCCGGAAATCCTTCGCCTGCTCGCCGGTCTCGGCTCCAACTTCGATTGCGCCGGCGTGGCTGAAATCGAAATGGCGCTGGAAGCCGGTGCGACCGCCTCGCGCATCTCCTATGGCAACACGATCAAGAAGGAACGCGACATCGCCCGTGCGCATGCGCTCGGCGTTTCGCTCTTCGCCGTCGACAGCCATGAGGAAGTCGAGAAGGTCTCGCGCGCCGCTCCGGGTGCCCGCGTATTCTGCCGCGTCCTGACGGATGGCGAGGGTGCCGAATGGCCGCTGTCGCGCAAGTTCGGCTGCGTGCCGCAGATGGCCGTCGACGTTCTCGTCTACGCCCACCAGCTCGGTCTCGTCTCCCACGGCGTCTCGTTCCATGTCGGTTCGCAGATGACGAAGGTCGATGCATGGGACGTGGCTCTTGCCGATGCCAAGCGCGTTTTCGTGCAGCTGGCCAAGCAGGGCATCGAGCTGAAGATGGTCAACATGGGCGGTGGTTTCCCGACCAAGTACCTGCGCGACGTGCCCTCGGCCGAAGCCTATGGCAAGGCCATCTATGGTGCGCTGCGCAAGCACTTCGGCAACCAGCTTCCCGAGACGATCATCGAGCCGGGCCGCGGCATGGTTGGCAATGCGGGTGTGATCAAGGCGGAAGTCATCCTGATTTCGAAGAAGTCGGACAATGACAACCATCGCTGGGTCTTCCTCGACATCGGCAAGTTCGGCGGTCTCGCCGAGACGATGGACGAGGCGATCCGTTACCCGATCCGCACCGCGCATGATGCGGACGAGATGGAGCCCTGCGTGCTCGCCGGCCCGACCTGCGATTCGGCCGACGTGCTCTACGAGAAGAACATGTACCCGCTGCCCGTGTCTCTCACGATCGGCGACGAGGTTCTGATCGAAGGCACCGGCGCCTACACGACGACCTACTCGGCCGTCGCCTTCAACGGTTTCGACCCGCTGAAGTCCTACGTCATCTGACGTTTCCGGCTTCCGGCAACGGACACCAGCGGTTCCCGAACACGGGAACCGCACCTTCACAATGATCCTTCGATACCGTTTGAAACGGTTTTGAGTACGGGAGGCCTCGCCATGGCCGCTGTTCTTGATTCTGTCCGCGCCTTCTTTGCGCAGAATGCCTTCACCATCGACGCCGAAAATCCCGGCGACGTCGTTGCGCGCGAGCGACTGCTCGATCGCGCCATGGGCCCGAACCGCCGGCGCAAGTCGTCGGAGCAGCTGCGGCGTGGCCGCGTGCCGGCCGAAGGGCTGGCGCTCGTTGCCCGTGACGGCGACGGCCACGTGATCGGCACCGTGCGTCTGTGGAACGTCGATGCCGGCGTGGATGGCGAAGGTCGCACCATTCCGGCGCTGCTGCTCGGCCCGCTTGCGGTCGATGCCGCGCAGGAAGGCAAGGGTGTCGGCGGCGCGTTGATGCGTGCGGCGATCGGCGAAGCCACCTTGCGGAGGCACGGCGCGATCCTGCTCGTCGGTGATGCGCCTTACTACGAACGTTTCGGCTTCCAGGCGCATCACGCCCAGCACCTCGTCATGCCCGGCCCGTTCGAGCGCCATCGGTTCCTGGGCCTCGAGCTCAAGGATGGCTGGCTGAAGGGCGCGGCGGGCATGCTGACTGCCAGCGGCCGCAAGCTCTCGCAGGCGCTGCCGATGCGGCGGGTCGCCTGACGCGATCCCGATGGCCGGCCGACCCGCGTCGGTCGGCCGCTCAATCGGGCATTTGACTCGGGTGCCGGCCTGTCTTAGTCTTCAAGACACGGGTGAGAGCCCCGGCCGTTCGCAAGCCCCCCCCGGGCTTCGGTGAAGCCTCTCTTTTCAATGCGTTTCGGTCATCCCTCCCGGCATGTCCCCGATGGCAATGCGAACACCACGGATATCACGGCATGCCCTTGCTGGAGAGATCCCTATGCGATCATCGACGTCATCATCCCCGTTACCCTGCCTCGACGCGCTCAAGGCGCAGGCCAAGCGACTACGGTTGTCACTTGCTGCTCGTGGCACGGAGATGTCCCATTCCCGCGCTCTGGAAGCCATCGCCGAGCAATATGGCTTTCGGGACTGGAACACGCTTCATGCCGCCGTCGGCAACCGGCCGGCACTCGACCCCTATCAACTCGGCGCCCGCGTTCGCGGTTACTATCTCGGTCAACCGTTCGAGGCAAAGCTTCTCGGCGTGCAGGCGCTGACGGCGCGCGAGGGGCACTATCGGTTGACGCTCGATCTCGACGAGCCCGTCGATGTCGTGACTTTCGAGAGCTTCTCGGCCTTTCGCAAGCGTGTCCACTGCACGATCGACGGCTCCGGGCGGACGGCAGCGAAAACATCGGACGGCAGACCGCATGTCGAATTGCTCTGGTAAAGCGTCACGTTGACGTGAAGGCGGCACGTCGGACGTGCCGCCACCTTGCGACCCCGCCGAAAACACCTACCTCGGCCGGATGACACCGTTTTCTCCGACATCCGTCACCGTCACCATTCTGGCGCTTGCCTTTTGCGGCTCTCCTGTCCCATCTGCGGTAGCAGCCGAAATCAAGGGCGCCGCTCTCATCCAAGGCCCGGCCGTTCCCGGGACGGATGCGCAGGCTCCGGCGCTGGATACGACCGAACTGTCGATTGTCCTGAACGACGCTGCCCGACTGTCCCCGTTGGAAACGGTCATCGTCGCACGCAACGGCCGGATCATTGCCGAGCGCGGCTACCGGTCGAACAAGACGACCGACAGCACCAATATCAAGTCGGCCTCCAAGACCATCATCTCCGCCCTGGTGGGGATCGCGATCGAGAAGGGACTGCTGAAAGGCGTCGATCAGCCGATCGCGCCGATTCTTGCGCGCGACCTGCCGGCCAATCCCGATCCACGTCTTGCGAAGATCACCATCGGCAACCTTCTTTCCATGCAGGCAGGGCTCGACCGGATGTCGGGGCCGAATTACGGACGCTGGGTTTCGAGCGGCAACTGGGTCCGGTTCGCGCTTGCGGCGGATTTCGTGGACGAGCCCGGCGGGCAGATGCTCTATTCCACCGGCTCGACGCATCTGCTTTCGGCGATCCTGACGAAAGTCGGCGGCAAATCCACTCTGGCGCTTGCGCGCGACTGGTTTGCACCTGTCGATGGTTTTCGCATCGGCGCCTGGGAGCGCGATCCCCAGGGCATCTATCTCGGTGGAAACCAGATGGCGATGAGCGCCCGTTCGCTGCTGGCATTCGGCGAGCTGTATCGCAATGGCGGCCGAACGCCCGAGGGGCGACAGGTGGTGCCGGAGAATTGGGTTGCCCAATCCTGGGCGGAGCGCACGCAGTCGCGCTTCTCCGGCGACGGCTACGGGTATGGGTGGTTCATGCGCGAGATCGGCGAGCACGACGTGCATTTCGCCTGGGGCTTCGGCGGGCAGATGCTCTATATCGTGCCCGACCTGAAGCTGACCGTCGCCATGACCTCCGACGAAGGCGCTCCCTCCGCCCGCACCGGTTACCGCGACGACCTCCACGATCTCCTTGCCCGGATCATCTCCACGGCGGGCGCGTGATTGCCTCCAGCGCTGCCGATGCCGCCTCACGAAACATCGGATCGCGACTGTCGTGACCGGAAGCTTCAGGCGCGGCGGATCGAGAGCAGTTTATAGCGGAAGGGGCCTTTCTTGCCGTCTTTCGGATAGGTCGAGATGCTGACGCGATCGCCCTGGTTGCCACCCAGGCAGGTGACCTCGGTCTCCGTCATCGACTGGAAGAATGCGACGTGCCCGCCTTCTTCTTTCTTTCCGACCCGGCTGAAGACCACGATATCGCCGACCGCGGGTTGCGCGATGACGTCATGGCCCCAGTGTTCGTCATGCCAGGACCGCGCCCATTTGCTGTCCGTGCCCTGTATTCCGGCCTGCTCGACGCAGTAGTTGACGAAAGAGGAGCACCAGGCGGTTTCGTCGGATGTCTTTCCGCCCTTGGTGGTCGCATGATACATGACGATCCGGGGGTTATGCTGCGAGCCGGGAAGTTCCTTGACGCCCAGTGCGAGTTCCGCCTTGGCGACGTCGATCGGCTTGATGGCAGCCTTTTCCTGTAAGACTGCGGGCAGGCCGCCGATCGTCGCTTCGAGGTAGGACCGGTGCATGTAACCGTCGGAGGCGCCGTCGCCCTGAATATCGACCTGGGTCCAGTCGCCGATCTGCTGCACGCCGCGCACGAGCGTTCCCAAGGGGTATTTCTGGATGACCCCGAAGGTTTCGCCGGGGCCGGCCCGCAGATTGAGGCCGCCACGGGCGGTCACCGTAAACGTGGCGGATGCCCCGACGCTGCGCGGCGTCTCGACGGATCCTTCGACCGCAAACTGACCGAAATCGGCCTTTGCGGAATTGAAGACGTTGCCGTCATAGTCGAGACCGCCAAAGGGTAGATCCTGCTCCATGTCCTTCTGAAACAGGGTCCAGAGCCCATCCTGCAACGCGCTCCGCGTGCCCGACCATCCCAGCGAACCGGAGAGCCAGATCAGATCCACGAGGCCGGCCTCGTGAAGTTTGCGGGCAACCAGACCCGATCCGTAGACACCGAGGACATAGCGTCCGCCCAGCTCGGCCTTTGCCTTTTTGAAGTAGCTCGCAATCTGGGCAAGATCGTCCGGGGCGACGTAGTCGTGATCGACGGCGAAGTAGATGCCGGAGCCGGTCGGCTGACCAAGCTCAGCGGCCAATTCCAGGGCGCGTTTCGCATCACGGGTGCCCTTGGCATCGGAAAGATCGCTCAGTTTTCCGTTCGCACCACCGCCGGCCTGAAAGACGACGGCCACGCTGAGGCCGGCCTGATGCAGAGATGTGAGCTCCGCCTTCGTCAAGCACTTCGACGGCAGGGTCGTGCTGTTCTGGATGTTGTAATACCGGATCACGGAGACCACCCCGAGATCGACGAGCTTCTGCGCATACGGCCCGACATTGTGGGCGACGTCGATGATCTGTTGCATGTCGATCCTCCGGTTGCCGGAAGGTTAGACATGCGGAATATTTAATTCAACGAAAAATAGGATCTGTCAGAAAATACGTCCTGTGCGTGCGCTGGGTTGCAAGCTTCACGCTGTCAGGTCGATGACCCCAGCTTCGCCCGCCTCCGTGCCGAACGCCAGCTGCTGGCCGGATTTCGACCAGGCGAAGGCGGAGATGGCGCCCTTGCCGGGGCGGCGGAGCAGGACTTCCTTGCTGTCGGCAAAGCGGACGGCCAGCACCATGCCGTCGGAATAGCCGATGGCCGCGACCTCTTCGGCAGGGTGGCAGGCGACCTGCGAGACCATGACGTCGGCGCGCGTGCCGAGTTCGAGCGGGGCTTTGCCCATGGGGCCGTCCTTGGCTTGGAAAGGCCAGACGATGGCGGCCGGCGCGCCGGAAGAGGCAAGCCATTTCCCACGGGCCGACCACGACCAGGACTTGACCTTAGCCGGGTAACCGCTCATGCGCATGTGGCGCGCCTCTGCTCCGGGTTTCGTATCAAGCTTCCAGCCGTGCAGCGCATTTTCCTGCATCATGGTCACGACGAAACGTCCGTCGGGGGAGAAGGTCACGCCGGTATGCGCGCCCTTCCAGTCGAGATCGATAGCCGGGCTCGATGTTGCCACCCAGTGGAGGGAAACGCCGTTGTACCGCGCGAGAGCGATGCGCAGACCCTTGGGCGCAAAGGCGATGCCTTCGACGGTTCGCTCTTCGGTGAAGGCGCGCGTCGTGCCGTCCGCCAGACGCACGGTGGCCGTCTTGCCGGTGGTGAACGCGACCGCGCCTTGCGGGCCGGCCGCGATCTTGGAGATCCATTTGCGCGGCTGGTGGGCAAGCTCCGTCACGGCGCCGTCGCGCGTGATGCGCAGCACCCGACCGTCCTCGCCGCCGGTGAGCAGCGTGTCGGTGGCGTCGTCCCGGAGCGCCACGAGCAATCCGTCATGCGCCGGCGTCACGGCGTGGCCGCCGTTCAGGCGATGCACGAAACCGGCGGCATCGGCAAACACGGGGACGTCGCCCAGATAGGCGACGCCGACGACATGGGCTTCGAGATCGAGCGGAGCGACGGTTGGCATCAGTTGGGCTTTGCCGCGCAGGCCTGGAAGGTGCGTTCCAGCTTTTCGCGGTCGAGATCGCGACCAATGAAAACGAGGCGGCTTTCGCGCGGCTCGCCGTCCTTCCACGGGCGCTGGTGATCGCCCTCGATGATCATGTGCACGCCCTGCACCACATAACGATCGGCGTCGCCGGCAAAGGCGATGATGCCCTTGAGGCGCAGGATGTTCGGGCCGTCGGTCTGGGTGATCTTCTGGATCCAGGGGAAGAACCGGTCGGGGTTCATCTCGCCGCCGCGCAGCGACACCGACTGAACGGTCACGTCATGGATGGCGGACGGTGCGTGCGCGTGATCATGTCCGTGATCATGACCATGATCGTGGTGATGGTCGTGTCCGTGATGATGGTGATCATGGCCGCAGTCGGGGCCGCAGGCGTGATCATGGTCGTGGTGATGATCGTCCGCCTTCAGGAAGTCCGGCTCGTTTTCCA
The DNA here is from genome assembly GCF_004342335.1 of Rhizobium sp. PP-F2F-G48. Classification (NCBI taxonomy): domain Bacteria; kingdom Pseudomonadati; phylum Pseudomonadota; class Alphaproteobacteria; order Hyphomicrobiales; family Rhizobiaceae; genus Rhizobium; species Rhizobium sp. PP-F2F-G48. Next base: position 167,848 of record NZ_SLVH01000006.1, on the reverse strand, counting down.
GGGCACGTTCCAGGTTGAAGGCGCCCTGATCGAGGACCTTGGCGAGATCGATTTCCGAGCGCTGGGTGCGATGGATGCGGGCCGAGGGGTTGATGACGCGGATCGTCGCTTCGACCTTCGCCAGTTCTTCCGGGGTCACGAGGTCGGTCTTGTTGAGGAGCACGACATCGGCAAAGGCGATCTGGTCTTCGGCCTCGCGGCTGTCCTTCAGGCGCAGTGGCAGATGCTTGGCATCGACCAGCGCGATGACGGCATCGAGTTCGGTCTTGGCGCGAACGTCGTCGTCCATGAAGAAGGTCTGTGCGACCGGGACGGGATCGGCCAGGCCGGTCGTTTCCACGATGATCGCATCGAAGCGGCCGGGACGCTTCATCAGGCCTTCGACCACGCGGATCAGGTCGCCGCGCACCGTGCAGCAGACGCAGCCATTGTTCATCTCGTAGATTTCTTCGTCGGATTCGACGATCAGGTCGTTGTCGATGCCGATCTCGCCGAACTCGTTGACGATGACGGCATATTTGCGACCGTGATTTTCCGAGAGAATGCGGTTCAGCAGCGTCGTCTTGCCAGCACCGAGATAGCCGGTGAGGACGGTCACGGGGATGGGCTTCTGGACGGACGTTTCGGAAACGGGGGCTTCGGACGCAGGGGCTTCGGACATGGGAACCTCGGGGGCTGAGGAGGGATGCCCACCGGCGCGCCGTTGGGCGGTCGATGCGCGGGATCGTCGCGGTGATATAGGAGATGGCGCACGGCAGTGCAAATGCTCTCGCGCAGATAATCCAATCTTTATAACATTACATCGTTTCGGTCGTCCCGGCGTCGAACTGCGCGAGGTCGAATGCATCCACGTCCGATAGGAGAGCGAGGAGCCCGGAGACGGCGTGCTCAAGCAATTGCTCGCCGCGCTCGGCTGTCGCGGCAGCGGCATTTCCGGCCGCGCCTTTCGGATTGAGGTCGCGCATACGCCAGCCGAAGGCATGGGGGCCATAGGCGCGCAGATGCGAAAATCGCGCCTGCCACTCGGTCTGCCGTGAGGCAAATGCCTCGGCCCGTGCCCGATCGACCTTGTCGGGATGAAGGGCGAGCATGACCGAGGTTTCGATGTCGCCGCCGTGGATGTCGATGGATTTTGCCACCGGGTCGATCCAGCCGGCGGGTTGTCCGAACCGGGTCCAGCTGGTGGCGACCGCCAGCATGTCGTAGCGCACACGCGCTTCGGTCGCGACGATGGTCATGAGCGGAGAATTGCCGCCATGGGCGTTGAGCATGACGAACTTGCGGATGCCCTGCGCGTGAAGCCTGGCGGCGATGCCGAGCCAGCGTTCGACGGCTTCCTCGTAGCTCAGTGTCCGCGTCCCCGCCACGTCCATATGTTCGATCGAGTATCCCACGGGCTCGGTCGGGAGAAAGGTCACAGGCAATTCGTCGCGGGCTGCGATCGCTCGATCCACCACGCCGTCTGCGATCAGCGTGTCGGTCTCGAACGGCAGATGCGGGCCGTGCTGCTCGTGCGCGCCGAGCGGCAGAACGGCGATCCAGTCGGCACGGGCGGATGGGGCAAGAGCCGGATCGTTGTCCGCAAATCGGGCAGCGGGTCTCGTCATGCGTTTCTTCCTGGGCTTCATCCCGACATCCGGCCGTGCGCAAGCCCTTGCGGCCCGATTGTCATATGAGTCATACAAGCTCGACAAGGCGGTGCAAGCCGTCGGCAGGCAGGGGAGCGAGCATGGGCAAGAAAGACAAGTCCGAGAAGAAAGCCAAGCAGAAAAAGCTCAAGATCGACAAGATCGTCGATCCCGCTGCCATTGACGGAGAGGGTGGTCTCGAGGCCGCCGCACCGTTGCTTGCACCCTTGCTGGCACAGGCGGCGCGCTCCATGCGAACCGTGCTGTCGCGCAATCTTCTGGAAAGCGGGCTTTACGCCGGCCAGGACGGCGTGATGCTGGCGCTGGCGGAGACCGACGGCATGACGGCCGGGTCGCTGGCCGGTCATCTCGGCGTCAAGGCACCGACAATGACCCGGACCATCGGCCGCATGGAGGCGCAGGGCTTTCTGGAGCGCAAGCCGGATGCAGCGGATGCCCGGCTGACCAAGGTCTACCTCACGGCAAACGGTCGCGAGCGGCTGCAGGCGATCGAGGCGGCTGCCGACCTGTCCGAGGCAACGGCGCTGACGGGCATGACCGACAAGCAGATCCGGACGCTTGCCAAGCTTCTGAAGCTGGTCGACGCCAATCTTCAGGCTGTCGAGTAGGCCTCGACACGCGGTCTCGCGCAGGGATTGCAGTCTCGATTTAAACAGTTTAAGAGGATTTAAGGGCGTTTTCAGGCACTGCCGAAGGCGTTGAGGGAGATGGCCGGGCAGACCGGGAGGGCACGTGGCGCAGAAGATCAAGCTGTCGACGATCGCGGAAACACTGGGTGTCTCCACCGCGACCGTTTCCCTCGCTTTGCGGGACAGTCCTCTCGTCGCGTCGGTCACGCGGGACAAGATCAAGGATCAGGCGCGGGCGCTCGGCTATATCTACAATCGTCGCGCCGCCAGCCTGCGAACCTCTCGCTCCGGCATCATCGGCGTCGTCGTGCACGACATCATGAACCCCTTCTATGGCGAGATTCTGAAGGCCATCGAGGCGGAACTCGATCGCGACCGCCAGACCTTCATTCTCTCCAATCACTACGACTCGGTCGAAAAGCAGCGCGTCTTCATCGAAACCCTGCTGCAGCTCGGCGGTGACGGGGTGATCATGTCGCCGGCCATCGGCACGCCGCCGGAGGATATCAAGCTGGCCGAGGACAACGGCATGCCGGCGATCCTCGTGGCGCGGTCGATCGAAGGCGTCGATGTGCCGATTTTCCGGGGTGACGACGCCTATGGCATCTCGCTCGCCACCAACCATCTGATCAGTCTCGGCCACCGCTGCATCGCCATGGTTGGGGGAACCGACCTGACCTCGACCGGCCGCGACCGCTATCTCGGCTATGTTCAGGCATTGCGCAAAGCGAATATCGATGTCGATCCGGACCTGCGCATTCCCGGGCCGCGCTCCATGCAGGGCGGTTTCGAGGCGGCCGTGCATCTCCTGTCGCTGCCGCAGAAGCCAACGGCTGTCGTGTGCTGGAACGACCTCGTTGCCATCGGCATGATGAACGGCATTGCGCGCGCGGGCCTTGTGCCCGGCCGGGATGTTTCGGTCACCGGCTACGACGATCTGGAGGAAGCGGCCATCGCCACGCCGGCACTGACGACGGTCTGGAACGGGCAGTCGGACGTGGGCCGGAGCGCCGCCCGCGCCCTGCTCGACCGCCTCAATGGCAGCCATGAGCCGGATGGCATCCATCTGATCAAGCCGGAAATGCGGATCCGACAGTCGACCGGTCCCTTGCGGTTGCAGCAGGGCGATTGAGCGATCGGTCTTGTAGAGCCTGCTTTATGACAAGGCGCGCAGGGCAAAGGTAAACCTCAGGTTCAATTGACGCCGCAGATCCTTGCGGTAGTTTCCGCAGCGCTCACCGCGCTGCGACGACCCTCGTTGCGGCCTTTTTCCTCTTCGCCGACGTCTGAAAGGACCACGCCATGTCGCAAGATCGCCCGATCATTCTCATCCCCGGCAAGATGCACCCGCGCGCTCTGGAGCGCATGACGGCCCTCTTCGATGTGAGACAGGTGGACGGCGCGGATGCAGGCCTGATCACGCCGGACCTTGCTGCCGGCGTTGCGGGCATCGCGACGTTCAACAATGTCCCGGCGTCGCTGATGGATGCGCTGAAGATGCTGGAGATCGTCTCGAACTTCGGCGTCGGTTACGACGGCGTCGATGCGGGGCACGCCGCGCGCTCCGGCATCGTGGTCACGCACACGCCCGACGTCCTGAACGACGAGGTCGCGGATACGGCGATCGGGCTTCTGATCAACACGCTGCGCCGCCTGCCTGCCGCGGAGCAATGGTTGCGCGACGGGCGCTGGGTCAAGGATGGGCCCTTTCCGCTCAGCCCGTTGTCCCTGAGCGGCCGCAAGATCGGCATCTACGGGCTCGGTCGCATCGGACAGGCGATCGCGCGCCGCCTGGAGGGTTTTGACCTCGAGATCGCCTATCACACCCGCTCGCGCCGCGACGACGTGCCCTATGCCTATCACGAGACACTGCTCGGGCTTGCGCAGGCCGTGGATACGCTGATCGTCATCGTGCCCGGCAGCGCGGAAACCAAGCACACGGTCAATGCGGACATCCTGCAGGCGCTCGGGTCCGACGGGGTCGTCATCAATGTCGGGCGCGGCATCACCGTGGATGAGACCGCGCTGACCGCAGCGCTGGAACAGGGTGTGATCGCCGGGGCGGGGCTCGATGTCTTCGAGCGCGAGCCGCACGTGCCCGCGGGGCTGCTGGCGCTGCCGCAGGTGTCGCTGCTGCCCCATGTCGCCTCGGCCTCCGTCGGCACCCGCAACAAGATGGCCGACCTCGTGGTCGACAATCTGGTGTCGTGGTTTCAAAACGGCAAGGCGCTGACGCCCGTGACCGAGACGCCGTTTACGCGGCGGGCGAAGTAGCCGGCCGGCTGGCTGGCCGCTGTGCCTCGCTGTAGTCGCGGACCGCCGCGCCGAAGGCTGCGAACAGGTCGTTGGAGGTCTTGTCGCGGCCGACCCAGTATTCCGGATGCCACTGCACCCCGACGGCAAAGGCCTTTGCGCCGATGACGGACACGGCTTCGACCGTACCGTCGTCGGCCACCGCTTCCACGGCGAGATTCGGTGCCAGGTCTGAGATGGCCTGCCGGTGCAGGGAATTGACCTGTACCGCGCCGGCGCCGACCACGCCGGCAAGGCAGCTTCCCGGTTCCACCATGACCGTCTGGCGAATGCCATAGGCGATGTCGAGTTCCTGGACGTCCGGCTTGCGATGGTCCTGCCGACCCGGAAGATCCTGGATTTCGGAGGCGAGGGTGCCGCCGAGCGCAACGTTCAGTTCCTGGATGCCGCGGCAGATGGCAAGCACCGGGATGCCGCGGGCGAGCGCGCGGCGGATCAGCGGCAGGCTGGTGGCGTCGCGACCGGGATCGAACGGGCCATCTGTGTCCAACGCCTCCCGCCCATAGAGCGTCGGGTGGACGTTGGAGCGGGAACCGCTGACCAGAAGCCCGTCCACGCGGTCGAGAATCGCATCCGGCTCGTTGCCGGCTTCGAGCGCCGGAACCAGCAGCGACATGACACCCGAGCCGTTCAATGCGGCGCGCACATATTGATGCGGGGACGCGTGCCAGACATTGCCCTCGATCTCACGGAAATCTGCGGGTATGGCGATGATCGGCTTCGGCATGAGACGCTCCGTTGGCGTGGGCTTGGCCCACCGACTTGCCGGGAACCGGCCGCGCCGTCAATGCCTCCCGTGCTCTACGGGCCTTGACGTCGCGGAACAGTGCGGGCATGTCTTGAAACCAAGAGGTGCCGCATCTTGCGGCGTGGAAACTTGCGGGGAGAATGACAGTGGCCGAACATCAGATGGGACCTTCCGAAACCGGTGCGCCGATGGATTATCCCGAGCACGAGAAGACCTATCTTCATTTCCTGAGCGCGGCGAAGTTCCTGACCATCTTCTGCGTGGCGCTGTTGATCGCCATGGCTGCGGCCTTCTTCACGAGCGCCGGCTGGTTTACGGGTTTCGTGCTGTTCGTGCTCTTGAATATCGCCGGCGTCGTCCTTCTGCGCTGAGCCTACGGCCACGAAAGTCGTTGTATCTTTGCGTGATTTGCTCTTAGCTGGCCCGGTTGCCATGCAGCGAGAGGGATCAGCATGACGGAAACGACACGGCCGCTCGGCGCCACGATCACCGGCCGGTGGACCCGCTTTGCCGTGCGCTCGCAGACGGCTGACCGAATCGATCTCTGCCTGTTCCACGGCGATGGCGAGACCGAGCTGCGCCGGTTGCAGATGGGCCGAGAGGAGGGCGACGTCTTCGCCCTGACCCTGCCCGATGCGCCGATGGGAACACGCTACGGCTTCCGCGCCCACGGCACCTACGACCCCGATCGCGGTCTCTGGTTCGATCCGGCAAAGCTTCTCGTCGATCCTTACGCGCTGGAGCTCGACCGGCCGTTTCGGCATGATACCCGCCTGACGCAGTTCGGCGCGGAAACAGCCGATCTGGTGCCGAAGGCGGTTGTGACCAAGGTGCCGAAGGCGCGGGTTGCCGCCCCCCTCTTTTCCAAAGACGGGCTGATCTACGAGGTCGCGGTCCGGCCGTTCACCATGCTGCATCCGGACGTGCCGGACGAGCTGAGGGGGACCGTGGCGGCCCTGGCACACCCGGCCGTCATCGCCCACCTCAAGCGCATCGGCGTTTCCGCCGTCGAACTCATGCCCATCACCGCCTGGATCGACGAGCGCCATCTGCCGCCTCTCGGCCTCACCAATGGCTGGGGCTACAATCCCGTCGCCTTCATGGCGCTCGATCCACGGCTGGTGCCAGGGGGGCTGACCGAGCTCAGGGATACGGTTGCAGCGCTGCATCGCGACGGCATCGGCGTCATTCTCGATCTCGTCTTCAACCATTCCGGCGAGAGCGATCGGGAGGGTGCGACCCTCTCCATGCGCGGTCTCGACAATGCCGTCTATTACCGGCATGCCCAGCCGGGCGTGCTCGTGAACGACACGGGTTGCGGCAACACCATCGCCTGCGACCATCCGACGGTCCGGTCTCTCATCCTCGACACGCTGCGGCACTTCGTCGAGGCGGCGGGGATCGACGGTTTCCGCTTCGATCTCGGCACCATCCTCGGCCGCGATGCCGGGGGGTTTCGCCGGGATGCGACGCTTTTGACCGAGATGCTGGCCGATCCGCTTCTCAAAGATCGCGTGCTGATCGCCGAGCCGTGGGATATCGGACCGGGCGGCTATCAGCTCGGCCATTTCCCGGCCCCTTTCCTCGAATGGAACGACCGCGCGCGCGACGACCTGCGGCGGTTCTGGAAGGGTGACGGCTGGATGACCGGCTCGCTCGCGGGGGCGCTTGCCGGTTCGTCGGATATCTTCTCGCAGCGTGGTGGCACGCAGAGCCGCAGCGTGACCTTCATTGCCGCGCATGATGGGTTCACGCTCAGGGATCTCGTTTCCCACGATCGCAAGCACAATGAGGCCAACGGCGAGGACAATCGCGACGGCCACAACGAGAACCACTCCTGGAACAACGGTTCCGAAGGCGAAACGGACGACGGCACGATCGTTGCCGCCCGCAAGCGGGATGTGAAGGCGCTGCTCGCGACGCTCTTTGCCTCGCGCGGCGCGATCATGATCACGGCCGGCGACGAGTTCGGTCGGACGCAGCGGGGCAACAACAATGCCTATTGCCAGGACAATCCGATCACCTGGCTCGACTGGGCGGCGGCCGACGCGGACCTGATCGCGCAGTGCGCCGCACTCGCCGAACTCCGTCATCGTTTTGATGTGTTTGCGGGCGACCAATTCTTCACCGGCGCGGGCGATGTCGCCTGGATCCGGCTCGACGGCCGGCCGATGGAAGTCGCGGACTGGCAGGGCGAGCGCACCGACGGGCTCGCGATGATCCTTTCGACCGGCGATGCGGTGACGGCCAAGACCTGCCGGCTGGCCGTGGTCTTCAACCGCGCGCATGCGGCGGCGGCTCTGACGCTTCCGGGCGACGGCTGGCAGTCGCTGCTGCCGGAGGCGGGGACGCCGACGGAGCTTTCGGCCCGCTCGGTCGGCTGGTACGTGGCGCCCGACGCCGCCTGAAGGCTGCAGATGATGCAACGGGAATGAGCGAGATGGATGCGAACGGTGAGAAGACGACCCGCGTCACGGAGATCGCGCTTGGCGAGGTCAAGGATCTCGTCGGGCGCGAACTCGGAATTTCCGACTGGATAACCGTGTCGCAGGACATGATCGACCGCTTTGCCGATGCGACGGACGATCACCAGTTCATCCACACCGACCCTGTCCGGGCCGCGGCCGAGACGCCCTATGGCGGCACGATCGCGCATGGCTTCCTGTCGCTCTCGCTGCTTTCGGCCATGAACTACAATTGCCTGCCGACGGTGCGCGAACAGACGATGGCGATCAATTACGGTTTCGACAAGGTCCGGTTTCTGGCGCCCGTGCGGTCCGGTGGGCGTGTCCGCGGTCACTTCACGCTCACGGAAGCGCGGTTCCGCGGCGCCGGCATGCTCGCCGTCACCTATGAGGTCTCCGTCGAGGTGGAACAGGAGAGCCGGCCGGCCTTGACCGCGACCTGGCTGACGATCATCCAGTTCGACCCGAAGGATCGGCCGGATGATGCTTGACGCGGCAACACGCGACGCCGCCGTCCGCGCGGCTTTCCGCTCGCAGGCGGCGAGCTGCCGTGCGCTGGGCTCACCCTTCGTCGCCACGCTCTGCGACCTTGCCGCCGAGCGCCTGACGGATACGCATCCGGTCGGACGCCGTGTTCTCGGCTGGACGGGAAATCCGGCCTCCTCTGCCGATTCGGTTCCGCTGCGGCTTGCCGGCGCGCTGCATGCACTGGTTCTCGGCGGTGCCGATCCGGATCTCGCAGCCGTCTATCCGCCGCGCGCAACGGAACCCGCAACGTTATGGGAGGCGGTCGAGCGCGCCTGTCGCGATCACGCCGAGACGATCCTCGCGCGCCTCGATTCGCCGCCGCAGACGAACGAGGTGCGACGCTCGTCCGCGCTCCTGCCGGGCTTCCTCACCATCGCCAGGCGTTTCGGCAAACCGCTCTGCCTCTCGGAGGTCGGCGCAAGTGCCGGGCTGAACCTTCACTGGGACCGCTTTGCCTATCGTCTCGGAGATGTCGCCTGGGGCGATCCGCAATCGCCGGTGAGGCTGACGCCTGACTGGACAGGCGGTACGCCGCCCGAGGCGGCCCTCCGGGTTCAGGACCGGGCCGGCTGCGATCTCCGGCCTCTCGATCCCGCACGGTCGGAGGACGCGGAACGTCTCCTGTCGTATCTGTGGGCGGATCAGGCCGATCGGATCGCGCGGACGCGCGCCGCGATCGGTCTTGCGGCGTCGTCCGAGCGAAAGGTCGAGGCTGTCGATGCGGTATCGTGGCTGCAGCGCCGTCTGGCGGTCCCGCGCCCCGGCTGCGTGCATGTCGTCTATCACACGATCGCCTGGCAATATCTGTCCGGAGAGGACCGCGAGCGGGGTGAGGCGCTGATCGCGGACGCCGGCCGCGGCGCAACCGAGGCGGCACCGCTCGCGCGTCTATCGCTCGAGAACGACGGAACGGAGCCGGGGGCTGCTTTGACGCTGCAAATGTGGCCGACCGGCGAGCGCCATGAGATCGGCCGCGCAGATTTCCACGGCCGCTGGGTCGATTGGCGCGGCTGGCCCGGCACGTCCTGACGGTCCCGACGCCGTGTTCAGTGTTCAGTGTTCAGTGTTCAGTGTTCAGTGGCCGGCGTCCTGCGCCCCGGCTGCCAGCAGTCCCGAGACGTATGGCGCGAAGGAGCGCCAGCATTCGACGCGAAACGCCGTTTCGCCGGTGCGGTAGAGCACGACTTCCGCCTTGCCGAACACGGTGCGCGAGCAGGCGCCGACAGGGAAGGCCTTCAGCGACAGGTCCTGCGGGCAGCCGGCATTGATGGCGGCGGGGGCACCCGGGCCTTCGACAAGGATGGCCGTGTTGCGGTGGGAGATGTCGGTCGCAGACTGCAGCACGCCGGCGGAGGCCGCGATGCCCACAAGGTCTGTTTCCGTTTCGTCGATGACGAGCCATTCGTCGGGGCCGAGCCAGAGCGCGTGGCGGGTGCCGCTCGTGGCCGAGGTCTTCGGGCGTGTCGGCAACGACAGCTGAAGCGCGATCGCAAGCGCACCGACGGCATCCGGCTTGGCGCGGAGCGACAGGCGGCTCGCGGGGGCGGCCGGCGTCAGGCGAACGGTGGCGGAACCGCCGTGGAAGCCGCGAAGCGGCAGGGTCCGTGTTGCGAGATCAGCCATGGATGCGGCCACCTTCCTTGTCAAAGAACACCATGTCGCTCACCTCGACGGCGATCGTCCGATCGGCCATCGGCACATAGAGGGTCTGGCCGAGCCGCGCCTTGCCACCGGCCACCACCGCCATGGCGATGGAACGTCCGCAGTTTTCCGACCAATAGGACGAGGTGACATGGCCGAGCATGGTCATGGGCTTCGGCTGGTTGGGGTCGGCGACGATCTGCGCGCCTTCCTCCAGCACCATGTTCGGATCCTTCGTCAAAAGGCCGACAAGCTGCTTGCGGCCCTCGCGCACGAGGTCCGGGCGCTTCATGCCGCGAATGCCGACGAAGTCGGTCTTCTTCTTGCCGACCGCCCAGGAGAGGCTGGCATCGTCCGGCGTCAGCGTGCCGTCGGTGTCCTGTCCGACGATGATATAGCCCTTTTCGGCGCGCAGGATGTGCATGGTTTCCGTACCGTAGGCGCAGCCATCGACGGCTTCGACCCGTTCGCGGATGGCGTTCCAGACATCCGGGCCGAAGTCGGCGGGGACGTTGACCTCGAAGCCGAGTTCGCCGGTGAACGACATGCGGAAGAGCCGCGTCGGCACACCGCAGATCCGGCCCTCGGCCACGCTCATATGCGGGAAGGCCTCGTTGGAAATGTCGATGCCGTCGACCAGCGGCGCGATGATCTCGCGGGCCTTCGGCCCCTGCAGGGCGATGACGGCCCATTGTTCGGTGGCCGAGGTCAGCCAGACGTTCAGATGCGGGAACTCCGTCTGGAGGTAATCTTCCATGTGATGCATGACGCGGGCGGCACCGCCCGTCGTCGTGGTCACGTGGAAGCGATCTTCCGACATGCGGCCGACGACGCCGTCGTCATAGATGAAGCCGTCTTCGCGCAGCATGATGCCGTAGCGGCAGCGGCCCGGCTTCAGCGTGTCCCAGCTGTTGGTATAGATCAGGTTGAGGAAGGCGGCCGCGTCCGGGCCGACGACCTCGATCTTGCCGAGCGTGGATGCGTCGAACATGCCGACCGTCTCGCGCACCGTGCGGCACTCGCGGTTAACGGCGGCATGCATGTCCTCTCCGGCGCGCGGATAGTACCAGGCGCGCTTCCATTGCCCCACATCCTCGAAGGCAGCGCCCATGGCCTCTTCGGCCTGGTGCATCGCCGTCTTGCGGGTGGGATCGAACAGGTCGCCGCGCGAATGGCCGATCAGCGTGCCGAAGGTCACGGGCGTGTAGGGCGCGCGAAACGTGGTGAGGCCGACTTCGGGGATGCCGCGGCCAAGGGTTTCCGCCGCGATGGCGAGACCATGGATGTTGGACAGCTTGCCCTGGTCGGTGGCCATGCCGTTGGTGGTGAAGCGCTTGATATGCTCGATCGAGTGCATGCCCTCGCGCACGGCCAGGCGGATGTCCTTGGCGCAGACGTCGTTCTGGAAGTCGATGAAGGCCTTGACGTCGTCCTCGGGGCCGGCGCCATAGGCCGCGCCCGCCATGCCGCCCGTCCAGGCGAAGGCCTGCGTGCCGGTCAGGGCCAGGCGCGTGCCGCCCGGGAAACCGGCTGCCTGTGCGGCGAGTTCGCCGGCGTCGGCGGCTTCGCCAAGGGTTGCGGCGATGTCGGTGGTGCCGTTGCAGGCGCCGACGGAGACGCAGTCCTGCGCATAGATGCCGGGCAGGAAGCGCTGCGTTTCCGCGTCGAAGGCCACCTTGCCGCGCGACTGCGAGAACATGTGCACCGACGGCGTCCAGCCGGACGAGGTGATGAGCGCGTCGACCGAAATCGAGCGGGCGCTGCTGCCGCCGCTGACGCGACGGACGGAGATGGAGGAGATGCGCAGCTTGCCTTTGGTGTCGGTCACCGCATGGCCGGTCAGCACCTCGATGCCGAGAGACTGCGCCTCGGCCAGCACCGCCGCACCCGGCTGCTCGCGGCTATCGACGATCGCCGGAATGGCGATGCCGGCGCGGTGCAGGTCGAAGGCGGCTTCATAGGCACTGTCATGCGCGGTGTAGACGCCGACCTTGCGGCCGATGGCGACGCCGAAATGGTTGAGATAGGTGCGGGCCGCCGAGGCCAGCATGATGCCGGGACGGTCGTTGTTGGCAAACACCATGTGCCGCTCAATGGCACCGGTGGCGATGACGACGCGCTTGGCGCGCACCTGCCACAGCCGCTCGCGCGGAGCGGTGCGGGCCGGGCGGGAGACGTGGTCCGTGACGCGTTCGGCGAGCGCCACGAAGTTCTGGGCGTAGTAGCCGAAGGCGGTCGTGCGGGTCAGGAGCGTGACATTGTCCATGGCGGCAAGCCGGCGGGCGGCGTTCTGCGCCCAGGCATAGCCGCTCTGGCCGTCGATCGTCACCCCGGTATCGTGGTGCAGCGCGCCGCCCACTTCGGGCTGCTCGTCGCAGAGGATGACGCGCGCGCCGGTGGCAGCGGCGGCGAGCGCCGCGGTCAGGCCGGCGACGCCCGCGCCCATGACCAGCACGTCGCAATGGGCGTAGCGGCTGGCGTACTCGTCGGTGTCCTCCTCGGTCGGGGATACGCCGAGGCCGGCTGCGGCGCGGATGCGGGGCTCGTAGATGTTCTTCCAGGCCTGCTTCGGCCACATGAAGGTCTTGTAGTAGAAGCCGGCGGCAAAGAAGGGCGCGAGGATGTTGTTGATGCCGCCGACGTCGAAGGTGAGCGATGGGTAACGGTTCTGGGAGGCGACGGTCATGCCGTCGAAGACTTCCTGAACGGTCGCGCGCACGTTTGGCTGACGGCGGGCATTGTCGCGCATCACGTCGATCAGCGCGTTCGGCTCTTCCGGGCCGGCCGAGACGATGCCGCGCGGGCGGTGATACTTGAACGAACGGCCGACGAGGTGGACACCGTTGGCGATCAGCGCCGAGGCGACGGTGTCGCCCTGCAGGCCCTGATAGGTGCGGCCGTCGAACGTGAAGCGCGCGGTTCTCGCGGGCGTCAGGCGGCCCTTGCCGGCAATGCGGTTCGCTCCACCCATGCTGTCGGCTTTTGCAGTCCGATTGGCGCCGCTCATTCCGCGCGTCCTTCCGTGGCTTCATAGGTTTCGACGACGGTCTCGTCGGTCATGGCGGCGATCGGCAGCGACGGCTTCGGCTCGCCCGCCTTGTACGTCTTCAGGAATCGGTCGCTGACCGTGTCGCGCGCCGCGTTGAAGAAGCGGCCGCAGCCGGAAATGTGGCGCCAACGTTCGAAGATCAGGCCCTTCGGGTTATCCCGCAGGAAGAAGTATTCCTCGAATTCCGCGTCGGAGATGGCGGCGATGTTCTCGGGCCGGGCGATGTGGGCGTCGCCGACCGCGCGAAACTCGAGTTCGGAGCGCTCTTCCTCGCAATAGGGGCAGTGGATCAAAAGCATGGACGTGTTCCTGATGCGGGGAAGGACAGGCTGCGGATAAAGCGGGCCGGGACAGCCATGGTCAGTGCGCCACGGCCGCGGCTGCCGCCTCGTCGATCAGGCGTCCGGTGCGGAAGCGATCGAGCGTCAGACCCGCCGCCAGCCGATGCGGCTCGCCCTTGGCGATCAGATGGGCGAACAGGTTCGCCGAACCCGGCGTCGCCTTGAAGCCGCCCGTGCCCCAGCCGCAATTGACGAACAGGTTCGGTACGGGCGTCACGCCCTGGATGGCCGAGCGGTCCGGCGTGTTGTCGGTGATGCCGCCCCACTGGCGCATCATCTTGACGCGGCGGAAGATCGGAAACAGTTCGCAGATCGCATCCAGCGTGTGGGTGATGATCTGCAGGCCGCCGGTCTGGGAATAGGAATTGTACTGGTCGGTGCCGGCGCCGATGACAAGTTCGCCCTTGTCGGACTGCGAGATATAGGCGTGTACCGTGTTCGACATGACGACGCAGGGGAAAATCGGCTTCAGCGGCTCGGACACCAGCGCCTGCAGGGGCACCGAATGCAGCGGCACGCGCACGCCAGCCATCGCCATGATAACGGAGTTGTGGCCCGAGGCCGAGACGCCGATTTTCTTCGCGCCGATGAAGCCGCGATTGGTGTCGACGCCGGTGACGGCGCCGTCCGGCCCGCGGCGGATACCGGTGACCTCGCAGTTCTGGATGATGTGGACACCGCGGTCGGATGCGGCACGCGCGTAGCCCCAGGCGACAGCATCATGGCGGGCAGTGCCGCCGCGGCGCTGCAGGGCGGCACCGTTGATGGGGAAGCGGGCGGCAGCCGAAATGTCGAGCGGGGGACAGAAGTCCTTCGCCTGCTCGGGAGACAGCCACTCATTGTCGATGCCGTAGAGGCGGTTCGCATGAATGTGGCGCTTGAACACCTGCTGGTCGTGAATGCCGTGCGACAGCATCATCACGCCGCGCGGCGAATACATGACGTTGTAGTTGAGATCCTGCGACAGGTTTTCCCAGAGCTTCAGCGAGTGCTCATAGATGTCCATGCTCTCGTCATAGAGATAGTTGGACCGGATGATGGTAGTGTTGCGGCCGGTATTGCCGCCGCCGAGCCAGCCTTTTTCAAGCACGGCGACATTGGTGATGCCGTGCTCCTTGGCAAGATAATAGGCTGCGCCCAGGCCGTGCCCGCCGCCGCCGATGATGATCGCGTCATAGGCGGCCCGCGGCTCCGGAGAGACCCACTGCGCTTCCCAGCCCTTGTGCGCCCGCATGGCTTCGCGTGCCACGGCAAAAACCGAATATTTGCGCATTCGCCTGATCTCCTGTCCGGGACGCCCCGTCTCTTCAACACATCGCAAATCGGAGCGCGTCGCAACGTCCATTTTGCGACGTGGCACGCCCTCACTTTCGACACTGCGAAAATGACGGCGATTCGGTCTGCGCCGCGCCCGGTTCCCCGGCCGCAAGCCGGCCGATAAATGATCCAGGCGCGATTAGGCGCGGGTCGTGGCACGACTGAGGCAGGGTACCCCTTGAGATGTCGATTGCGCGTGCCAGATAGGTTTCATCGGCGTCCGTTTCGGGCGCGGGTGGACTTTAGGGCATTCATCTGCTACTTGCCGCCCACCCTCGCGGGGTTTCGGCCCTTGCGATCAACGAACCGCGCCGTTCGGCTCTGCTTCTAGCACAGCCTGGAGATCGGCCCACAGACAATAGCCTGAGCATGTCTCGGCTCGATATCAAGGAATGGTAAGCACGTGCAGGTACTCGTTCGCGACAACAATGTTGACCAGGCGCTTCGTGCGCTGAAGAAGAAGCTGCAGCGCGAAGGCGTCTTCCGCGAGATGTGCGCCCGCGAAGCCTATGAAAAGCCGTCGCAGCGCCGTGCGCGCGAAAAGGCCGAAGGCATCAGCCGCGTCCGCAAGCTCGCCCGCAAGCAGGCGCAGCGCGAAGGCTTGCTGCCCATGCCCAAGTCCGCCGCCAAGTTTGCGGCCAAGGCACGCTGAACGGCGGCACGCTTTGAGGATTTGGTGACGGCGGAGGCGATGCATGCGCCGCCGCCGTTTCCCTATGGCCGGCATGCCGGCCTCACGATCGCCTGATGGCGACGTGTTTCGCTTCGGCAAAGCTAGACGGCCTGTCTGCGACATGTCATCAAGGTTGGTATCCGCCGGCCGATGGTGTATTCGCGACGGATGACGCACTTGCCTGAACGAACCGCTCGTTGCGGCGTTACAGTGGCAGCCGGGGCGCAAGACCGCGGACATATGACGTGCCTGAGGCATTCTTGATTTGAGGGATCAATCTTGACATCGACTGTGACGACAGAGGGTTTTGCCGGCCGGGATGCGTCCCGCGGCACACGGCGTTCCAGCCGACTGGGCATTCTCGCAGCGCTCGGCGCCGCAGTGCTGTTGTCGGCCTGCCAGACGGATCCTTCCAATGACAGCACGCTCCAGGTCGAGCGCGCGCAGGGCTCCGAGCAGAACATCGCGTCGCTTTCGGGCGTCATCAACAATGATCCGAGCAATCCCGAAGGCTACAACGTTCGCGGCTCCGCCTATGGGCGTGCCGGCGAGTTCCGCCGTGCCGTTGCCGATTTCAACAAGGCGATCGAGCTTAATCCCCGGTTCTATCAAGCCTATGCGAACCGCGCGCTGGTCGAGCGCAACATGGGCGATCTCGCCGAAGCGCTGGCCGACTACAACACGGCCCTGCAGCTCAATCCGCGCTACGACGTCGCCTATATCGGCCGCGGCAATCTCTACCGCCAGAGCGGCCGGCTTGATCAGGCCTTTGCCGACTTCAACAAAGCGATCGAGAACGACACGACCGATCCCCGCGCCTATCACAATCGCGGCCTGATTTATCAGGCGCGCAACCAGCATGGTCAGGCGATCGAGGATTTCTCGACGGCCATCTCGCTGTCGCCGAGTTCGCCGGAGCCGTATAACGGTCGCGGCATCTCCTATGTCGCGCAGAACGACGACGACAACGCCTTTGCCGATTTCAACACGGCCATCAATCTGAACGGCAAGATTGCCGAATCCTGGGCCAACCAGGCGCTTGTCTATGAGCGCCGCGGTGAAAAGGCCAAGGCCCAGCGTTCCTACAGCCATGCCCTGCAGCTCGATCCGAAATACGAGCCCGCCCGGGCCGGCCTCGCCCGCGTGAAGGCGGCTTCCTGAGGCGCATCCATCTCCCGACATGAACAAAAAACGCCGCTTCGAAGCGGCGTTTTTTGTTTCTGGATTGACGCTGAGGTGTCCCCGGGCCTCCGCTCTTTACGGGAGGGAAGCCCGGTGAGGGATCAGGTAATGACGGTCGGCTCGGTGCGGCCGGTCCGTTCCTTGATGCCGGCCAGCGTGTCCGCGGCTTCGATCAGGTCGGCAAGGGCCACCTGTGTATTGACATCGTGCTTGGCGGCGTCGGGCTCGAAGCGTTCGATATAGACGCGCAGCGTGGCGCCGGATGTGCCGGTGCCCGACAGGCGAAAGACCACGCGGGAGCCGCCGACGAACAGGATGCGGATGCCCTGATTGTTGCTGACCGACTGATCGACCGGATCGTGGTAGGAAAAATCGTCCGCCGTCTCGATCACGAGATCGCCCAGCTTGCGGCCGGGAAGCGTGCCGAGCTGCGCGCGCAGCGCATCCATCAGGCCGTTCGCGGCCGCCGAATCCACCTCTTCATAGTCATGGCGCGAATAGTAGTTGCGGCCATAGGTGGTCCAGTGCTCGCGGGCGATATCGATGACGCTTTCCTTGCGGACGGCCAGGATGTTCAGCCAGAGTAGGACCGCCCAGAGACCGTCCTTTTCGCGCACGTGGCTGGAGCCGGTGCCGGCGCTCTCCTCGCCGCAGATCGTCGCAAGTCCGGCATCGAGCAGGTTGCCGAAGAATTTCCAGCCGGTCGGCGTCTCGTAGATGCCGATGCCGAGCTTTTCGGCCACGCGGTCGGCAGCACCCGAGGTGGGCATCGAGCGGGCGATGCCGGCGAGGCCCTTGGCATAGCCGGGCGCGAGCGTCGCGTTTGCGGCGAGCATGGCGAGGCTGTCGGACGGTGTGACGAAGATGCCCTTGCCGATGATCAGGTTGCGATCGCCGTCGCCGTCCGAGGCGGCACCGAAATCGGGCGCGTCGTCGCCCATCATTTCCTCGTAGAGCGCACGGGCGTGGACGAGGTTCGGATCCGGGTGATGGCCGCCGAAATCGGGCAGGGGCACGAAGTTGAGCACGGAACCCTTGGCGGCGCCGAGCCGGTTTTCGAGGATTTCCTTGGCATAGGGGCCGGTAACGGCGCTCATCGCGTCGAAGACGATGCGGAAGCCGCCAGCGAGGTGCGCGCGGATGGCCGGGAAGTCGAACAGGGTTTCCATCAGTTCGGCGTAGTCGGAAACCGGGTTGATGACCTGCACGGTCATGCCCGCGACGTCCTGCTCGCCTTCCGCATCGAGATTGACGTCCGCGACATCGGCGATCTTGTAGGTCGCGATGGTCTTGGTATGGGCGTAGATGGCATCGGTCACCTTTTCGGGTGCCGGGCCGCCATTGCCGATATTGTACTTGATGCCGAAATCTTCCGTCGGGCCACCGGGATTGTGGCTCGCCGAGAGCACGATGCCGCCGAAGGCTTCGTATTTGCGGATGACGTGGGAGGCGGCAGGTGTCGACAGGATGCCGCCGCGGCCGACGAGAACGCGGCCGAAGCCGTTGGCCGCTGCCATCTTGATGGCGATCTGGATGACTTCGCGGTTATAGAACCGGCCGTCGCCGCCGATGACCAGCGTCTTGCCCGCAAAGCCTTCGAGACTGTCGAAGATCGACTGGATGAAGTTCTCGGCATAGTTCTGCTGCTGGAACACCGGAACCTTCTTGCGAAGCCCGGAGGTTCCGGGCTTCTGGTCGGTATAGGGCGTCGTATTCACGGTTTTGGTCATGGTTCAACCTTTCGAAAGAAGACCGGCGTAGAGCGCGGCATATCGCGTTGCACTCATATCCCAGGAGACATCGGATTTCATGCCGCGTATCTGCAGGCGCGCCCATAGTTTCGGCTGGCGCCACAGCGAAAAGACACGGCGCAGCGCGAGCCGCAGGCTTTCCTCGGACACGGGGGAAAACAGGAAGCCGGTCGCGACATTGGCCGCCACGGCCGCCTCGTTGGCATCGATGATCGTATCGGCAAGGCCGCCCGTGCGCGCCACGACGGGCACGCAGCCATAGCGCAGGCCATAGAGCTGCGTCAGGCCGCAGGGCTCGAAACGTGACGGCACGAGAATGGCGTCGGCGCCGGCCTGCATCAGATGCGACAGCGGCTCATCATAGCCGGTGACGAGACCGACGCGGCCGGGGTGCACGGCGGCGGCGGTCCGGAACGCGGCCTCAAGCGCCGGATCGCCGGAGCCGAGGACGGCGAGCGTGCCGTCATTCTCGACGATCATGTCGATCACGCCGGCAAGCACGTCCATGCCCTTTTGGTCCGTCAGGCGGCTGACGACGCAGAAGAGCGGGCCATCCGTCGCCACGAGGCCGAAGCGTTCGCGCAGGGCATCCCGGTTTGTAGCCCGTTTCTTCAGGGTACCGGCGGCATAGAGAGAGGCGATGTGCGGATCGGCCTCGGGGTTCCACACGTCGGTGTCGATGCCGTTGACGATGCCGTGGAGATCGGCGATGCGGGTGGCGAGAACGCCCTGCAGCCCCATTCCGAATTCGGGGGTGAGGATTTCCTGGGCATAGGACGGGCTGACGGTGGTGATGGCGGTGGCCGTCATCAGCCCGCCCTTGAGGAAGGACACGTCGCCGTAATACTCGACGCCCTGAACCGAGAAGGCGTTCCAGGGCAAGGCGAGTTCCGGAAAGGTGCTGGCTGGAAACTGGCCGCGAAAGGCGATGTTGTGGATCGTCAGCACGGTCGGCACATGGGCGGCACCGCCATGCTTCATGTAGACCGGCGCCAGCGCCGCCTGCCAGTCATGGCAGTGGACGAGGTCCGGCGTCCAGTCGGGAAGGAGCCCCTGCGCGATTTCGGCGGCGGCCAGCGACAGGGCTGCAAAACGCCGGAAATTGTCGGGATGGTCGATCCCTTGCGGATCGAGATAGGGTCCGCCCGGGCGGTCGAAGAGGGCAGGGGCATCCAGGACCAGAAGATCCAGGCCGTCATGATCGGCGGCCAGGATCGCTGCGGGATGGCCGAACAGCGTGTCGAAACCGCCGATCCGCTTGGTCTGCCCGATCTTCGTCATCACGGCGGGATAGCCGGGCAGCAGCGTGCGCATGCGGATGCCGTGCGGCTTCAATGCCGCGGGCAAAGCGCCCGCGACATCGGCAAGGCCGCCTGTCTTGATCAGCGGAAAGACCTCGGAGGCGACCGAAAGGACGTTCATCGCCCTCACAGTCCCAGCTTGTCGATCATCGGCTGGGTGATCAGGCAGATGCCGTTTTCCGAGCGGCGGAACCGCTTCGCGTCGAGTTCGGGATCCTCGCCCACCACGAGGCCTTCGGGGATCACGACGCGGCTGTCGATGACGACGTTCTTGAGCTGCGCATGACGCCCGATCTTGACGCTCGGCAGGATCACGGCACCGTCGAGGCGGGAGAAGGAATTCACGCGGACGCCGGTGAACAGCATACTGCGATTGAGCGAGGCACCGGAGATGATGCAATCGCCCGACACCAGCGAGGAGGTCGCCGATCCGCGCCGGTTCTCGTCGTCGTGGACGAACTTCGCCGGCGGCTTGATCTCGGCGAAGGTCCAGATCGGCCAGGTGCTGTCGTAGATGTCGAGTTCGGGCGTCACATGGGTCAGGTCGATATTGGCCTGCCAGTAGGCGTCGATCGTGCCGACATCGCGCCAGTAGGCCTCGCGCTCGAAGTCCGAGCGGACGCAGGACTCGTTGAAACGGTGGGCGATCGCCTTCCCGTGGCTCACGATGTAGGGGATGATGTCCTTGCCGAAATCGCGGCTGGAGGTTGGGTCGGCCGCATCGCGGCGCAGGATGTCCATGAGGAATTTCGTGTGGAACACGTAGATGCCCATGGAGGCCAGCGCCATTTCCGGGTTGCCGGGAATGCCCGGCGGGTCGGCGGGCTTCTCGACGAAGGCGATGATGCGGTCCTTTTCATCGACATGCATGACGCCGAAACCGGTCGCTTCCATGCGCGGGACTTCGAGGCAGCCGATGGTGACGTCGGCGCCGCTGTCCACGTGCTGCTGAAGCATCAGCTCGTAGTCCATTTTATAGATATGGTCGCCCGCCAGGATGACCATGTATTCGACGCCGTGGTCCTCGATGATGTCGATATTCTGGTAGACGGCATCCGCCGTGCCTTCGTACCACTGCGTTTCCGACACGCGCTGGGAGGCCGGCAGGATGTCGAAGCTTTCGTTTCGTTCGGGCCGGAAGAAGTTCCAGCCGTTCTGAAGGTGGCGGATCAGCGAATGGGCCTTGTACTGCGTTGCGACGCCGATGCGGCGGATACCGGAGTTCATGGCGTTCGATAGGGCGAAATCGATGATGCGCGCCTTGCCGCCGAAATAGACGGCAGGCTTGGCGCGTCGGTCCGTCAGTTCCTTCAGTCGGCTTCCGCGGCCACCGGCCAGAACGTAGGCCATGGCGTCGCGGGCCAGCGGCTGTATGCGTTTTTCCATTATATCCTCCCGATTTTGCGGTCTCTTGGCCGGTCTGCCCGCCCTCTCAAACGGGCCGACCGGCTTTATGCTTTCCTCCCGGCCGGGTGTCCGGCCCGGTCGGTTTCAGTCCTGCTCCAGCATCAGCGTGGCCAGTGGCGGCAGTGTCAGGTCCGCGCGGATCTCGCCGGACGCGGTGCGCACGGCGTGAACGACGCCGCCATTGCCCTTGCCGCTGCCGCCATAGATCTCGGCATCGGTATTGACGATTTCGCGCCAGCGCCCCTCGGTCGGCAAGGGGATCGAGTAGACCTCGCGGTAGACCGGCGTGAAGTTCGAGATGACGGCCACGGCCTTCTGGCCCGGCGCCTTGCGCAGCCACGCAAAGACCGAATTGTCGCTGTCATCGGCGATCAGCCACTCGAAGCCCTCGCCCTCGCAGTCGCGCGCATGCAGGGCCTGCTTGTTGCGATAGGTGCCGTTGAGATCGCGGATCAGGCGGCGCATGCCCTGATGCAGCGGATATTCGAGCAGGTTCCAGTCCAGTCCGCGCTCCTCCGACCATTCCGCCCACTGGGCGAATTCCTGCCCCATGAACAGCAGCTTCTTGCCGGGATAGCCCCACATGAAGCCGTAATAGGCCCGCAGATTGGCGAACTTCTGCCAGTCGTCGCCCGGCATCTTGGCGACCAGCGAACCCTTGCCGTGCACCACTTCGTCATGGGACAGCGGCAGCACGAAATTCTCGCTGAAGGCGTAGATCAGGCCGAAGGTCAGGTCGTTGTGGTGATGCTTGCGATGGACCGCGTCACGGGCCAGATATTGCAGCGTGTCATGCATGAAGCCCATGTTCCACTTGAAGCCGAAGCCGAGGCCTCCGACATGGACCGGCGCCGAGACGCCCGGCCAGGAGGTGCTCTCCTCCGCGATCGTCAGGATGCCGGGATGGCTGCCGTAGACTTCCTTGTTCATCGTCTGCAGGAAGCGCACGGCATCGAGATTCTCGTTGCCGCCATATTCGTTCGGAACCCATTCGCCGTGCTTGCGCGAATAGTCGAGGTAGAGCATGGAGGCCACCGCATCGACGCGCAGCCCGTCGAGATGGAACTTCTCCGCCCAGTAGAGGGCATTGTTGACGAGATAGGCGAACACCTCGGCGCGGCCGAAATTGTAGATCGCCGTGTTCCAGTCGGGGTGGAAACCCTGGCGAGGGTCCTCATGTTCGTAGAGGGCGGTTCCATCGAAGGTGCGCAGGCCGTGGGCGTCGGTCGGAAAGTGCGCCGGAACCCAGTCGAGGATGACGCCGAGGCCGACCTTGTGGGCGCCGTTGACGAAGCGGGCAAACCCTTCCGGCTCGCCGAACCGGGCGGTCGGTGCGTAGAGACCCGTGGTCTGGTAACCCCAGGAGGGATCGTAGGGGAACTCGCTGACCGGCAGGAATTCGATATGGGTGAAGCCCATGTCGACGCAATAGGGAATGAGCCGGCTGGCCATCTCGTCCCAGCTGAGGAAGGCACCATTGTCCCCACGTTGCCAGGACCCTGCATGCACCTCGTAGATGGAAATCGGCTGGCGGCGGGCGTCGGCAGACGCCCAATGCGCACGGTGCGCCTCGTCTTCCCAGACCTGCGCGATTTCCGGCGTGGTGACCGAGGCCGTTTCCGGCCGCAGTTCGGAGCGGCGCGCAAACGGGTCGGCCTTCAACGGCTGCAATTGCCCGTCCGGCCCGACGATTTCGAACTTATAGGGCACGCCGGCATGAACGTCGGGAATGAAGATTTCCCAGATGCCCGTATCGAGGCGCAGCCGCATGACATGGCGACGCCCGTCCCAGGCATTGAAGGCACCGACGACCGAGACGCGCCGCGCGTTCGGAGCCCAGACGGCGAAGTGAAAGCCATCGACGCCCTCGTGGCGGACCGGATGGGCGCCCAGCTTGTCGAACAGGCGAAGATGGGAGCCCTCGCGGATATAGTAGTCGTCCATCGGCCCGAGAACGGGACCGAAACTGTAAGGGTCGGTGACGGTCCAGCGTCCGCCGGCATTTTCGGCCTTGTAGCGCAGCGGCTGTGCCTTGCGCAGGCTGACGATGCCCTCGAAGAACCCGGCATCATGGCGAAGCGCCAGAGTGCCGAGGTCCTTGCCGGCCAGCGTTTCGACCGAAACCTGGGTGGCGCCCGGCAGGAAGCAGCGGACCACGACATCCTTGCCGACCGCGTGCGGGCCGAGGCTCGCGAACGGATTGGTATGCGTTCCCTCGATGAATGCTGCTACCTCGTCATCCGACAGATGCGCCGGCGACGAGGCCTCTTTCAGCTCGGAGGTCATCCGGCTCTCCAAATCTCATTGGCATACTGCCGAATCGTCCTGTCGGAAGAGAACCAGCCCATCCGTGCGGTGTTGCGGATGGTTTTGCCGTACCACTGGCTGGTGTCGGTCCAGATCGCGTCGACCTCGCGCTGCGCCTTGGCATAGGCATCGAAGTCGGCGGCGACCATGAACCAGTCGTGGGAGTAGATGCCGTCGATCAGGCCGGCGAAGCGGCTGCGGTCGTCGGGCGAGAAGACGCCGGACGCGATCGCCTGGAGCGCCTGCGACAGCTCGCGCGACGCCTCGATGACGGCCCGGGGTTCGTGGCCGTCGCGACGCAGATTGGAAACCTCTTCAGCGGTCATCCCGAAAATCTTGATGTTCTCCTCGCCGACGCAATCGCGCATCTCAACATTGGCGCCATCCAGCGTGCCGATGGTCAGCGCACCATTCAACGCGAACTTCATGTTCCCGGTTCCGGAGGCTTCCATGCCGGCGGTCGAAATCTGTTCGGACAGATCGGCGGCCGGCACCATGATTTCGGCCAGCGAGACATTGTAGTTCGGAATGAAGACGACCTTCAGCAGGCCGCGCACGGCAGGGTCGTTGTTGATCACCCGGGCGACGTCGTTCGCCAGCTTGATGATCAGCTTGGCATTGTGATAGCTCGGCGCCGCCTTGCCAGCGAAAAGCTTGACGCGCGGCACCCAGTCCAGTTCGGGATGCGAGCGGATCTGGTCGTAGAGCGAGATCGCCTCGATGATGTTCAGCAGCTGGCGCTTGTACTCATGAATCCGCTTGATCTGGATGTCGAACATCGCCGACGGATCGATGCGGATGCCCATCCGGCTCTGGACGAGCTGGGCGAGACGCACCTTGTTGTCGCGCTTGATCGAAGAAAAGCGCTCCTGAAATACCGCGTTGTCAGCATGAGCGTCCAAGGCCTTCAGGGCTTCGGCATCGTCCATGAAATCGTCGCCGATCGTCTCGCGGATCAGCGAGAACAGCTCGGGATTACACTGCATCAGCCAGCGACGCGGCGTGATGCCGTTGGTCTTGTTGTTGATGCGCTTGGGGTAAAGCTTGTGCAGGTCGGCAAACACCGTGATCTTCATCAGATCCGTGTGAAGCGCCGAAACGCCGTTGATCGAGTGCGAGCCGACAAAGGCGAGGTTGCCCATGCGCACGCGGCGGTCGCCGCTTTCGTCGATCAGCGAGATGTTGCGCACCTGCTGGTCGCTGTAATCCGTCAGTTTGCGCGCCTCGAGCAGGATCTTCGCGTTGATCGCGTAGATGATCTGCATGTGCCGCGGCAGCAGGCGCTCGAACAGCGGTACCGGCCAGGTTTCCAGCGCTTCCGGCAGCAGCGTGTGGTTGGTGTAGGAGAAGGTGCGGCGGGCGAGATCCCAGGCCGTTTCGAAATCGACGCCGTGGACGTCCGTCAGCAGGCGAACCAGCTCGGCGACGGAGACCGCGGGATGCGTGTCGTTCAGCTGGATGGCGACCTTGTCCGGCAGGGAGGTGAAGTCGGGATATTGCTGGAGATGGCGGCGCAGGATGTCCTGCAGCGAGGCGGAGGAGAAGAAGAATTCCTGGCGCAGGCGCAGTTCCTGGCCGGCCGGCGTCGCGTCTGCCGGATAGAGAACGCGGGCGAGCGCCTCGGCCTTGTTGCTTTCGCGCAGCGCGCCGATGTGGTCGCCGGCATTGAAGGCAT
The DNA here is from genome assembly GCF_004342335.1 of Rhizobium sp. PP-F2F-G48. Taxonomy (NCBI): domain Bacteria; kingdom Pseudomonadati; phylum Pseudomonadota; class Alphaproteobacteria; order Hyphomicrobiales; family Rhizobiaceae; genus Rhizobium; species Rhizobium sp. PP-F2F-G48. The sequence continues at coordinate 142,872 of NZ_SLVH01000006.1, read as the reverse complement.
CGAGCAGGATCGGGTCGATCGGATGGGCGCTCCAGAGGCGCAACGTATTGGTGCGCTTGCCGCGCCAGCCGACGACCGGCGTGTCGCAGGCCGTGGCGATCACGCGCTCGGCCGGCTTCCAGACATAGCGGGTGAGTTCTTCATCGATGTTGACCGTCTCGACCGAGCCGCCGAAACCGATTTCGTACGAGCTTTCGCGGCGTTCGAACTCCCAGGGGTTGCCGTGCGCCAGCCAGGTTTCCGGCAGCTCGACCTGCCAGCCATCCGCCATCTGCTGGCGGAAAAGGCCGTGAACGTAGCGGATGCCGTAGCCGTAGGCGGGGATATCGACGCTCGCCATGCTTTCCATGAAACAGGCGGCAAGCCGGCCGAGGCCGCCATTGCCGAGTGCGGCATCCGGTTCCAGTTCGGCGATCACGTCGATATCGACACCGAAGGAGGCCAGAGCTTCCTTCAGCTCGTCCATCAGGCCGATATTGGTCACGGCATCGCGCATCAGGCGACCGATCAGGAACTCGAGCGACAGGTAATAGACGCGCTTGGAGTTGTCGGTATAGGCCTTGCGGGTGGATTCCATCCAGTTGTCGGTGATGCGGTCGCGCACGACCAGGATCGCGGCCGTCAGCCAGTCATGCGGCTTGGCAACCTTGGGGTCCTTGCCGATGCGGTAGGTCAGGCGCTCGATGATCTCCTGCGCCAGAATTTCGGCGCTCGACTCGCGGCGTGCGGCGTTCGGAATTTTCTCATTGGAGATACGGCTGACCATGGATTCGGGCTACCCTCTTGAACGTTGTTCCGACACCACCGATGGCGCATGCCGACGGAGAATTTCCGCAATGTATGCACCGATACGAAGCGCTTGCAATAAGTGTTTTCAAGAGGATGTAAAATGAACCCGGGCGGGCGGAGCAGGCATGCCGACCGCCGTCGGGCGCTCCCGGCCGAGATCGCCATGTGGTTTACCGGTAAGCCGCGACATGCGAAAACCCGCGCGAACGGATCGCGCGGGCTCTGGCCTGTCGATTGGCGGAACTCGGGCTACTGCGTCAGCCGGACCACAAGGCTGCTGGCCTTGTCACCGATGGCCTTGAAGGCTGCGACGAGATCTTCGCTCTTTTCGGCCTGGAAGTAGTAGCTGGCATCCGTCGCGCATCCCTGCAGCAACGTCTGGCCGCGTTTGGGAGCCTTGAAGGCGACGGTGAAGACCTTGATGCCGTCATCGCGGGCCTTGTCGCAATAGAACTTCGTCGAGTCGTCGGATCGCGCCGCCTGTGCGTCGCCGGTCTTGTTCTGGAAATAGTTGTTCTCGCCATCCGTCATGAACACGATGTATTTGGTCGGCACGGCCCCGCTTTTCTGGGCATGGGCCTGTGTCTCGCTGTTCTTGGACAGATCGCGATAGGCCGAGGTGAAGGCGTCGCTCGAGTCGGTGCCGCCCGTGGCGACGAGAGCATTCACATAGGTTTCCGTGCTTGCGGTTCCCCAGGCAAGCGTGCCGGCCGCATCCTGCGCATTGTTATAGGAGACGGCGGAGGTTCTTACATAGTCCCCGTTCGGATCGGCGGTCTTCAATTGCGTGAGGAGGCTTTTGACGGCCTTTTTCAGCGTGTCGATCTTGGAGACGTAGCAGGGCACGTTCCACTTGGCTTTCGGCCAGTAGGACTCTTCGTAGATGTAGCAGCCGCCGGTCGAGGGATCGGTCGTGTCGGTCTTCCAGGCCATCGAACCGGAGCGATCGAGCACCAGCACCATCGACAGAGCATTCTTGGTTTCCGAGACGCCCTCCGACTTGCCGGTGGCGGCGAGGTTGACGACGCCGCCTTCGAAGAGGTGCGTCAGGGCATTGAGTTCGACGGCAAGCGTGGCCCCGACGCTGATGTCGTAGGCCTTGGCGCCGCTTTGGAGCGTTTTGGGATTGATCGAGATCAGCGTGTTGTCGATCAGCGCCTGATCCGCCTTGGCCTGCTTTGCGCTCGCCTCCGCCGCACGGGCCGCACCGGCCGCACTGGTGGCGCCATCCGGAACGGCGCTCGAGGTGGAGGTCCGCATCGCCAGGACCAGATAGTCGCGCGCGGTCTTCTTGGCGTCGTCGATGCTCATATGCTTGTTGGCAAGCCCGGACGCGGCGGCAAGCGCGCCGCTGTCCACAGCGGCCTGCAGCCGGTTCTTCTGGAGGACGATATTGGTCGTGTCGATCGCGACCCCGGCACCGAAGAGAACGACGGGAAAGATCATGGCCGCCATCAGCGCGATGTTGCCGCCCCTGTCGTGCAGGCTGCGCTCGAACATGCCGAAAATGCCCGTCATCTCACTTCTCCCGCGCTCACGGTCCGTCTGACGATGGGCTCCATGTCCACCGTCGCACAGGCATACCAGCGCTTTGTTGGCAGTGACTTACGAGAGAAATTAAACTTTTACGGGCATCGAGAAAATTGGCCGCCAACCTGTCCCGGATTGCGGACAGTTGGCGCGGAACGGCACAGCCGGGAGGTCAGGACGCTGTCAGTGCACCGGGATAACGTCGACCGCCTGATCCGTCTTGTGGCTGCCATAGCTCTTCAGAACGCCGATGACCGGTGCGACATCGGAATAGTCGCGTCCATGACCGACGACGATGTGATCGGTGCCGGCAGGCACGTTGTTGGTCGGGTCGAGCTCCACCCAGCCCAGCATCTTCCCGCACCAGACGCGCACCCAGGCATGCATGGCGTCGGCGCCTTCCAGGCGCTCCTTGCCCGGAGGCGGCAGCGTGCGCAGGAAGCCGCTGACATAGCCTGCGGGAATGCCGAGGGAGCGCAGCGCGACGATCATGATATGCGCGAAGTCCTGGCAGACGCCTTTCTTCAACCGGAAGGCCTCGATCGGGGTGCTGTCGACGGAGGTCGCCTTGGGATCGTATTTGAAGTCCTTGTAGATCCGCTCGCACAGGAGCCCGGCGATCTGCCGGACCGTCATACCGGGCTTGACGATCCCGCGGGCATAGGCTGCGATCGTCGGGTCCTCGGCAAGCCGGGGGCTTGGTGCGAGGAAATGGTGCGGCGAGCCGGGTTCGAGCGACCAGACGGCGCCGATTTCGGCAGGAAAGGCGGCAAGGTCCGGCGAGAAGTCGGCGGTGGGCATTGCCGTTTCCAGCTGCACCCGCGCCTTCATGTGGATGACCAGCTCGTCATGCAGTTTTCGAAACAGAATGGATGTTGCCGGATTCTGGAAGAAGTCGAACATATCGGTTCGCTCCTCGGGCACGGGGGAGCAGGTGACGGTGCCTGCCACCAGCCGCTGGCGCGCGGGCAGGGAGAGCGGCAGGACGCGCACGATATGGCGACCGCCGGACACCGGGATCTCGTAGCTGTAGGTGATCTTGAGGCTGATATCGTAGAACATGGATCCGCCGCGCCTGTCGTCCCGCTCTTGCCGTGTGGCAGGGCCGTTCACCCACCTCTATGCCCTGTTTGGCCCCCCGGCGCATTAGAAAAGCAGCGACATGGCAGAAGCGTGCGAAGCGGGTGGGCGTGCCGGTCAGCTCAGATAGGTCTGGGCGAGAATGTCGGAGAAACGCTCCATTTCCTTCTCGAGATGGTCGTAGACCTCGCCGGTCATGCCCTCCGGCGTCATCACTGCCAGACCCGAGTGCAGCCGCACCGCCTCGCGGTAGAAAGGCGACATCTGGCCGTTCGGATAGGCGTTCGGCAGTTGCTCGACTTCGGCGCGGATCTCGTTCAGCTGGTAGAGGATCGAGCGCGGATTGAGCGGATCGAGCGCCAGGAGGTCGGTGACCGTCAAGGGCGCCGTATTGACGTTGTAGCGGCGCCGGTGGGTCATGACGCTGTCGCCGATTTCCAGCAGCATGTCGAGCGCGCCATCCGGCGCGTCCCGGCCGGACATGTGGCCGAGCAGGCGGGTCATGTGCATGCCGCGCTCCAGATAGCGCCCGATCGACAGGAAGCGCCAGCCGGTGAAGCGGTACATGTTTTCGTGCACGAGACCGGCAAAACCTGCGAGCTTGCGTAGGAGAATGGTCATGGCATGCGTCGCGTCGTCGCCGGCCTCCACCGTCGCGCGGAACTTGCGCACCGTCTTCGACAGGTCGTTAAGGGCCAGCCAGCCATCGGCGGAGAAGCGGTCGCGGATGTTGCTTGCGGAATAAAGCGCGCTGTCGATGTTGGCGACGAGGCTGTCGGGCACCGGCTGCGCACTGTCGATGTCGAGAACCTTCAGATATTCGGACACGTTCTTCAGCAGCGGCATTTCACTGTTGGCGTTTTCGGCGAAGCGTCCGTGCCAGGCGCGCAGAATGCGCAGGGCGCCTTCCGAGCGCTCGATATAGCGGCCGAGCCAGAAGAGATTGTCCGCCGCCCGGCTCGGCAGGCTGCCGGGCATGGTTCGGATGAAGGTCTCGTCGGAGGTCAGCAGCGTGGTGCGCTCGACCGGGCGGTCGCTGACGATCCAGACGTCGGCTGCGGAACCGCCGGCCTGCATGGCGATGGCCGCGGCATCCGCGCCGCTCGAAATCCGGGCAAAGCCGCCGGGCATGACCTGCCAGCCATTTCGCGTGCGGGCGAGATAGACGCGCAGGCTCATCGGACGCGGTGTGAGCTTGCCATCCACCCAGGCGGGCGTGGTCGAGAGGGTCACGACCTCCTGGCCGACCAGTTTCTGGCCGTCGTTCTCCAGCCAGTCGCGGATCGACAGCTTGGCGTTCTCGCGCATCGAGGAGCCGAGCACCGACAGGCCGTTGTCGTCGAAGAAGGGGCGCGTGGAATAGGCCGGGCCGATGACCATCTTCTCGATGTGGCGGGCCACCTGCTCGCGCTCCGGCTTCTGCCCGCACCACCAGGTGGCGATGCTCGGGAGCAGCAGGTCCTCGCCGAGCATATGATGACAGATGGTCGGCATGAAGGCGAGGAGGGCGCGTGTTTCGAGGATGCCCGAGCCGAGCGCATTGACGATTGACACGGTGCCGGCGCGCAGTGCCGCCAGCAGGCCGGGCGTGCCGATATGGGAGCGCTGGTTGAGTTCCAGCGGGTCGGCGAAAGACGAGTCCAGACGGCGCCAGAGAATCCCTATCGGTTTCAGGCCGGCGACGGTGCGCACCATCACGCGCCCGTCCACCACGGTCAGGTCCTCGCCTTCGAGCAGCATGAAGCCGAGATAGCGGGCGATATAGGCGTGTTCGAAATAGGTCTCGTTGGCAAGACCCGGCGTCAGAACGGCGATGCGGTCGTCCGGCGAACGCTTGCGCATCTGCAGGGCGTCGCGGAAGGCGACGAAGAAGCGGGCGAGACGATGGACGTGGGTCTCGGCATAGATGTCGGAAAAGGCGCGTGTCGTCGCCACCCGGTTTTCCAGCGCGAAGCCGGCGCCGGACGGGGCTTCCGTCCGATCGGCGAGCACCCACCAGTTTCCGTCCGGACCACGGCCGATCTCGAAGGACACGAAGTGCAGGAAATTGCCGTCTGCCGGCTGCACGCCGACCATGGGGCGCAGGAACTCGGAATTGCCGGCGACCAGCGCCGGCGGCAGAAAACCTTCGTTGACGAGGGTGTTCGGCCCGTAGATGTCAGCCGCGATCCGTTCCAGGAGATCGGCCCGCTGGATGAGGCCGCGCGACAGCTCTTCCCATTCGCGCTCGGCAATCAGCACCGGGATATGCGACAGGGGCCAGCTTCGCTCGGAATTCTCCTTCGTGCCATAGGCGCGATAGAAGACGCCGGCATCGCGCAGATAGCGATCGGCGCGGGCGAAACGGTTGGCAAGCTCCGCTGCATCCATCCGGCCGATGGCGGAGACGAGATTCTGCCAGACGGGACGCACCTTGCCGTCGGCATCCACCATCTCGTCGGCGATGCCGGGCAAAGCGCGATAATCCGCGACCGGGTTGCCGGCCCGCTTCGGGTTCCCTGCGCCCGGGCCGGCGCCCGAGCTGCCGCTTGCGCCACCCTCTCTCGCCTTGATGGCCTCTGCCGTCGGCTTCTGTGTCATGTCGCTTTACAGTCCCGCAGGCCGGCGCAGGTCCAGGGTGAAGGGGAATTCCGGCGACGGTGTTTCCGGCGTCAGCGCATAGCCGCCGGCCGTGTGGCCCCAGGGCTCGAACCGCGCCAGGCGCCGCGCCTCCGCCTCGTTGCCGTTGACCGGGAACGTGTCGTAGTTGCGGCCGCCGGGATGGGCGACGTGGTAGATGCAGCCGCCGATCGAGCGCCGCGACCAGGTATCGTAGACGTCGAAGGTCAGCGGCGTATTGACCGGCAGGACCGGGTGCAGCCCCGCGGCCGGTTGCCACGCCTTGTAGCGCACGCCGGCCACCGAGACGCCGTTGACGCCTGTCGGGTTGAGCGGCACGGGGCGTCCGTTGCAGGCGACCGTATAGCGGCCGGGATTTGCGGTTTCGAAGCGGACCTGCAGACGTTCGACCGAGCTGTCGACATAGCGCACGGTGCCGCCGATCGCGCCCTGTTCGCCCATGACGTTCCACGGTTCCAGCGCCTGCCGCAGTTCGAGCTTGGCACCCTCATAGGTCACCTCGCCGCAGAAGGGGAAGCGGAACTCCAGCTGTGCCTCGAACCATTCCGGGCGGAAATCGAAGCCGTTGGCGCGCAGATCTGCGAGCACGTCGAGGAAGTCGGCCCAGACATGGTGCGGCAGCATGAAGCGGTCGTGCAGGGTCGTGCCCCAGCGGACCAGCCGGCCATCGGCCGGGTTCTGCCAGAAGCGGGCAATGAGCGCGCGCACCAGAAGCTGCTGGGCAAGCGACATGCGGGCATTCGGCGGCATTTCGAAGCCGCGGAACTCGACGAGGCCGAGGCGACCGGTCGGGCCGTCCGGGGAGAAGAGCTTGTCGATGCAGATTTCAGAGCGGTGCGTGTTGCCGGTCACGTCCGTCAGAAGGTTGCGGAACAGGCGGTCGGTCAGCCACGGAAGTGGCGGTACACCCTGACTGGGCAGCGGCACCTGCGCCATGGCGGTCTCGAGCTCATAGAGGCTGTCGTGACGGGCCTCGTCGATGCGCGGCGCCTGGCTGGTCGGGCCGATGAACATGCCCGAGAACAGGTAGGAGAGCGACGGGTGGCGCTGCCAGTGGAGCACGAGGCTCTTCAAAAGGTCCGGGCGGCGCAGGAAGGGGCTGTCGTTGGGATTGCGCCCGCCGACCACCACATGGTTGCCGCCGCCGGTGCCGGTGTGGCGACCGTCGATCATGAACTTGTCGGCCCCCAGCCGCGACTGGCGCGCTTCCTCGTAGATCACCGAGGTGATGTCGACGCATTCCTGCCAGCTCGCCGCCGGGTGCACGTTGACCTCGATGACGCCGGGGTCGGGCGCCACGCGCATGACGTTGATGCGCTCGTCATGCGGCGGCGCATAGCCTTCGATATGGACGGCAAGGCCGAGGTCGCTGGCGGCGGTTTCGGCCGCGGCGATCAGGTCGAGATAGTCCTCGACCCGCTCGACCGGGGGCATGAAGATGCAGAGGCGACCGTTCTGGGGCTCGACCGTGATCGCGGTGCGCACGGCGCCACCGATTTCGGCGAGCACCTGCTCGTTGCGGTCCTGCTGGGCTTCGGCGGCCTGGAAAGAGGCCTCCGCCATCGCCCGGTCCGGTTTTTTGGCATCGGCAGCACGATCCGGGCCGACGGGAAAGTCCGGCAGAGGGGTGCGCGGGATCGAGGGGTCGGCCTCGTGGATGTAGGGAAACTGCGACGGCGGGATGTAGGGCAGGGCGCCGAGCGGGATGCGGTAGCCGACGGGGCTGTCGCCGGGCACGAGGAAGATCTTGCCGCGCCGCGTGCGCCAGCGCTCGCTCATCCAGCGGCGACCGGCCGCCTGCCCGCCGGAGGCCTGCGCGTTCCAGGCCTGCACGGGCAGGACGAAGCCGGTGGGCACCGTCAGGCCGCGCTCGAAGACGCGGGCGATGCGGCTGCGTTCCTCGGCATCCTTCAGCTTGGAATTGGACGGATCGACGTTCTCGGGCAGGCTGCCTTCCTTGATGATCCATTCCGCCGGATCCTCGTAGGCCGGCAGGACCATGTCGGGCTCGATGCCGAGCGCCACGGCGATGCCCGTCAGGAGCTTTTCGGCCTCGTCCGGTCCGGCCTTGGTATCGACGTCCTCGCGCGCGACGAGATCCGGATTGCGCCAGATCGGCACGCCGTCGCGGCGCCAGTAGAGCGAGAAGGTCCAGCGCGGCAGGCTTTCGCCCGGATACCATTTGCCCTGGCCGTAATGGAGGAAGCCACCGGGCGCGAAGCGCTCGCGCAGCCGCCGGATCAGGTCGTCGGCCTTGGCGCGCTTCGTGGGGCCGACGGCATCCGTATTCCATTCGCCGGATTCGAAGTCGTCGATGGATACGAACGTCGGCTCTCCACCCATGGTCAGGCGGACGTCGCTTTCGGTCAGCGCGGCATCGACCTCATGGCCGAGCGCATTCAGCGCATCCCAGCTTTCGTCGGAAAACGGCTTGGTGATGCGCGGATGTTCGGCGACGCGATCGACCCGCATCTCGAAGGCGAATTCGGTCTTCGTGTCGGGATCGCCGGAAAAACCGCCGGCGATCGGCGCGGCATTGCGATAGTGCGGCGTGGCCGACAGCGGGATATGGCTCTCGCCGGTCAGGAGCCCCGAGGTCGGATCGAGGCCGACCCAGCCGGCGCCGGGCAAATAGACCTCGCACCAGGCATGCAGGTCGGTGAAATCGACGTCTGTGCCGGAGGGGCCGTCGAGCGCCTTGAGGTCGGGCGCCAGCTGGATGAGATAGCCGGATACGAAGCGCGCGGCGAGACCGAGATGGCGCATGATCTGGACGAGAAGCCAGCTGGAGTCGCGACAGGAGCCGAGCGCCTGCGTCAGCGTTTCCTCGGGCGTCTGCACGCCGGGCTCCATGCGGATGACGTAGTTGACGGCCTGCTGCAGGCGCATGTTGATGCCGACGACGAAGTCCACCGTGTTCATCGGCGTGCGGTCGAGACCGTCGAGATAGGCCTGAAGTGCGGGGCCGGCCGGCTCGGGCTGGCTGTAGATGGCCAGGTCTTCGCGAATGTCCTCGGGATAGTCGAACGGCCAGGTCTCCGCGCTTTCCTCCACGAAGAAGTCGAACGGGTTGTAGACGGTCATGTCCGCGACGAGATCGACCTCGATCTTGAACTCGGTTACCGGATCGGGAAAGACGTAACGCGCGAGATAGCTGCCATAGGGGTCCTGCTGCAGCGTCACGAAATGATTGGCGGGCGTCACCTTCAGCGCGTGGCTCAGCACCTTCGTCTTGGAATGCGGGGCCGGCTTCAGGCGAATGACCTGCGGGCCGAGGCGGACCGGTCGGTCGTAGGTATAATGCGTCAGATGGTAGATGCTGGCTTTGATCGACATGCGGTCCCCTCGATGACGGATGGTGGCCATCATGCCCGGACTGTGTGCAATGCAACGAAATAAAGCAAGGCTGAAAAATCGGCAGGACATCCGCAGGGACGCGACCGGGACCATGCGCGGTCTCACCTGCCGCGGCGAGCCGTCGGGTCAGATGTAAGTCATAGATTTCGCAATCGCTCGCCACCGATGGCGGCCGGCGCGGGATGTCGGGTGCGGGGCCTGCGGTCGGCTGCAGGCCCGGCCGCGTCCGTTACTCGGGCAGGATGCGGACGGCGCCGCGGTCGGCCGAGGTTGCGAAGGCGGCGTAGGCCTTCAGCGCTGTCGTTACCTTACGCTTCCGTTCTTCCGTCGGCTTCCAGCCATTGGCGTCCTGCTCCGTGCGGCGCAGCGCCAGCTCGTCCTCGGAAACGCGCAGCGAGATCGTGCGGTTGGGAATGTCGATGTCGATCATGTCGCCTTCGCGCACGAGGCCGATCAGGCCGCCATTGGCCGCTTCCGGCGAGACGTGGCCGATGGAGAGGCCGGACGTGCCGCCTGAAAACCGCCCGTCGGTGACGAGCGCGCAGGCCTTGCCCAGGCCCTTCGACTTCAGGTAGCTCGTGGGGTAGAGCATCTCCTGCATGCCCGGGCCGCCCTTCGGGCCTTCGTAGCGGATGACGACGACATCGCCGGCGACGATCTGGTTGGAGAGGATCGCCTTGACGGAGGCATCCTGGCTTTCGAAAACGCGGGCGGGCCCGGAGAATTTCAGGATCGACTCGTCCACGCCGGCCGTCTTCACGATGCAGCCGTCGAGCGCGATATTGCCCTTCAGCACGGCGAGGCCGCCATCCTTGGAGAAGGGGTGCTGCGCGTCGCGGATGACGCCCTTTTCGCGGTCGAAATCGAGCTCCTTCCAGCGGGCGCTCTGGCTGAAGGCGACCTGCGTCGGCACGCCGCCGGGGGCTGCGGAAAAGAGTTCGAGCGCGGCGGGATTGTCGGTGACGGCGATATCCCACTGCGACAGCGCATCGCCGAGCGTCTTTGCATGCACGGTCGGCAGGTCGGCATTGATGAGGCCGGCGCGGTTCAGCTCGCCGAGGATCGCCATGATGCCGCCGGCGCGGTGCACGTCTTCCATGTGGACGTCGGCCTTGGCCGGGGCGACCTTGGAAAGGCAGGGCACCTTGCGCGACAGCCGGTCGATGTCGTCGAGGTCGAAGTCGATCTCGCCTTCGTAAGCGGCGGCCAGAATGTGCAGGACGGTGTTGGTCGAACCGCCCATGGCGATGTCGAGCGCCATGGCGTTCTCGAAGGCACCCTTGGAAGCGATCGTGCGCGGCAGCGCGGTTTCATCGTCCTGTTCGTAGTAGCGCTTGGTCAGGCCGACGATGCTGCGGCCGGCTTCCAGAAACAGTTTTTCGCGATCCGAATGCGTGGCGAGCGTCGAGCCGTTGCCGGGCAGGGACAGGCCGAGTGCTTCCGTCAGACAGTTCATCGAGTTTGCCGTGAACATGCCGGAGCAGGAGCCGCAGGTCGGGCAGGCCGACCGCTCGATGGTCTGCACGTCCTCGTCCGACATCTTGTCGTCGGCCGCAGCCACCATCGCGTCCACGAGGTCGAGCGCATGGATCTTGCCGTCGGACAGCAGCACCTTGCCGGCCTCCATCGGCCCGCCGGACACGAAGATGGTGGGGATGTTGAGGCGCAACGAGGCCATCAGCATGCCGGGGGTGATCTTGTCGCAGTTGGAAATGCAGACCATCGCGTCGGCGCAATGGGCGTTCACCATGTACTCGACGCTGTCGGCGATGATCTCGCGCGAGGGCAGCGAGTAGAGCATGCCGTCATGGCCCATGGCGATGCCGTCATCGACCGCGATCGTGTTGAATTCCTTGGCGACGCCGCCAGAGGCCTCGATCTCGCGGGCGACCAGCTGGCCGAGGTCCTTGAGGTGCACGTGGCCCGGCACGAACTGGGTGAAGGAATTGACCACGGCGATGATCGGCTTGCCGAAGTCGCTGTCCTTCATGCCGGTGGCGCGCCACAGGCCGCGGGCGCCGGCCATGTTGCGGCCGTGGGTGGTGGTTCTGGAGCGATAGGCTGGCATGGCGTTTCCTCGAGGCGTTTTGTGAGGATCGGGCGGGGCCTGATATTCGCTTGGGCGCGACGTCCGACGACAGTTTCGGGGCGTCCTAGCGCAAAACCGCCGTCTCGTCACGGTCTACATGCGGCAATCCGGTTCGCCGGCATCAAGTTTTCGCGCAATATTTTCTTCGCACCTGCAAAAGAGTTTGCTCACGCAGCGCGAATGGCGGGAACCAATGGGCGGGGATGCCTGTTGATGCAGCGCCCGCACGAGGCTCCGTCACCTTGGCGCCCGCTTTGGCGCCCACCTTGGCGTCAGGGTCTTTGTGCATTCCGTCCGCATCGCTCCAGAAGGCAGGTCCTCCACGATGACAGTTCCGATCGCCACCTATCGGCTCCAGTTCCGCAACGGCATGACCTTCGACAAGGCCATCACGCTGATCGACCACTGGAAGGCGCTCGGCATCAGCCACCTCTATGCCTCGCCGATCTTTTCCGCGACGGATGGGTCGACGCATGGCTACGACGTCACCGACCCCAACGCGTTCGACGCAGCCTTGGGTGGACGCGAGGGCTTCGATCGGCTGGCGGCGGCCCTGAAGGCGGCCGGCATCGGCCTGATCCTCGACATCGTGCCGAACCATATGGCGGCCTCGCTTGAAAACCGCTGGTGGCGGAGTGTGGTCGAGTGGGGCGAGCAGAGTCCCTATGCGCATTATTACGACATCGACTGGTCCCGGCCTTTGACGATCGCCGAGCTGGGCAAGAGCTTCGACGAGGCGCTTGACGATGCCGAGATCGAGATCCGGCTGGACGAGGCCGCCGGCAATCTCGCGCTCGGCTATTACGAGAGCAACATCCCGCTCCAGCCTTCAAGCTACAGTGCGGTGCTGGACGGAGCTCCGGGAACGCTCGGGGCGAAGATCGTCGCCCTTGCCGCGTCCGCCTCCGCACAGGAGGACGATGCCTTTCACCACACGATGCACACATTGATCGCCGGCAGCTCGGAGGCTGACCGGAAGGCGCTGGCATCCTTCCTCGCCGGCCTGCCGGTCGAACGGGTCAAGGCGGCGCATGAGGCGCAGGCCTTTCGGCTCGTGCACTGGAAGACGGCGGCGAGCGATCTCAGCTATCGCCGCTTCTTCGAGGTCGCGGGCCTTGCCGGTCTCCGCGTCGAGGCGCCGGATGTCTTCGAGGCGGCACATCGGCTGGTGCTCGACCTCGTCCGCGACGGCACGGTCGATGGGTTGCGCATCGACCATGTCGATGGTCTTGCCGATCCGGAAGGCTATCTGAAGACCCTGCGCGACGCGGTCGGTCCCGATGTCTATCTCGTGGTCGAAAAGATCATCGAGGAGGACGAGCGCGTGCCGGCAAGCTGGCCCATCGCAGGAACGACCGGCTACGAGTTCATCGCGGCTCTGGCGCATCTCTTCGTGGATTCGTCGCTGGCAAAAGCCTTGGACGCGGCCTATGCGGATTTTGCCGGGGGTCGGGACTACGCGTCGATCCTGAGGGACGCCAAACAGCTGATGCTCGACCGCAATTTCGAAGGCGAGATCAAGCGGCTCGCGGCGCTGGCGCGGTCTTCCGTCGGCAAGGCATATGAGGCCGAGACGCTGGAAAAGGCGCTGAAAGCGCTCATCACGGCGTTTCCGGTCTATAGAACCTATGGCACGCGGGAGGCTCTGGGCGCCGACGATCGCAAGATCCTCGACGGTGCGGCGGCGGAGGCGGCGGGCACGCTGTCCGGCGACAGCCGCAAGGCGCTCGATGCGATCGTCGCCGTGCTTTCCGGCGCGGCGGAAGGCGATGCGTTCGAGTTCCGCAGCCGGTTCCAGCAGGTGACCGGGCCGATCATGGCAAAGGCCATGGAGGATACGGCGTTCTACCGCTACCACCGGCTGCTCGCGCTCAACGAGGTTGGCGGCAATCCGGCCGAAGAGGAGATGTCGGTGGCGCGCTTCCATGCCGCCATGCAGCGCCGGGCAGCCGAGCAGCCGCAGGCGATAACCACCACCTCGACCCATGATACCAAGCGCGGCGAAGATGCGCGCGCCCGGCTTTATGCCCTCAGCGAGGCGCCCGGTGTCTGGGCGCAAGCCGTGTCGCGCTGGCACGGCTTGAATGCCGGCCTGATCACGACGCTCGACGATGGCCCGGCACCGGAGCCTGCGGTCGAATGGGCTCTCTACCAGGCGCTGGCCGGTGCCTTTGAAGAGACATCCGCGACACCTGACGCCGGAGCGATCGAGGCTCTCAAGGAGCGCTTTTCCGCCTATGTGGAGAAGATGCTGCGCGAGGCGAAGATGCGCAGCGACTGGTCCGACGTCAACGAGGACTATGAAGGTGCCGTGCAGGCCTTCGCCGCAGGACTTCTTTCGCCGGATAACAAGGCATTTCTGGATGATTTCGTTCAGACCCTGCAACCCTTCGCGCGCGCTGGCTTCGTCAACGGGCTGACCCAGACTCTGGTGAAGATGACGGCCCCCGGCGTGCCGGATGTCTATCAGGGATCGGAACGTGCCGATTTCAGCTTGGTCGATCCGGACAATCGTCGCATGCCGGATTATCCGGCAATGGCGGCACGTCTGGAACAAACGGGTGGCTTTCCGTTCGATGCCGAGGCGCGCGCGTCCGGTCAGGCGAAGATCGCCCTCACCGCCCGACTGATTTCGGCGCGCCGCGCTGCGCCGGGTCTGTTCGAGGATGGCGATTATCAGCCGCTGGAGATTTCCGGCGAAGCGTCCGGCAGCGTGGTGGCCTATGCGCGCCGCTCGGGCGATGCCGCCGCCATCATCGTTGCGCCGTGCAAAGTGCTCGGGATCCTGGAGAAGGGTGACATCGATCACGCGTTCGATGCGATCCAGGTGTCGTTGCCGGAGGATCTGGCGGGCCGTTCTTACCGCAATGTTCTGCAGGGCGGGGCGATCGACGTGGGACGAACACTGGATCTGCGGGACGTACAGGGTGCGCCGTATGTGCTCCTGATCACGGAATAGTTGTCGGGCTTGACGACGCCTTCTGGAACTTTTCGGCATTCGTGGCGTTTGGAAGCGCCACGAAGTTTGGCCTTGAAGAACCGGTCGGGGGATTTGCACGTGTATCATGTCGGCCAGGAGAATGACGGCGATCCTCGTAACGAGCATTCTTCCGGCGTCAGCGAGACGGCGATCATCCGGATCGGCGAGAATGCCTGGCGTCGTGAGATCGCCGACAAGATCGCCTTCATGATCGACGGCAAAGCCTATTTCCAGACGCTGGAACAGGCTTTGCGGCTCGCCTCCCGGCGGATCTGGATCATCGGCTGGGATTTCAGCCCCGACATTCGCCTGACGCCGGAAGATCCGGAGAGCCCGACGCTCGGCAATCTGCTTGTCTCCCTGGTCGAGGCGAAGCCGGAGCTTGAGATCCACATCCTCGTCTGGGCCATGGGGCCGATCTATTCCGGCAAGTCGCTGAAGCTCTTTCGCAAGAAGGGCTGGGCGAGCCATCCGCGCATTCATCTCAATTTCGACACCCATCATCCGCTGCGCGGCTCGCACCATCAGAAGATCGTCTGCATCGACGACACGATGGGCTTCATCGGCGGGATCGACCTCACAGCGCGGCGCTGGGACGATAGCGATCACAGGCCCGGCAACCCGCTGCGCGTGACGCCGGACGGCGAAGCCTATGAGCCGGTGCACGACATGCAGGCTGCCGTTTCCGGACCCGCCGCCCGCATGCTGGGCGATGTCTGCCGCGAGCGCTGGTTCTATGCGATGGACGAAACGATCGCGCCTGTCGAAGGGATGGCGACGGCCTGGCCGGAAGCGCTTGCGCCGGCTCTAACCGAGTGCCCGGTCGCGATTGCCCGGACGACACCGGCAACGATCGGCAACGAGGGCATTCACGAATCCATCCACATGCTGACCGATGCGCTGAAATCGGCGCAGCGGGTCGTCTATATCGAAGCACAATATCTTGCCGCCTTCGGCATTGCCGATATCCTGATCGAACGGCTGTCGCGGCCCGACGGGCCCGAAGTCCTGATCGTCGTGACGAGGATCTCGCATGGCTTCATCGAGAAGGTGATGATGGGCACCAATCGCGACCGCCTGATCCGCCGGCTGAAGCGCAACGACCCGCATGACCGGCTGCGCGTGATGTATGCCGTGGTGCCGAGCGACGATGAGGACGGGCAGCAGGAGGTTCTGGTTCACTCCAAGCTTGTCATCATCGACGATCGCTTTCTTCGGCTCGGTTCGTCGAACCTCAACAATCGCTCCGAAGGCATGGACACCGAAGCCGACATGGCGATCGAGGCCGTCAACGACGAGCAGCGTGCTGCTATCGCCGATGTTCGTTACCGACTGCTCGCCGAGCATCTCGACAGCACGCCGGATGCGGTGCGGGAGGCGATCCAGCGACTGAACTCGCTGCATGACGGGGTGGAGTCGCTGAACACCGCCCGACGGGGCCTCAGGCATTTCGATATCGATCTGGCGGAGGGCGAGGAAGATCCGCTGCCCGGCACCGATATCGTCGATCCCTCCGGGCCGATCCATCCGATCGATACGCTGCGCCGCGGTGCCAGCGCGATTGCCAGCCGCATTTTCGGCAGCACGACCTGATCGTCTTTTTCGCAGACCGATCTTTAAGGCACCGCACGTCTCGTGCGATGCGCCTTCATCAGCATCCTATGCAATGGAGACGTCGTCAGGCAGGCGAACCTGCGTGACGGCCGTCCAATTCGTCGCTCTCGTCCGCCGCGGCACGGGCGGACTTTTTCTTCGTCACGAGTTCGCTGATCAGCAGGGTCGGCAGTCCGATGGCGAGGGGGATGAAGTAGTAGATCACCCGAAAGGCGATGACGGCCGCAACGGATTCCGCGCCCGGCAGGATATGCGCGACCGTCGCTTCGAGAACGCCGATGCCGCCGGGGACATGGCTGATGATGGCGGCGACGTTTGCGATGATCGAGACGGAGGCGACCTTGAGGTAACCGGCCTCGGCGAAGGCCGAGAGCATCTGGTGAAGGCTGGCGGCCACGAAGGCGAAGTTGAGCGTGCCCACCACGACCTGCGCGGCAGCGATCGGCAGCTTCGGCAGGTCGAAGCTCCAGCTCCTGATCGTCAGCGGCTTGCGGACAAAGGCCGACAGCACGAGATAGACGACAGGTGCGATCAGCGAAGCGATGCCGATGGCGAAGACGGCGCTGCGGCTCAGCCCGGTCATGTCGGCCGCATCCTGCGGGCGCAGCAACAGGCTGGCGCCGCCGAGCGTCATGAGGCCGAGCGCGACCGTCACACCGCAGAAGAGCACGATCTTTGCAACATCCTCGGCGGTCAGGCCCCAGCGGGCGTAGTAACGATATCGGACCGCGCCGCTGCTGAGCGCGGCGACGCCGACATTATGGCCGATCGACAGGCTGACGAAGGAGGCCAAGGCCGTCTTGTAAAAGGGCAGGCGCTTGCCCGTGTAGCGCACGCCGAGCGCATCGAAGCAGGAGAGACAGGCATAGGACGCTGCGGCAAACGCGAGACCGAGCAGAAGATGCGAGATCGGAATGGCCCGCAATGCCGTCAGGATCTCATCCAGCGTGTACTGACGCAGCGTCTGGAACAGCAGATAGAAGGCGAAGAGAACGGCCGCGACGGCGACCACGCGGAAGATAAGGCGAAGGCTCATTCGATGGTCGCTCTCTCAAGAACTGCTGGCTGACGCTTGAACGGCAGGCATCGTGATGCTCCTGCACGTTCAACATCAGGACGCCGTCGCGACGACCGCGACGGCACTGTCGCACGGAACGAATTGGCCCCCCATCGGGTTCCCTCGCCATGTCCGAACATCCCGTCCCGTCTTCCACCCTCCCTTTCATTCCCAAGACCTCCCCCGGCGCCTACCCGTCAGGACGAGGTGACGAATCCCTCATGCAGCCGCCGAGCGTGCTGTCGATCCTGACCTATAATGTTCACAGCTGCATCGGCACGGACCGGCGGATGGATCCGGAACGCATCGCCGAGGTCATCGCGGCGGCGCGGCCGGACGTGATCGCGCTGCAGGAGCTCGATGTCGGCCGCGCCCGCACCGGCGGTATCGATCAAGCGGCGCGGATTGCCGACCTTTTGAAGGTGACGTCGCATTTCCACCCGGCGCTGCATGTGCGCGAAGAGCAGTATGGCGACGCCATCCTGACAGCACTGCCGTCGCGGCTGGTCAAGGCCGGTGCGATCCCGTCCGTGGGCGAGACGCGCGGTGCGCTCTGGGTGGAAGTGGAGGTGGACGGACGCCCCGTGCAGATCTTCAACACGCATTTCGGTCTGAGACGTGGCGAGCGCCGCCGCCAGGCCGAGGCCCTTCTGGGCGACGCGTGGATCGGCAACGACGCGTGCCGCGACCAGCCGGTCATCCTCACCGGAGATTTCAACGCCATCCCGTCCTCCGTGGCCTACGGGCTTCTGAAGCGTCGGCTTCCGCCTGTCCGGGTGCGTGACGATCAAGGGACATCGTCAGGGCAAAACACGCGGATCGGGCCGACCTTTCCCTCGCGCTTCCCGCTTCTGCGGCTCGACCATATCTTCGTCTCGCAGGGTATCGAGACCCTGTCAGTGGCGGCCGTGCGCACGCCGCTCTCCCGGATCGCCTCCGACCACCTGCCGCTGCAGGCAAGCCTGCGGATCGGCGGCTCCCGAAACTTCGAAACCACCCGTCGGAACCATCGCCAAGCCGGGCCGTTAATCTCGTGAACGCAATTGGAAAGGATGAGATCATGCCAAATCGTGACCCGCTTCCGACGCCCGAACCCGATACGCCGCGCGGACCGACCTCGACCCCCGGACTTCCGGATCGCGGTCAGGACAGCTCTCCGGTGCCGCCCGTGATCGCACCCGGCGACACGAAGAACCCGAACGATCCCGCCTTGTTGCCTATCGGGGACCCCGCCGGGATCGCGTGAGGCTCCAAGAGTATTCATAAGGGCCGTTCCAGAGATGGAGCGGCCCTATTTTTGTGTTGCGTGCCAGACCCTTTCAGAGGCTGCCATCGCCTTTGAAATAGCCGGGATACTGTACGAATTCCGGATCCGGCTTGCCGGGAGCGGGAGACGGCGGCGTTTCGTCCTCATCCGTCTCCGCGAGAAACCCATGGGTTCGCATCCACTCGCGAACGATGCGCCGGATGGCCTCGTCTCGGGAAATGTTCTGCTGTCGCGCGTGGGCCGAAAGAGCGGCTTCGAGATCATCGGGAAAATTTGTCATGGCGCACGCCTCGCTGGTCGGGTCGATGGCAAACAACGTCCGCCCGGTGCAAAACGTTCCGGCGGCGGATGGGTCGAACCCCGGAGGCGTGCGCACCGTCGAGGCAGCCTGTCCGGTGATCGTCGCCACCGGACAGGCTCGCGTCGGGCGTTACGGCGTGACCGTCAGCTTGGCCTGCATGCCGGCTTCGTAGTGACCCTTGATATTGCAGAACACCAGGTAGGTGCCGGCCTTCAGGCTCGTCTTCAGCTGGCCATCAGAACCCGGTTTCAGGTCTTCCACCTCGCCGAGGCTCTTCAGCTTGGCCTCGTCGACGCGGTGCTTGGCCGTGTTCAGTGGGATTTTCTGGTCGGGCGACTTCAGCCGCACGACGATCATTTCGTGCTCCTCGACGGCGGCCGCATTGTGCACGCTGAACACGGCAGTCCCTGCCGTGACGGTCGCAGGCTCCAGGCTCAGCCCCATCTCGCCGCCGCCTTCGCCGCTTTCCACGACTTTGATCGTGTTGGCGGCAAAGGCTGTCGTGCTGAGAAGGGCAAATCCGGCGGCTGTAACGAAAGAAAGCGCCGAGCGGGAATAAGAGGTCATGGAAGTATCCTTTATGACAAATCTCGCGCCGTGCGGGAACGAACATCGGCAGGAGGGCCGCGAAAGGCGATGTTGGCCGACAGAGCCTGTCGATCACCCGTCCGGGCGAGGCGAGGCTCCGGGCGGCCGTCCACACTTTGCACCGTCCCCGACTTTGCACAGTCATTGAAAATTCGCCCGGCCGGTCAATCTTCCCTGCGAAGAACAGACTGATCGCACGGCTGGGGGTTTTGCATCCTGCTGAACCGACAAGCGTGCGGCTCGGGATCGAGGCGACGATGACCAACAAGTTCGAATTTCTCGCCCGGTGGGGATATGCAGCCCGCGGCGTCGTTTACATCACGCTCGGTCTGATCGCCCTTATCGGGTCGTCTTCGGGAGAGGAGGCGAGCACGCACGGCGCGCTCTCCAATCTGCTCGGGCAGCCTTTCGGGCGCTTTCTCCTGGCAACCGTCGCCATCGGGCTGGTCGGGCATGTTCTCTGGCGCCTGGCGCAGGCGCTTCTCAATGCCGACAGTCAGGAGAACAGCCCGAAAGGCTATCTGGCGCGCGCTGGCAATCTCGCAAGCGGCGTCATCAACGCCACGTTGGCTCTGGCGGCCGCGCGGCTGGTCCTCGCGTCAGGAGACGCATCGGGTGGCGGAGGCAGCCCTGCGACCTGGCTGATGCAGCAGCCGTTCGGCCGGTTTCTCGTCGGCGCTCTTGGGCTCATCATCCTTGCGGCCGGCGCCGTTCAGGCCTGGCGCGGCATTTCGGGAAAATATCGCGAGCGTCTCTCGCTGCCGTCCGGCAAGAGCGATCTCCTTGGCGGCATCTCCGTCTTCGGCCTTGCCGCGCGCGGGCTCGTGCTGTCCATCACCGGCGGGTTTTTCGTGTTCGCAGCGATCATGGTCGATTCGGAACAGGCCGGCAGCGTGCCCGAGGCATTGGACTGGGTCCGCAACCTGCCATCGGGCACCGCGCTCTATGCTCTGGCGGCCGCCGGTCTGGTGGCGTTCGGCCTCTACAGCTTCATCGAGGCCCGGTATCGCCGCATCGATGCCCCGGAACAGGGCGACGTCAAGCGCGGCGTCGCCAAAGCCGCCTCCGCCGTCGACCGGCTGTCCTAAAGCGCCTCGCGACCAAACCCAAAAACGCAAAAAGCCCTGTCGAAACAGGGCTTTTGAAAAGGATGGTGGGCGTGACAGGGATTGAACCTGTGACCCCTACGATGTCAACGTAGTGCTCTCCCGCTGAGCTACACGCCCATCCGTGCCGCGCATAGACCACAAACCTTTTTGAGCGTCAACAGGCATCGTGATGCTTTTTTGACAAAAGGGAAGGGCCGGTGCGGGGCCTGACGCCGGCGCCTTGTCAGGCGGCCAGCATCTTGTTCACTTCGTCGACCAGGTCGCGAAGGTGGAAGGGCTTGGAGAGGACCTTGGCGTCCTTCGGGGCCTTGCTGTCGGGGTTCAGCGCCACGGCGGCGAAGCCGGTGATGAACATGACCTTGAGGTCGGGATCGAGTTCGGTCGCGCGACGCGCAAGTTCGATCCCGTCCATTTCCGGCATGACGATGTCGGTGAGGAGGAGCGAAAAGGGCTCTTCCCGCAGACGGTCATAGGCACTGGCGCCGTTGTCGAAGGAAAGGACCTTGTAACCGGCTTTTTCCAGCGCCTTCACCAGGAAACGGCGCATGTCGTTGTCGTCTTCTGCGAGGAGAATTTTGGGACTCATGGATTTCCAGCCGTTGCTGTCTAGGTCTTATTCTATGACGGGAAGGTGCGGTCGCCTCATGAAACCGCAATGGGGTAAATATCCCGTGAAGACCGGACGTCAAGACCGATCGACGCGCGTGCCCGCAACCGTCGTGAGGGGCGACTATGGACACAGATGCGGCCAACTGGCAACATGAACGAAGCGGCAAGATGATGACATGGTAAAAAGGATCGCGATGGAGGAGACGGTTCGGGAGCACGATCTGTTTTGCGTTCGCGAGCCGGACCATCAGAAAATCCCCTTTGTTTTCAACTCCCCGCATAGCGGCAGGCTCTATAGCGACGCGTTTCTCGCGCAGTCGCGGCTCGATGCGCGCGCCATCCGCCGCTCCGAGGATCATTATGTGGACGAGCTTTTCGGCCGTGCGGTCGGGCTCGGCGCACCGATGCTGGTGGCGCATTTCCCGCGGGCCTTTCTCGACGTCAATCGCGAACCCTATGAGCTCGATCCGCGCATGTTCGACGGCGCGCTGCCGCCGCATGCCAATATCAGTTCCATGCGGGTTGCCGGCGGGCTGGGCACCATCCCGCGCCTGGTGGCCGAGAATATGGAAATCTACCGCACCCGCATGCCGGTCGAGCATGCGCTGGAACGGGTCGAAACGATTTACAAGCCCTATCATGCGACGCTCCGGCGGCTGATCGCGCGCACGCATGTGCTGTTCGGGCGGGCGATCCTGATCGATTGCCATTCCATGCCCGGCAACGTTCGGGTGGCCGGCAGCGGCGTGCGGCCGGATATCATCATCGGCGATCGCTACGGCACCAGTGCCTCGGCCGATCTTTCCCGGATGGCGGTGACTCTGCTCGAAGATCTCGGCTTTACGGTGACGCGCAACAAGCCCTATGCCGGCGGCTTCATCACCGAACATTACGGCCGCCCGACCCGTGGCCTGCATGCCCTGCAGATCGAGATCAACCGTGCGCTCTACGTGGACGAGACGACGCTGGTGAAGAAGCCGGAATTCGATTGGCTGGCGCACCTGCTCGGCACGTTCTTCGCGGAGTTTGCAGCCCATGTCGAGGGCTCGACCGAGAGCCTGCCGCTCGCCGCGGAATAGATTTTCCCTGAGCGACGCCCGACCTGCCGATCCCTTGATCCGCGATGGCAACCGGCCAAAAAAAACCGCGCTCTTGGCGCGGTTAAGTCTAGGGAGGAAACACCCAAGGAGGGTATTTACAGCCACGAATGACTGTCAGAAGAGTTTGATATTGCGACGCACCATTGTCAAGGCCACATCCGATCCCATGACGAATCGGTGACATGCTAACAGTCGGCATTTGTTTGATAATTTTTGAAATTGCCCAATAATCGTGCGAAAAATCGGGTGAAGCATCGCCGTCTGCATATGGCGTGTGCGGCGCATGGCGAAACTGCTGAAAACTTGTTCTGCATTTTCTTTTGAAAATAAATTCGTCTAAGCATGCGCAACGTCATGTCGGGCCCCGTGCGGGTCGTTTCCAGGAGAGTGCCATGCTGCCGGACCGTCCGTTCTTCGATCGCCTGGCCGATGCAGCCAAGGCCGAGACCCTGCCGCGGTTTCGCACGGGTGTCGGCGTTGCCAACAAACTCGAGACCGGTTTCGATCCGGTGACGGAGGGCGACCAGGCGGCGGAGCGGGCCATTCGTGTGCTGATCGAGGAGACGTTTCCCGACCACGGTATTCTCGGCGAGGAATATGGCACGGTGGGTGCCGACCGCGATTACGTCTGGGTCATCGATCCGATCGACGGCACGCGCGCCTTCATTTCCGGCCTGCCGGTCTGGGGCACGCTGATCGGCCTCTACCACAAGGGCCGCGCCGTGATGGGTCTGATGGACCAGCCGTTCACCGGCGAGCGCTTCTTTGCGGCCGATGGCGTCACGCATTATCGGGGGCCCGAGGGCGCGCGGACGCTTTCCACGCGCGACTGCGGGGCGCTGTCCGAGGCGACGATGTTCACGACGTCGCCCTATCTCTATCACGGCGACATCAAGACGAAATTCGAGGCGGTGCAGGATAAAGTGCGGCTCGCCCGCTACGGCTGCGATTGCTACGCCTTCGCGCTGCTGGCGGCCGGGCATATCGACCTCGTCATCGAAGCCGGTCTGAAGCCTTATGACGTCGGTGGCCTCATTCCGCTGATCGAGCAGGCGGGCGGCATCGTGACCGACTGGAACGGGGGCCGGGCGGAAATGGGCGGCGAGGTGATCGCGGCCGGCAGTGCGGCGCTTCATGCCGAGGCTCTGGCCATCCTGCGGGGCTGACGCGCTTTCGGCGTTCAGAGCACCAGCATATCGTCGCCGCTCAGGCTTTCCGTGACGTCCGGGCCGGTGCTGCCGGGGATAAAGGCATCGATGGCGGCCATGGCCTGTGCGCGGTAGCGGTCGTCCTCCTGGAAAACCTCATGCCGGGCGCCGTCGATGGGGATGAGGGTGGCGGCGCGAAAGTTGCGGGCCAGGGACTCGATGGCCGCATAGGGCACCAGCCGGTCGCGGGTCGGGGCGAGCAGCAGCGTCGGCACGGTGATGCGCGTCAGGTGCTCGCGGCGCGTGACGCGGCGGATGGCGCGAAAGGTTTCGTGCAGCCAGCGTGCGCTGGGGGCTCCCAGCGCCAGTTCCGGATGGGCCTGCGCGATCGCGGCGTTGCGGGCGTAGCGCACGGGGTCCGTGGAAACGAGATTCTGCGGGAAGAGCATGGGCTGCTCCTTCGACAAGGCCAGAGCGCCGAGGCCGAAGAGGCTGACCACGGCCGAGAGCAGGCCGATCTTGCCATGGCTCATGCGCTGGTTGCCGAGCGCCACGAAGGGCGCATTCAGCACCATGCGGTCGATGCGCGTTGCCAGCCGCGGTGCCTGGGCCAGCGCCACGAGGGCACCCATGGAATGGGCGATCAGGAAAAACGGCAGGCGCGTATCCGGCAGCACGATCTTTTCGAGAAAGATCGACAGATCCTGCTCATAGTCGGAGAAGCGGCGCACATGGCCGCGGCGCAATTGCTTCAGCAGACGCTCCGATCCGGCCTGCCCACGCCAGTCGAAGGTCGCAACCCAGAGGCCGCGGGCCAGGAGGTCGCCGATCATCTCGAAATATTTCTCGATCGATTCGTTGCGCCCGTGAAGGAGGACGACCGTGCCCTTGGCGGCGGTGTCGCCGCTGCGGAACACGGCGTAGCGCAGGCGCCGCCCGCCGGTGCCGGTGAAGAAGCCGACGGTATGGCGTCGCGGATCTGCGGCGGCGGGCGGTATCGGATTGTCCGGCGTCGGAAACAGCCGCGGCGTCAACTGCGTCGTATCGTCGGCACGCGGACCGTCGGCCGGTCGCGTTGCGGTCGCGGCGACGGCACCGGTCGGCGTGGCGGGGTCAGGTCGTTGCGTCGCGGAGGTTTTCTGCATCAGGGGTCCGATCGGCGGTCTCGGCATGCGGCGGCAACGTCATCCTAGACGGTCGTCCTTTCACGCAGGTGAACGATGGACGATGCGGCGAGTGGTCGCGTCCGGGACGTCAGAAATATTCCAGGGACGACCGCCGGTCAAAGAGCGAGGCCATCTGGACGGACTGGTCTTGCCCGATGTTCCAAAAGAAAAAGGGGCCGGAGCGGCGGGGAGCCGCGTCCGGCCCGGAAGGGCGAAACAGAAGCGCAACGGGGACTGCAACCTTTCAGGGACGATCCGGCTGCGTGTCTTGCTCCTGTTCCGATGAATGCTGTTCTAGCCGAGCGCAGGTGAACCGAAACGGAACCGGCCGTTCATCCCCCGTTTATGTCACGCGAGACTGTCTCCCTTGGTCATCCCAATGCATAAAATCAAGGGTTTGCCAGCAGGGGAGGCGATGCGAAAAAATGTGACGATGCCGATAATTTTGTCGTTCAGACGCCTCTTGACGGCCGAAAAGGTCGTTCCCATCTCAGGATCACGGGCGCCGAAGAGGGCCCGGCCACCGGTCTTGCCATCGCCGCTTACGGGATGACGGGCCAGACATCGCAACTCGTTGCTCGTTTAGTGAGGACACCATGCGTCACGTTGATTTTTCTCCCCTCTACCGCTCCACCGTCGGCTTCGACCGGCTGTTCACCATGCTCGACAGTCTCGGCCAGCCCGACCAGTCGCAGAGCTATCCGCCCTACAATATCGAGCGGACCGGCGAAAACACCTACCGGATCACCATGGCGGTTGCCGGTTTCGATGAAAGCGAGCTTTCGATCGAAGCCAAGGAACATACGCTGACGGTCAAGGGCGAAAAGAGCGAGGAAGAAACGGCCGAAAACCAGTTCCTGTATCGCGGCATTGCCAAGCGCGCCTTCGAGCGCCGCTTCCAGCTGGCCGAATATGTGGAAATCCGCTCCGCTTCCCTGAAGAACGGCCTGCTGCACATCGATCTCCTGCGCGAGATCCCTGAAGCTGCCAAGCCGCGCCGCATCGAGATCTCGGCCGCCCAGAGCGCACCGAAGCAGATCGAAGCCAATCAGGTCGAAGCCAGCGTCAACTGATCGACGGCCTATCACTCTGAGTGGAAGAGACGGCGTCCCGTGAGGGGCGCCGTTTTTCGTTGCCGGGTCTCGACGTCTCAGGCGCTACGGCAACCTTCGAGGAAGGCGTCGACATCGCCCGGCTCCGTGGCGAAGCTGGTGACCAGGCGATAGAGCCCCTCGTCGGCGGCGAGCGTGCCCGCCAGCGCGTGCGGCACGGGCCAGGGATAGAACAGCGCGCCCTTCTCCTTCAGCGCCTCGGCATTCGACGTTTTCAGAATCACGAACAGCTCGTTGGCATTCGACGGCCAGGCGAGGCGGGCGCTGTTGCTGTCGGCGATGCCGTCGGCCATGCGCTTGGCCATGGCGTTTGCGTGCCGCGCGAGGTCGAGCCAGAGATCCTTGTCGAGATAGGCCTCGAGCTGGGCGGAAACGAAGCGGGTCTTGGAAAAGAGCTGAGCCGAGCGCTTGCGCAGATACGGCATATCGCCGGTCTTCGAGGGGTCGAACAGGATCAGCGCCTCCGCACACCAGCAACCGTTCTTGGTGCCGCCGAAGGAGAGAATGTCGACGCCGCGTTTCCAGGTCATTTCGGCCGGCGTCGCATCGAGCGCGACCAGCGCATTGGCAAAGCGCGCGCCGTCCATGTGCAGCGGCAGGCTGTAGCGCTGCGCGATCTCGGAAATCGCGGAAATCTCATCCAGCGTGTAGACCGTGCCGGCTTCGGTCGCCTGCGTCAGCGTCACGGCCATCGGCTGTCCGGCATGGACGAAGCCCGGGGGAAACCGCTTGATCTCCGCTTCGAGTCGCTCCGGGTCCATCTTGCCGAACGCGCCATCGACCGGCGCCATGCGTGCGCCGAGCGAGAAGAACTCCGGTGCACCGCATTCGTCCGAATTCACATGCGCCTCGCGGTGGCAGAACACGTGCCCGCCGGGCCGCGTGACGCTGGCAAAGGCGAGCGAATTTGCCGCCGTGCCCGTTCCGACGATGAAAACGGCGACCTCCCGTTCGAACACCTCGGCCAGCATCGCCTCGACCCTTCGGTCGAGCGG
Organism: Rhizobium sp. PP-F2F-G48; assembly: GCF_004342335.1. Taxonomy (NCBI): domain Bacteria; kingdom Pseudomonadati; phylum Pseudomonadota; class Alphaproteobacteria; order Hyphomicrobiales; family Rhizobiaceae; genus Rhizobium; species Rhizobium sp. PP-F2F-G48. Next base: position 116,362 of record NZ_SLVH01000006.1, on the reverse strand, counting down.
GCTCGTGCCATAGGCGGGGGCAAAGCCCGGAGCCGCCTTGACCAGGCTTTCCGCGATGAGGGGATGGGCGCCGGCCCAGTTGTCGGAGGAGAAGATCATGCAAGCTTCCGATGGTCGAGAGAAAAGGGCGGGCCCAAAGGCGCACGCGCCGAACCCTCGCGAGACCATAATCCGCCGGAGCCGGCAATCAATCCCGGCCGTCCCGATCAGGACAATTGCAGACCAGTTTGAAACCAAAGGAAAGTCTGCGCGCCGGTCACGCAACATTCTTTCGTCAATCTCGCGATGTCCGACATTTTTGGATCGATGACGCCGATTATTTGAAGGCGATCTCTTGCAGTGACCGGAGCTTTCTGGCATAGAGCCTGTGAAATAGGACAGGCTTGCTGTCCTATTTCGGTCTGAAGACCGAATGGCCCGAAGCGCACATCCAAGCGGCGCGGGGCCGGTGCAGGGAAACACTCTTCGCGCGGCGAGCCATCCGGCTTTTCTCTGCGCGTCCGGCGCGACGCCGGTGCTCCCTGTCAAATGGTCGCGGATCTTCTGACCCGACACCGCCAAGCTTCGTTTGCGAGCGGCACAGGATCATGCAACGATAGACCGGGCGTCACCGCGTGTTTGAAGCCGCGCGTGCGCCCCGACGACGGCAGGCCCGAGAGACGAGGGCCGCAACTGGAGGGAAGACGATGACGCAGATCACGCCATCACATGACGCCGCATCCCATCGCGTAGAGGCTGACGCCACCGCGACGACGACGGCCGTTTTCCCGAAAGCTTTCCCTGCGAATACCTACAAGGGTGGCCTGCCGGCCAAGCAGGGTCTCTACGATCCGCGCAACGAGCACGATGCCTGCGGCGTCGGGTTCGTCGCGCATATGAAGGGCGTCAAGTCGCACCAGATCGTGCGCGACGGCCTGTTCATCCTCGAAAACCTGACGCATCGCGGTGCCGTCGGTGCCGATCCGCTGATGGGCGATGGCGCCGGCATTCTGGTGCAGATTCCGGACCGTTTCTTCCGTGAGGAAATGGCCGCGCAGGGCGTGACGTTGCCGCGCGCCGGCGATTATGCCGTCGGCTACCTGTTCATGCCGCAGGACGAGGCGCAGATCGCGCATTTCAAGCAGGTCATCGCCGATGTCGTTGCCGAAGAGGGGCAGTCGCTGCTCGGCTTCCGCGACGTCCCGGTCGATAACGCCTCGCTGTCGAAGGCGCCGCATATCGCCGCCACCGAGCCGCGTCACGTGCAGGTGTTCATCGGCGCCGGCCGCGATGCCGCGACCAATGCCGAGTTCGAGCGGCGTCTGTTCACGCTGCGCAAGGTCATCTCCAACCGGATCTACGATGCCTATAAGGGTGCGGAAACCGGTTTCTATCCCGTGTCGCTGTCGTCGAAGACGATCATCTACAAGGGCATGTTCCTCGCCTATCAGGTCGCGGCCTATTTCAAGGATCTGGAAGACCCGCGGTTCGAGAGCGCGGTCGCGCTCGTGCACCAGCGCTTCTCCACCAACACCTTCCCGTCCTGGAAGCTCGCGCATCCCTATCGCATGGTCGCCCATAACGGCGAGATCAACACGCTGCGCTCCAACGTCAACTGGATGGCGGCGCGCCAGGCTTCCGTGTCCTCGCCGCTCTTCGGCGACGACATCTCCAAGCTCTGGCCGATCTCCTACGAGGGGCAGTCGGACACCGCCTGCTTCGACAACGCGCTCGAATTCCTCGTGCAGGGCGGCTATTCGCTGTCGCATGCGGTGATGATGCTGATCCCCGAAGCCTGGGCCGGCAACCAGCTGATGGGGGCCGAGCGCAAGGCCTTTTACGAGTACCATGCCGCCCTGATGGAGCCGTGGGACGGTCCGGCTGCGGTCTGTTTCACCGATGGCCGCCAGATCGGCGCGACGCTCGACCGCAACGGCCTGCGTCCGGCCCGCTACCTCGTCACCGACGACGACCGCGTCATCCTAGCATCCGAAGCCGGCACGCTGCCTGTGCCGGAGGAAAGCATCGTCAAGAAGTGGCGCCTCCAGCCGGGCAAGATGCTGCTGATCGACATGGAAGAGGGCCGCATCATTTCCGACGAGGAAGTGAAGTCCTCGCTCGCCGCCCAGCATCCCTATCGCAAGTGGCTCGACAACACGCAGTTGATCCTCGAAGAACTGAAGCCGGTGGAGCCGCGTGCGCTGCGCCGCGACGTGTCGCTGCTCGATCGCCAGCAGGCCTTCGGCTACACGCTCGAAGACACGAAGATCCTGATGTCGCCGATGGCGACGACCGGCCAGGAAGCGATCGGCTCGATGGGGACGGATACGCCGATCTCGGCCATGTCGTCGAAGTCGAAGCTGCTCTACACCTATTTCAAGCAGAACTTCGCGCAGGTCACCAACCCGCCCATCGATCCGATCCGCGAAGAGCTGGTGATGAGCCTCGTCTCCTTCATCGGGCCGCGGCCGAACATTCTCGACCATGTCGGGGCATCGCATGCCAAGCGGCTGGAAGTGCGCCAGCCGATCCTGACCAATGGCGATCTCGAAAAGATCCGCTCCATCGGCCACACGGAAGACCGTTTCGACACCAAGACGCTCGACTTCACCTATGACGTCGCGCGCGGCGCCGAAGGCATGCCGGAAATTCTCGACCGGCTCTGCGAACGGGCGGAAGCGGCGGTGAAGGGCGGCTACAACATCATCGTGCTGTCCGATCGCCAGGTCGGCCCGGATCGCATCGCCATTCCGGCGCTGCTCGCAACCGCGGCCGTCCACCATCACCTGATCCGCAAGGGACTTCGCACCTCGGTCGGCCTCGTGGTGGAATCGGGCGAGCCGCGCGAGATCCATCACTTCGCGCTGCTCGCCGGCTACGGTGCCGAGGCGATCAACCCCTATCTCGCCTTCGACACGCTGACCGACATGCACAAGCGCGGCGAGTTCCCCAAGGAAGTCGACGGCAGCGAGATCGTCTATCGCTACATCAAGGCCGTGGGGAAGGGCATCCTCAAGGTCATGTCGAAGATGGGCATCTCGACCTACCAGTCCTATTGCGGCGGGCAGATCTTCGATGCCGTCGGTCTTTCGAGCGCACTGATCGAGCGCTATTTCTTCGGAACGGCCACGCAGATCGAAGGCATCGGCCTCAAGGAGATCGCCGAGGAGACCTTCAACCGTCACCAGGCGGCGTTCGGTCCCGATCCGGTCCTGACCAACACGCTGGATGTCGGCGGCGAATATGCCTACCGCATGCGCGGCGAAGGCCATGCCTGGTCGCCGGACTCGATCGCCTCGCTCCAGCATGCCGTGCGCGGCAATGCGCAGGATCATTACCGCGCGTTCGCCGACATGGTGAACGGCGACGCTCTGCGCATGAACACCATTCGCGGGCTCTTCACCATCAAGGGTGCAGACGGTCTCGGCCGCACGCCGATCTCGATCGACGCGGTCGAGCCGGCTGCCAAAATCGTCAAGCGCTTCTCGACCGGCGCGATGTCGTTCGGCTCCATCTCGCGCGAGGCGCACACGACGCTCGCCGTCGCCATGAACCGGATCGGCGGCAAGTCGAACACCGGCGAAGGCGGCGAGGAGAGCGATCGCTACTTCCCGCTTCATGACGGCTCGGCCAACCCGGAACGGTCCGCGATCAAGCAGGTGGCGTCCGGCCGCTTCGGCGTGACGACGGAATATCTCGTCAATGCCGACATGCTGCAGATCAAGGTGGCGCAGGGTGCAAAGCCCGGCGAAGGCGGTCAGCTGCCCGGCCACAAGGTGGACGCGACCGTCGCCAAGACCCGGCATTCGACGCCGGGCGTCGGCCTCATCTCGCCGCCGCCGCACCATGACATCTATTCGATCGAAGATCTGGCCCAGCTGATCTACGACCTGAAGAACGTCAATCCGGAAGCCAACGTGTCCGTCAAGCTCGTCTCGGAAGTCGGCGTCGGCACGGTTGCCGCCGGGGTCGCCAAGGCGCGCGCCGACCATATCACCGTCTCCGGTTACGACGGCGGCACCGGCGCCTCGCCGCTGACATCGCTGAAGCATGCCGGCAGCCCCTGGGAAATCGGCCTTGCCGAGACGCACCAGACGCTGGTTCTGAACGGCCTGCGCTCGCGCATCGCCCTGCAGGTGGATGGCGGCCTGAAGACCGGCCGCGACGTCATCATCGGTGCGCTGCTGGGGGCCGACGAGTTCGGCTTCTCCACCGCGCCGCTGATCGCCGCCGGCTGCATCATGATGCGCAAGTGCCATCTGAACACCTGTCCGGTGGGCGTGGCGACGCAGGACCCGGTCCTGCGCAAGCGCTTCAAGGGTGCGCCCGAGCATGTGGTCAACTACTTCTTCTTCGTCGCCGAAGAGGTCCGGGAAATCCTCGCCTCGCTCGGCGTGTCAAGGTTCGACGACATCATCGGCGCCTCGGAACTGCTGGAGAAGGACACGCTGATCTCGCACTGGAAGGCGAACGGGCTCGATTTCTCCAACATCTTCTACAAGGTGGATGCGCCGAAGGAAGCGACCTACTGGACGGAGAAGCAGAACCATCCGATCCACGACATTCTCGACCGGAAGCTGATCGCGGAAGCGATGCCGGCGCTGGAATCCAAGACCCCGGTGAAGATCGAGGCGACGATCAAGAACGTCGACCGTTCGGCCGGCGCCATGCTGTCGGGCGAAGTGGCCAAGCGCTGGCGCCACAAGGGGCTGAAGGACGATACGATCTTCGTGACGCTGCGCGGCACGGCGGGTCAGTCGTTCGGTGCGTTCCTCGCACGCGGCATCACCTTCGACCTGATTGGCGACGGCAATGACTATGTCGGCAAGGGCCTGTCCGGCGGTCGCATCGTCGTGCGTCCCTCCGAGGCATCGAAGATCAAGGCGGCGGAATCGATCATCGTCGGCAATACGGTGCTCTACGGCGCGATTTCCGGCGAGTGCTACTTCAACGGCGTGGCCGGTGAACGCTTCGCCGTGCGCAACTCGGGCGCCATCGCGGTGGTCGAGGGCGTGGGCGACCATGGCTGCGAATACATGACGGGCGGCGTGGTGGTCGTGCTCGGCGAGACCGGCCGCAACTTCGCGGCCGGCATGTCGGGCGGCGTCGCCTATGTGCTGGACGAGAGCGCCGACTTCCCGCAGCGCTGCAACATGGCCATGGTCGAGCTTCAGCCGGTTCCGGAAGAAGACGACATGCTGGAAAAGCTGCATCATCACGGTGGCGACCTCATGCACAAGGGCATGGTGGACGTCTCCGGCGACATGACGCGCCATGACGAGGAGCGGCTGGTGCAGCTGATCTCCAACCATCTCCATTATACGGGCTCGCCCCGCGCCAAGGAGATCCTCGACAACTGGGCGGACTTCCGGCCGAAATTCCGCAAGGTCATGCCGGTCGAGTACCGTCGGGCGCTCGAGGATATGGAGCGGATGAAAATGGCGGAGGCTGCCGAGTAATCGGCGGCCCCGCCCCCGGCGAAGGAAAAGGCTCCGTCGTCTCCGGGCCGGCGTCTCTTCCGCACGTCTGGCAGCGGCCGAAGCCGGCCTGCATGGTCCAACTCTAGCGGTCTGCGGACAGCCAGTTGGCGCAGAAGCGCGGGGACAAGAGCTTGCCGGCACGGGACCAGCGACCGTCTCGGCACCGGGACATGCGATGGAGCGTTCGCCGGGTCCGGCGACAACGGGATCAAAAGCTGCCGGTCGCCCGGCGGTCAGAAACAGAAACGGGTGGGCGCGGCGCGGGTGGCATCAGCGCTTCCACGGCGACGATTGAGGGTTACGTCATGGGCAAGGTTACAGGTTTCATGGAGATCGACCGGCAGCTGGCAAAGTATCAGCCGGCCTCCGATCGCATCCGTCATTTCCGGGAATTCACGATCCCGATGTCGGAGCCTGAAGTCCAGAAGCAGGCGGCACGCTGCATGGATTGCGGCATTCCCTTCTGCCACGGCCCGACCGGCTGCCCGGTGCACAACCAGATCCCCGACTGGAACGATCTCGTCTACAGCGGCAACTGGGAAGAGGCGATCCGCAACCTGCACTCGACCAACAACTTCCCCGAATTCACCGGCCGCATCTGCCCCGCGCCCTGCGAGGAAGCCTGTACGCTGAACCTCGAGGACGCGCCGGTCACCATCAAGACCATCGAGCAGGCAATCGCCGACAAGGCCTACGAGATGGGCTATATCGTGCCGAAGCCTGCGGTGACGAAGACCGGCAAGTCGATCGGCATCATCGGTTCGGGTCCGGCCGGCATGGCCGCCGCCCAGCAGCTGGCGCGCGCCGGCCATGCGGTGCATGTCTACGAGCGCGAGACCAAGGCAGGCGGTCTGCTGCGCTACGGCATTCCGGACTTCAAGATGGAGAAGAACTTCATCGACCGCCGCGTCGAGCAGATGACCGGCGAAGGCGTCACCTTCCATTACGGCGTCAATATCGGTGTGGACCGCACGGTGGAGAGCCTGCGCGAGGAGCACGACGCCGTGCTGTATTGCGGCGGCTCCGAGACGCCGCGCGATGCCGGCATTCCCGGGGGCGATTTCGCCGGCGTTCACGATGCCATGCCGTATCTCGTGCAGCAGAACCGCCGCGTCGGCCGCGAGAACATCGACAGCGTCGGCTGGCCTTCGGACCCGATCCTTGCCGGTGGCAAGCACATCGTCGTCGTCGGCGGCGGTGACACGGCGTCCGACTGCGTCGGCACTGCGTTTCGTCAGGGTGCCGTCAAGGTGACGCAGCTCGACATCCGCCCGCAGCCGCCGGAAAAGGAAGACAAGCTTTCCGTCTGGCCGTTCTGGGCCACGAAGATGCGCACCTCCTCGTCGCAGGCCGAAGGCGCCGTGCGCGAATTCCAGGTCGCGACGCTCGAATTCGTCGGCGAAGACGGTGTGCTGACCGGCGTGAAGTGCTGTCAGGTCGACGATCGCCGCAAGCCGGTTCCCGGCACGGAGTTCGTCATCAAGGCCGACCTCGCCTTCATCGCCATCGGCTTCAGCGGCCCCTTGAAGACGGGTGTTCTGGAGGAGCTCGGCGACGCGCTCGCCATCAACACCGACCGTCGCGGCTCCAGCAACGTGATTGCGGACGACAAGGACTATCGGACCTCCGTCGACAAGGTCTGGGCTGCCGGCGACGTGCGCCGTGGCCAGTCGCTCGTCGTCTGGGCCATCCGTGAAGGGCGCCAGGCAGCCCGCGCGATCGACGAGGCCCTGATGGGCTCCAGCGTTCTGCCGCGCTGATCCCGCGCGGCCTCCTGTGATGCGCGATGTCCGGTTTGCCGGGCATCGCACGTGAGGGAAACAGTGCCGCCCTCACGCGGCAAGGCCGCAAAGCCTGCAGCGCATTCAGCCCCGAGGTTCGGTCACGGTGCGCGTTGGCCGATCACGCCTGCCGTTGATCGTAGGCCAGGCGTGCCCGGTCGATCTGCTCCTGATGCTCGAAGGCCCAATTGCCGAGCGCCTGCACGGGCTCGCGCAGCGACTGGCCGAGATCGGTCAGCGCATATTCCACCTTCGGCGGAATGGTCGGGTAGATCGTCCGCGTCACCAGCCCATCCCGTTCCAGATTGCGAAGCGTCAGCGTCAGCATACGTTGCGAGATGCTGCCCAGCGCCCGCTTGAGCGCGTTGAAGCGCTTGGGTCCCGGCGTCAGCAGCATCACCACCAGCACCGACCATTTGTCGCCGATCCGGGAGAGGAGGGCGCTCGCCATGCGGCAGTCATGGGTCTCGTGAAGCGTCTCCAGCGTCATGTCCTTATTTGCAGGTGTCATAAATGTGCCTCCTTGCGCACGTTCCGACACATCATTCATAGTGCCTCGGTATGGAAAAGTAACTGGAATTCCCCGCGTCTCGCAGGACAAAGCGCGGCGTCGCGTTTCCATGCGCCGTCACCATCGACTGACCGTGCACATCGTGCATCAAAGGATAGACATCATGAAACTCCTCCACCTCGATTCCAGCATTCTCGGTGACCATTCCGTCAGCCGGGCCCTGTCCAAGGCTGCCGTCGAACGCCTGACGGCGGGCCATCCCGACATCGAGGTCACCTATCACGATCTCGCCGCCGAGCCGGTCGCCCACCTCTCCGGCCGGTATATGGCCGGACAAAGCGACGATGTTCAGCACGATCAGGCGCTTCAGGAGGATCTGGCGCTGGGCGGCAGGGTTCTCACGGCGTTTCTGGAAGCCGACATCGTCGTCATCGGCGTGGCGCTCTACAATTTCGGCATATCAAGCCAGCTGAAAAGCTGGGTGGACCGCATCTGCGTCGCCGGCAAAACCTTCCGCTACACCGAGGCCGGTCCGGAGGGCCTCGTCGGCGACAAGCGCGTCATCCTGACGATCGCACGCGGTGGGCTCTATGGTCCGGGCACGCCGTCGCAGTCCTTCGAGCATGCCGAAACCTACCTGCGGTCGGTTCTCGCCTTCATCGGTGTTATCAATCCCGAGGTCTTCGTGGCCGAGGGCCTGGCGCTCGGCGCAGAGCCGCGGGACGCTGCGACCAAGGCGGCTCTCGCAACGATCGCTACGCTCAAGGCTGCCTGAGACAACAAATACGCCCGCTCGGACTTTATCTGAGCGGGACGGCCTGCCAGGGCGGCACGGGACCTGCAACGGGCGTTGCCGGTTCGGCGGTCTCTGGCGTTCCCGGCGCCAGAGCCGTCTTCACCATCCGGAAATCGTCGATCCGGCCGAACGGCGCGGGCGGGGCCTCGCCTTTTTCCACCAGCAGATCCCGCGCGCTGCGCCCGGTGCTGGCCGGAAGGCTCGCATCGTCCAGAAGCGTGGATGCGCCGTCGAGCTCCGGATCGACAAGGCTGATCGGCTGGGTCTTGACGATCGTCTCGCTGGTCGGGGCTGTGACCACGAGATCCTTCATGCCGCTCGGGTCCGGAATGTCCTGTCCGGGCGCCACGGTTTCGCCGAGGAGACGCCGGATGTCCTTTTCCACATAGAAGGCAAGCTTGCGCTTACCCGCCGGCGTCAGGTTGATGCCGTCGGCGCCGCGCAGGCGAACCTGCTGGCCGTTGATGTCGGAGCCGGTCGTCACGAACTTGCCCTGCTCATCGACGAAACCGTCCCAGATATCGATGAACTGCCCGCCGATCTTTTCCGCCTCGGCGCGGAAGATGCCGTTGAGCGTCACCATGTCCGTGGTCATCGCGGGCGACTGGAACGAGGGCATGCCGACCCAGAGCAGCGGCACGTTGCGGCTGCGGGCAAGGGCTGCAAAGGCGGCGACGCGCCGTGTATATTCGGCCGTCCAGGCATCCGTGCGATATTTTTCGCGCACGGAGCCGATTTTCATCTGCTGGCGGTCGTTCGCCCCGAAACTGACGACGATCAGGGCCGGCTTCACGTCATCGGCGTAGACCGGCAGCATATCCGGCCAGTCGAAATAGTCGTCGCGCACCATGCCCGACGAGCCCTCGCTGCGGTCCTCGACGACGATCCCCGGGCTATCGGCAAACGCGGTCTTCAGGCCGTCGCTGAGGCTGCCGGCGATGAAGTCGCCAACCACGAGCACGGTTTTCGCGTCCGGCTGCTTCTCCACGATCTCGGGCGTATCGGGTGCAACCGGCACGGGCCGGGGCTTGGCGCGTTGGGGCTTTGCTGGGCGCCGGGCCCGCGGCGGCGGCTCCCGATCGGTGTTGCCGTCGTCGCCATAGGTCTCGTAGACCCGCTGCTCCTGGCGCGGCCGGCCGAAGAACATGTCGAGGATGGTGCGTCGTTCCTGCGCCTCGGCGCGGCCGGCGGGCGGAAGAAGCGTGACGGCCGGCAGGGCGAGGAGGAGGGCGAGGACGAAAACGGCAAGCCGGCGCAGACGCGGCTGCCGCACCGGTTGCGGCAGGAACCTGTTCTGACGAACGGGAAGGATTGCTGTTCTCGGCATCGACATCTGCATTCCCGCCAGGCATCCTGCCCGGCTCTTTCTTGATCCGCAGACCTTATCGCGAAGGCGCGCCTCTGCTGAAGCCTGCGAGGTTCATTCGCAGTTCCGTCCCTCAGTCCCTGAGGGCGCGCAGGAGGTTCTGCGTCGGCTGGCCGTCCGGGGTCATGCCGTTGCGGTTCTGGAAGGCCTGGATCGCCGCCTTCGAGCCGGAGCCGAAATTGCCATCGACCTCGCCATCGTAATAGCCGAGTTCCTTCAGTCGCGACTGAAGCTCGAACTTCTGCTTGACGTCCAGCGTGCCGTCCGGCCGGCTCCAGGCCTGCTGCATGCCGCCATAGCCGGCAATCTCGTCGGCCAGCAGACCGACGCCGAGCGCATAGCTGTCCGAGGCGTTGTAGCGCTTGATGACGGAGAAGTTCTTGGTCATCAGGAAGCCGGGGCTGCCACCGCCGCCCGGCATCTTCAGCGTCGCGCGGATGCTGCCGTCACGAAAGCCCTTGCCGTTCGGGCGGGTGAAGCCGAGGGCCGCCCACTGCTTGAGCGTCTTCGTCTGGCCCTGCAGATCGGAGCCGCCGGCCGGAACGGCCGTCTCGTAGCCCCAGGTCATGCCTGGCTGCCAGCCGTTTTTCTTCAGAAGGTTTGCAGCCGTCGCCAAGGCGTCGGGAACCGAGTTCCAGATATCGCGATGGCCGTTGCCGTCGGCATCGATCGCATAGAGCAGGTAGCTCGTGGGGATAAACTGCGTGTGGCCCATGGCGCCGGCCCAGGAGCCGTTCAGTTCGCGCGGGGATACGTCTCCCGACTGGAGGATCTTCAAGGCGGCAATCAGCTGGGTCTTGGCGAATTTTGCGCGCTTCGGATCGGCATAGGCGAGCGTCGCCAGCGCCCGCGGCACGTAATGCAGCCGGTCGTCCTTCTCCAGAACGGCGCCGTAGTTGGATTCCATCGACCAGATGGCCAGAAGCACGGTGCGATCGACACCGAAATGCTTCTCGATCGCGTCGAGCGTGCGACGGTGCTTGACCGCCATCTCCTGCCCGACCTTCTGCGTGTAGGGGTTCACGCGGCTGTCGATATATTCCCAGATCTTGTGCTTGAATTCCGGCTGGTAATTGGCCTTCTCGATCACGGTCTCGTCCGGCGATTTCACGCCGGCAAAGGCCTTGCGATAGGTGCTCTCGGTGATGCCCGCCTTGGCGGCCGTCGAATAGAAGCCGTTGATCCATTTCTGGAAGCCGGCATCGGCGAAGGCAGGCGTGGTGGCAAGGAAGGTGGCGGCGGCAACAAGGGCGGCGCGGAGGCGGCGGCGAAGGGGCAGACTGTTGCTGTTCATCGGTCTGTCGTTTCCGTAATCTCGGTCAGGCACGTCGGAAGAGACGCGCGAACCATCACTATACCATTCCAGAACCCGTCCCTCTTGCGCAGGCGGAGACGGATCTGACGCGTGCCGGCTTTCGTTTCGGGCCGGTTTGAGGAAGACTATCGAAATGTGGTCAACAAGTTCTTTACCATGTCGAGGGTCTTGCGTCTTGCGCAGCGAAAAAATAGCGTGTCCGCGGTATATACGTTCACGTTCATGTGACGGACCCGTGTCATGTTCACTTGGCATTCACCCCGGGTCGTCCATGGAGACGGGGCAAGCAGGGCCTGCTCGGGCTCATAGTTCAAAACCCGGATCGTGCGGATCTGGAAACAGCGAGTGGGTTGGACATATCAACGTCCGTCAGACGCCGGGTTTTCGGAAGGCGGCAAGGCCCTCCGGTGGAAAGGGCGCTGCCAGAGTTCAAGAACATCGGGATCGACGTTCATTTAAGGCCGGTTTTCCGGCAAGACGATATCACGCCACGGCGGTCGGGTCCTCCCGTCCGTCCTTTTGAAGAATGACTGAGAACTGGAGATATTGATGAGTGAAAAGCGTAAGGTCCGAAAGGCCGTCTTTCCTGTTGCCGGCCTCGGCACGCGTTTTCTGCCCGCCACCAAGGCTGTCCCGAAGGAAATGCTGACGGTCGTCGACAAGCCTGTTATCCAGTACGTCGTCGATGAGGCGATCGAAGCCGGCATCGAGCATCTGATCTTCGTAACGGGCCGCGGCAAGGGCGTGATCGAAGACTATTTCGATATCCAGACGGAGCTCGAGCAGACACTGCGCGAGCGCAACAAGAAGGCCGAGCTGACGCTTCTGGCCGATATTCTGCCGGAAGCCGGCATGACCAGCTTCACCCGCCAGCAGGCGCCGCTCGGCCTCGGCCACGCCGTCTGGTGTGCCCGCGATATCGTCGGCGACGAGCCCTTCGCGGTGCTTCTGCCCGACATGATCATGCGCGGCGAAAAGGGCTGCCTCAAGGGCATGGTCGAGCTGTACGAGCAGAGCGGCGGCAATGTTCTCGCCGTCGAGGAATGCGCGCCGGAAGTCGCCCATCGATACGGCATCGTCGGCGTCGGCGAACCGATCGGCGACGGTTTCGCCATCAATGCCATGGTCGAGAAGCCGGCGGCCGGCACTGCGCCGTCCAACTACTTCATCAATGGCCGCTACATCCTGCAGCCGGAGATCTTCAAGATCCTGGAAACGCAGGAGCGCGGCGCCGGTAACGAGATCCAGCTGACAGACGGCATGCTGAAGCTGCTGAAGAGCCAGGGCTTCGCCGGCTACGTGTTCCGCGGCGAAACCTTCGACTGCGGCGCAAAGGATGGCTTCATCCTCGCCAACGTCGCCTTCGCCCTGTCGCGCGACGATATCCGCGAGTCCGTCGAAGGTCCGCTCAAGGCGCTTCTCGCCCGCTGATCCGGTCAATCGTTGAGAAAAAGCCGCGTTGCCCGAAGCAGCGCGGCTTTTTTGCGTTTCGCAATGGGCTTAGCGCCGCAGCGTCAGGCCGACGCCGATGCGGGCGACGGAGGTGGATTGCCCGATGTCGGGCGTCGTCCGCTCATAGCTGACGTCGCCGGTCAGGGCGAGGTAGCGGTTGATGTCGTAGGTAAGCCCCGCGCCCGTCAGCCAGACCTTCGTGTCGGAGGAGGTGCTGCCCGAGGGGTAGTTGCGGAAGGTCAGGCTGTTGGAGAGCCGCGCGACGAGGGTCGAGCGCAGCTCGTGCGTGACGCGGCTGGACAGGGTGTAGGCGAGCGCGCCGCTTTCGCCGGAGGTGGTGGAGGGCTCCAGCGTCGTCGAGAGCCCGGTCGAGACATCCGTGCCGCGCTGCGGCGACCAGTTGATGAGCCCATCGATGGTGGCGCCGTTCAGATCCTTCAGCCGCGCGTCGTCGAAACGATACGTGTTGTAGCCGAACGCCAGTTCGCCCTTCAGCTTCTCGCCGAGGTCGGTCTCCACGCCGGCGCGGCCGGAATAGGTCTTGTAGGAGCGGCTGTAACCAAGGCTGTCGGCACGCAGTTCGTAGACGCCGCGGCCGATCGAGGCTTCGAGAAACGGGATCAGGGCCGGCGACAGCTCGTAGCCGATGCGCGTCGTCAGCGTGCCGACATCGCGGTTGCGGTCCCTCTGCGACAAGGTCGTGCCGTCGGACAGATCGACGTCGGAATAGGTCAGGCGGTTGACATCGACCTTTGCCGAGCCGCGCAGAATGCCGAAATCATGCTCGATGCCGGCGCCGAGCCTGTACTGGTTGACGCCGGACTGCGTTTCCGCGCCGTTGACGGCGTTCGGGTCGGTCGCATCCTCGCGGTCGAAGCTGTAGCCGGCGCGCAAGGTCGCGATCGTGTCGCGGCTGATGTCGAGGCGGAAGGCGCCGTCGATGTCGGCGCGGGGCTTGGTTTCGCCCGTGCCGGAGAGATTGCGCTGCCAGTAGCCTTCGCCGGTGATGCTCAGCTGATGGCGGGACCAGTCGGAGGTCAGGGTGCCCTTGAGGCCGGTCTCGGTATAGGTGCGGCGCTCGCTCGTATCGCCGCTACGCGTCGTCTCCGAGTTGATCGTCTGGCCGATCGACGGCTTGAGGGTGAAGGTGCCGAGCGAAATGCCGGGCACGTCGTCATCGTCTGCAAGGGCCGATTTCAGGCCATCGACGCCGGTCTCGCGCAGGTTGGAGCGAATCAGGTCCTGATCCCGCAGCAGCCCGCCATCGACCACGGCGTCGTCGCCGATCGCGCCGGTGATGTCGCCATCGCCGGTGGCCGGCAGAGTGCCGGTTGCGGGAACAGCCGCCGCCGCCGCTCCGGCCGCCTGCGGGCTGAGGGTGCCGGGTGTCTGGGTACCCGGCGTCTCACGACCGGACGTCCCTGTGGATGTGGGATCCTCCGGTCCTGCAAGGTCCGTCTCGCCGGCATCGTCCTCCACAGCCTGGGCCCGGGCGAAAGACGGCGCGGCAAGCGTCGTCAGGCAGACGGTGGACAGGAGCAAAGCGGCCATGGCGGCACGAGCGGGCCGAACGGCACACGCATCGGTGTCCAGGGAAAGAGAAGGCGCCATATGCCGGGTCCGCAAGCTCGAAGCAATTGTTTCGCAATCGTAAACGCTTGTGGTTAACCAATCCTTAGCTGTCAGATCGTCGGAGGGTGCATCCCGCTCAGTCGGCCGGGGCCTCGTCCACGCGGAGCCATTGGCCGTCGGCCGAGACGACGCGAACGCGGGCACCGATCGGCAGGTCCGGCCCGCTCACCGGCCATGTGGTGTCGCCGAGGCGAACGCGGCCGCGGCCCTCCGCGATCGGTTCTTCGAGGATGGCGGTCCGCCCGATCAGGCTGCGGCCGCGCTGGTTCAAGAGGGGCGCGTCGGATGGATGGTCGAAACGGGCCAGCAGGCGGCGGCCGACGAGAACGGAGACGAGCGACAGAACCGCAAACAGCGGCAACTGCACATGCCAGCCGAAAAAATCCGCATTCCAGAAGATCAGGGCCAGCGCGCCGGTCAGGATCGCCGCCATGCCGATCCAGACGAGAAAGACGCCGGGAACGAGGATTTCCGCGGCCAGCAGGACCAGTCCGAGCACCCACCAGGCCCAGGGGCCGAGTTCCTCGATGATGCGCGCGACCATCAGGCGCCTGTCCGCGGGGTCGAAAAGGGTGAGGGCGCCGTCGGGATGGTCGGCGGCACGGAGCGTGTCGGGGCACGGGGACGCTCCGGCGGGGTCGGGGCATCGCCGAAGACCTCGCGGGCGATGGCGCCGATGCCACCCAGCGAGCCGATCAGCGCGGAGGCTTCCATCGGCATCAGCACGATCTTGGAGTTGGGCGCCGTGCCGATCGCGGCGACGGCTTCGGTGTATTTCTGGGCGACGAAGTAGTTGATCGCCTGCACGTCGCCGGCCGCGATCGCCTCGGAGACCATACGGGTCGCCTTGGCTTCGGCTTCGGCCAGCCGCTCGCGCGCCTCGGCATCCCGGAACGCTGCCTCGCGCTGGCCTTCGGCCTGCAGGATCGCCGATTGCTTGGCGCCTTCGGCCCGCAGGATCTGCGCATTGCGCGAGCCCTCGGCTTCCAGCACCTGCGCGCGCTTTTCGCGCTCGGCCTTCATCTGGCGTGCCATGGCGTCCACCAGGTCCTTTGGCGGCTGGATGTCCTTGATTTCGACGCGGGTGACCTTGATGCCCCAGGGGCCGACGGCCTCGTCCACGACGCGCAACAGGCGGTCGTTGATCGTGTCGCGGTTGGACAGCAGCTCGTCGAGATCCATCGAGCCCATGACGGAGCGAATATTGGTCATCGTCAGGTTGAGGATGGCGCTCTGCAGATTGGCGACCTGATAGGCCGCCTCCGCCGCGTTCAGCACCTGATAGAAGGCGACGGCATCGGCCGAGACGCTGGCATTGTCCTTGGTGATGACCTCCTGGGTCGGCACGTCGAGGACCTGCTCCATCACGTTCATGCGCGCGCCGACGCGATCGATGAAGGGCATGATGAGATTGAGGCCGGGCTCCAGAGTCCGCGTGTAGCGGCCGAAGCGTTCGATCGTGTGGCGATAGCCCTGCGGCACGGTCTTGATCCCGGCGATCAGCACGAGGATGACCAGGACCGCGAAGGCCACAACCACGATATCCAGTCCGCCCAAGATCATCTCCTCCGTGTATCGACTGGTCCCGGCTTAGCATGCCCGGGCGCGATGCGGAACCACGCCGGTGCCGCTTTGGGGGGCAGTGGGGATATCAGATGCTCGGCGCGCCCAGCACACGCTCGAGCGTCACGGTCCGGGGTGCTGCCACATCCACCCAGCCGCCGAGTTCCCGGCGCACGACGTGTTCCAGCACGCGCATGCCGTCATCGCTGTCGTTGAGGCAGGGGATATGCGTGAATTTTTCGCCGCCCGCATGGTGGAAGGTCTCGGCGGCTTCCACGGCAATTTCCTCCAGCGTTTCCAGACAGTCGGACACGAAGCCCGGATTCATCACGGCGATCCGCTTGATGCCCTTCTGCCCGAGCGCCTCCACGGTCTTGTCGGTGTAGGGCTGCAGCCATTCCTCCGGGCCGAAGCGGGACTGGAAGGTCACCTGCAATCTATCCTTCGACCAGCCGAGCTTTTCGCGCAGCAGACGCGCCGTCTTGTAGCACTGGCAGTGATAGGGATCGCCCTTCCTGAAGTAGGACTGGGGGATGCCGTGGAAGGACGTCAGCACCACTTCCGGCTCCCAGTCGAGCGTCGCCAGATGCGTGTGGATCGAGTTGGCGAGGCTTTCGATATAGACCGGATCGTCGTGATAGGGCGGCACGGTGCGCAACGCCGGCTGCCAGCGCGATTTCAGCAACAGGCGGAAAGCCTCGTCGTTGACGGTGGCCGTCGTGGCGGCGGCATATTGCGGATAGAGCGGGAAGAGCAGGATCTTTTCGCAGCCCGCCTGCTTCATCGCCTCCATGCGGTCGGGGATCGAGGGTTGGCCGTAGCGCATGGCCCAGTCGACCACGACATTGTCGTGATCGGCAAGGCTTGCCGCCATCTTCTCGGCCTGGCTGCGGGTATAGGTGCGCAGGTAGCTTTCGTTCAGATCCTTGTTCCAGATCGTCTCATAGGCCTTGCCGACCTTGGCGGGTCGCGTGTTCAGCACGATGCCGTAGAGGATCGGGTACCAGAAGACGCGCGACCATTCGATGACGCGCTTGTCGCTGAGAAACTGCTTGAGGTAGCGCCGCATGGACACCTTGTCCGTGCCATCGGGCGTGCCGAGATTGACCAGGAGAACGCCCACTTTTCCAAAAGCCACCTTCGGGTGGTCGGCGGGGAGAGGCGTGACGGTCATGTTCATGGCGGTGTCCTGCGGCAAGAGATGGAGACGCTACCCGGTACGAATGCTGCCCGCATCGGTTCACTTCGCCCTATGTAAAACAAAAAACGGCCCGGGGAACCCCAGGCCGTTGCAATGCGATGAGGCCGATTGTCTCATCGGCTTTGGGGGCGGCTGTCCAGACGATGTCCGGTCGCGCCACGACCGGACACAGCGCGGCATGGAAGACCGTGTCAGCGTGGCGGCAGGGTCAGTTCCGTCCCGACATGCAGTCTTTCGGGAACCGGGTTGCCGTTTGCCCCGGCGATCGTCTTCCACTTCTCGCCGTCGCCATAGACCGACTTAGCGATGTCCCAAAGCGTGTCGCCCTTGACGACGACATGGCGGGTTTCGGCCGGGGCCGCTGCCGCCGGTTCCGGTGCCGGTGCCGGTGCGGGTGCCGCAGGCTCGGCCGGTGCGGGCGCAGCCGGTGTCGCGGGCGCGGCAGGGGCTGGCGGTGTCGCCGGCGGTGCAACGGATGGTGTTGCAGGCGCCTGAGCGGTCGTCGTCGGGGTCGTCGTCGGCGGGGCGGCGGGGGCCTGTTTTGCCGGGGGCACGTAGCTTGCCGGTGTCAGATCCGTGATGCGGCCATCGGTGTAGGGCTTGTAGGGATTGTGCGCGCCGAGATAGGCGGCCACGGCCTCTTCCAGATTGGGGCCGAAATCATAGGCGTTCTTCGCATTGGTCGCGAAAATCTTGAAGCCGTCGCCGCCGCCGCGCACATAGTTGTTGGTGACGACACCATAGGTCTTGGCAGGGTCGATCGGCACGAAGGCATCGCCTTCCTTCACCTCGACGCCACTGATGCGGCTGCCGACCGGCTTCGACCGGTCGAAGGCGTATTTCAGGCCGGCGACCTGGAGGAAGCGGCCGCCGCCGTCATCCACCTGGCTCACCGCATTTTCGAGCGCCGTCACGAGATCGGCGCCGGCCAGCTGGAAGGTGGCGATGGTGTTCTGGAAGGGCAGCACGGTCAGCACTTCGCCCATGGTCACCGGGCCGGCGTCGATCGGTGCGCGCAGCCCGCCGCCGTTTTGCAGCGCGATGGTGATGCCCTGATCCTTGACGCGGTCGAGTTGCGCATCGGCCAGCAGGTTGCCCATGCTGCATTCCCTCGCGCGGCAGATCTTCCGGTCGCCCTCGATGGGGGCGGAGGCCTCGCCCACCACCTTCTGCTTCAGTTCCTCGATCGGAGCCTTCAGCGCGTTGATGCGGGCTGTGAGCGTGGGGTCGGGCTGGAATTGGCTGTCGATCAGGATCGGCTCGCCGCTCGCTTCCTTGACCACGCCGGCATCGTCGAAGACGACTTTGAGATCGCCGAGATAGCGCGAATACTGGAAGGCCTGCACGACCGGCACCTTGTGGCCGTCGGGATTGTCGACCCAGGTCGGATAGGGCCCTTCGGCACCCTCGGCCGTGTTCGACAGCAGTGTGTGCGAGTGCCCGCCGACCACCACGTCCACATCCGGGATCTTGGCGATGGCCGAGAGATCGCGCGGGTAGCCGACATGGGTGAGCGCGATGATCTTGTTGACCCCTTGCGCCTTCAGGGCCGCAACCGCCTCGGTGATCTTGGCGACATCGTCTGCAATCGTGATGTTCGGGCCGGGATTGGCGATCTCCGGCGTATCGTTTGTAACGGCGCCGACGATGCCGATCTTCTGGCCGCCTTTCTCGATGACGATGGAGGGCTTGATGCGGTCGCCGATCTTGGCGGCGGCGCTCGGCACGACATTGGCGGTGACGACGGGAAACTGCACCTTGTCGAGGAAGGTCGCGAGGACGTCGTCGCTGTCGTCGAATTCATGATTGCCGACGGTCATGGCGTCGAACTTCATGGCGTTCAGCACCTCGGCTTCCGTCGCGCCCTTGTAGGTCGTGTAGAACAGGGAGCCCTGGAAGTTGTCGCCCGCATTCAGCAGAAGCGTGTTCTTGCCGGCGGCGTCGAGCGCGCCGCGCGTCGTGTTGATGGCGGTGAGCAGGCGGGCGGCGCCGCCGAAGCAGGCGTTCTTGGCTTCCTCCTCTGCAGAGCAGGTCGCATCGGACTTGTTGATCGCCTCGATGCGGGAGTGGAAGTCGTTGATATGAAGGATGTTCAGTTCGTAATCGGCAAAAGCGGCACCTGTGGACAGGGCCAGCAGGGACGCAGCCATCAGGCCGGTCTGCAGGGTGCGGATCATCACGATCTCCTCTTTGTCGAACGCAGGCCCGCTGCCGGGAATCCGGCACCGGACAACGGGATCGTTTCATCCCGCCGTCCCGACTTCAAGGAGAAAGAACGCGGCCCGGCCATTTTTGCCGCCGGGCGTGTAAAGGCGTTAGACGCGGCGCGACAGCGAGAACTGGGCGCCCGTATCCGTCGTGCAGTTCAGCTGCGAGGTCGTGACCATGGCGCAGTTGACCTTCTGCTGGGTCTTGCGAACCATCGAGGTCATGTTGATCTCGACCAGCTTCGGCGTGATGCTGACATAGCTGCCGGAGGCAAGCAGTTGGTTGGTGTCGGTCGTGCGGGTGGAGAAGGTTCCGCTCGCAAACGTCGAGACGATGCCGTTCGGATCGGCCCAGGTTCCCTCGACACCCACCGGCATGGCCTGGCTTCTCGGCATCTGGCTGACCTCGCGCGGGGCGGACTGGCAGGACGCGAGTGACGCAGCGACGGCGAGGGCGGTCATGATGGCTTTGGCGTTCATTGCAGGGTCTCCGTGATGCTCGGAACGATCGGAAAGTCGAAAAACCATGACGTGATCGAACCGTGTTTGCAAGCCGCGCGGGTGCAGCACACGCAGCGTTCGGTTACACAAGCGCCGAGGCGCGGCTTTCGGGAGACAGTCAGGGCGAGACGGGCACGAAAAGGCCCGGAACGGTGTCGTTCCGGGCCTTTGCTTGGCATGTGCAGGTTCGGATTACCGAACCAGGATGTTCTTGAACTGCCAGGGATCGCTCTCGTCGATCTCTTCCGGGAAGAGGCCCGGGCGGCCGTCGAGCGGGGTCCAGTCGGTGTAGTGGCCTTCGACCGGGCCGAGATAGGGCGTCTGCACTTCGAGGCAGCGCTTGTAGTCGATCTCGTCGGCTTCCACGATGCCGGCCTTCGGGTTTTCCAGCGCCCAGACCATGCCGGCGAGCACGGCCGAGGTCACCTGCAGGCCGGTCGCGTTCTGGTAGGGCGCAATGCGGCGGGTTTCCTCGAGCGACAGGCGCGAACCGAACCAGTAGGCGTTCTTGTCGTGGCCGTAGAGCAGGACGCCGAGTTCATCGACGCCATCCACGAGTTCGTTCTCGTCGAGAACGTGGAGGACCGGCTGCGGCGTGCCGCCATTGCCGAACATCTCGTGCAGCGACAGCACGGCATCGTTCGCCGGGTGATAGGCGTAGTGGCAGGTCGGGCGGAAGGTGACTTCGTCGTCCTTGCCGCGAACCGTGAAGTAGTCGGCAATCGAGATCGACTCGTTGTGCGTCACGAGGAAGCCGTACTGGGCGCCCGGCGTCGGGCACCAGGTGCGCACGCGGGTGTTGGCGCCGGGCTGTTCCAGGTAGATGGCGGCCTGGCAGCCCTTCTTGTGCTTCTTGGCGTTCTTCGGCATCCAGTTTTCATGGGTGCCCCAGCCAAGCTCGGCCGGCTGCAGGCCTTCCGAGATAAAGCCTTCGACGGACCATGTGTTCCAGAAGACGTTGAGCGGCTTCGGGTTCTTGGCGCGCTGCGTGTCGCGCTCGGCAATGTGGACGCCCTTGACGCCGACCTTCTTCATCAGCTTGGCCCAGCCTTCGCGGTCGTGCTGGTCCGGCTCGTCGAACTTGATGTCGAGATCGTTGGCAAGGTTCACCAGGGCCTGCTTGACGAACCAGGAGACCATGCCCGGGTTTGCGCCGCAGGTGGAAACAGCCGTCGTGCCGCCCGGGTTCTTCTTCTTCTCATGACGCATGGTCTCGCGCAGCGCGTAGTTGGTGCGCTCGGAGTTCTTCATGCTCTTGTCGAAGTAGAAGCCGAGCCAGGGCTCGACCACCGTGTCGATGTAGAGAACGTCGAGCTTGCGGCAGAGCTTCACGAGATCGACCGAGCCGGTATCGACCGACAGGTTGACGCAGAAGCCCTGGCCGCCGCCTTCCGTCAGGAGCGGCTTCAGCAGTTCCTTGTAGTTTTCCTTGGTGACGGCGGCCTTGATGTGCTTGACGCCGTGCTTCTTCAGGATCTTCAGGTCGGCCGCGTCTTCGCGCGGGTCGATGACGACCATCCGGCTCTTGTCATAGGTGAAATGCCGTTCGATCAGCGGCAGGGTGCCGCGACCGATGGAGCCGAAGCCGATCATGACGATCGGGCCGGTGATTTCGCCGTAAACCGGATGAGAGGCTTCCGCCATTTGGTCTTCTCCTGAACGTGTTCTTTTTCGGGGCAAGCCGATCCGGGTTCGGTCGGCTGCAGGCAATATGCGCGCCCCTAGATCATAAATCGATGTCACAATAAAGGGCAGCGTCTTTCGAAGATCCCTTAAATGAAGGCTTTGCCGGTGCCAAGGGGGCACGGGTCTGCGGGACGGCTCCGACAACACGTTCCGCCGATGAACCCTCCGCCAGAGACGTCAGGATTCGGTCAGCCGTGCGGGAATGAGGCCGCGCAGCGAATTGCCCATGAACAGCGTGCCCTTGCGGATGCCGTCGAGCGTCAGGCGCTCGACGCGCGCGCGGCGGGCGCAGATCAGCTCCGTGCGCAGGACGCCGGCCAGCAGGCCGCAGGCGATCGGCGGGGTCTTGAGAATGCCGGATCCGTCATCGAGAAACAGCGAGGTGATGGTCCCCTCGCAGGGTTCGCCGCGCTCGTTGAGCAGCAGCACCTCGTCCGCTTCCCCGGCCGGCCATTCCGCG
Source organism: Rhizobium sp. PP-F2F-G48 (assembly GCF_004342335.1). Taxonomy (NCBI): domain Bacteria; kingdom Pseudomonadati; phylum Pseudomonadota; class Alphaproteobacteria; order Hyphomicrobiales; family Rhizobiaceae; genus Rhizobium; species Rhizobium sp. PP-F2F-G48. The sequence continues at coordinate 94,432 of NZ_SLVH01000006.1, read as the reverse complement.
CGCGCGGCGTCATAGGCGGCCCTTCGGCTGGTCTTGTAGCGCAGAAGCGGATCGGTCGAGGCGAGGCGGGTCTTCGCGAGGCGCACGCGCCAGACGGTGCCGGGCGGCTGGACCGCGAACGGCACGACGGCGATGTCGATGCGGCCGTCGTGCGCCAGTTCGAGCCGGACGCGGGCGGGCGCGGTCGCCTTTGCGACGGCGCGTTCGAGGTGGTCAGCGACATCGTCCGGCAGGGTGAAGCCGAGGCGCCGGGCGGAGCGGGACAGGCGGGCGATGTGCAGCCGGAGGCGCAGGAAGCCCGGATCAGGGCTTTCAGGCGGTTCGTAGCGCAGCGTTTCGATCAGGGTGAAACCGGTCATGGCGCAGGCCCCAGCGCCGGCGCCTCGTCTCCGAGCGCGAAGCGGGCCTTCAGCAGGCACTCGGCATATTCGGCCTCGGCCGTGGAATCGTAGACGATGCCGCCGCCGACATTGAAGACGGCCTCGCCGGTGTCGAAGAGCGACAATGTGCGGATGGCGACGCTGAAGCGCATGTCGCCGCCGGGCGCGATATGGCCGATGGCACCGCAATAGGCATCGCGCGGTCCGGTCTCCAGCCCGCTCAGGATCTCCATCGCCCGGATCTTCGGGGCGCCCGTGACCGAGCCGCAGGGGAAGAGCGCCCGGAAGATGTCCGCGATGGCGAGGCCGGGCACGAGGTTCGCCCTGATATGGCTCACCATCTGATGGACGGTCGGATAGGTCTCGATGTCGAACAGACGGGTCACGTCCAGAGTGCCGACCGCGGTGATGCGGGAAATGTCGTTGCGCAGGAGATCGACGATCATGCGGTTTTCGGCCTGGGTCTTGCCGTCGGCCAGCATCGCCGCGACGATCGCCTCGTCTTCGCGCGGCGATGCACCGCGCGGGGCGGTGCCTTTCATCGGATGCGTCTCGATGATGCCCTCCGAAATCTGGAAAAACAGCTCCGGCGAGCGCGACAGAAGCGTCGGGCCGTCAAGGTTGACGAGCGCGCCGTAGCGCACGGGCTGACGCTCGATCAGCGACCAGAAGGCGTCGAGCGGATCGCCGTTCCAGCGCGCCGAGATCGGCATGGTGAGGTTCGCCTGGTAACAGTCGCCCTGCCGCAAGTGCCGGTGCAGCCTGTCGAAACGGTCGCGATAGGTGGCGAAATCCCAGGCGGTGCGCGGCCCAGTGAGGAACGGCGTGTTGTCGCGGCGGCGGCGGGGTGCGGCGAGGGGGTGGGCGTCCTCCGCCGGGCCGGAAAAGACGCCGAAGGAGAGGAGCGGGGTTTCCCGATCGTCCTGCGCGAGCGGCGCCAGCCGTTCCTCGAACAGATAGCCGGCCTCGTAGGCCATGAATCCGGCCAGCCAGCGGCCGTCGGCCTTCGCCGCCTCCATCCGGGCCAGGGCCGGCATGACCTCGGCGCGGGTGCGGGCGGTGATGATCTCCAGCGGTTCGGCAAAGAGCGTCACGGTCTGCGTCATGTCGTCGCTGAAGAGGATAAACGGCTCGGGGGTCATGGGTTGCTTCCTGGTTCGGGTCGCCCCTCATCCGCCTGCCGGCACCTCTCCCCGCAAGCGAGGGGAGGGTTCGGGTGAGGGTGAGGGGCGCCGCAGGCTCCTAGACTGGCGTCACGCCGCGTCCAGAGCTTCCAGCTCGTCGATCAGGCCTTCGATCATCGACAGGCCCTTTTCCCAGAAGGCGGGATCGGTGGCGTCGAGGCCGAAGGGTGCGAGAAGTTCGCTGTGATGCTGGCTGCCGCCGGCCTTCAGCATCTCGAAATATTTCTGCTGGAAGCCGCCCTCCGCCTTCTCGTAGACGGCATAGAGCGAGTTCACGAGGCAATCGCCGAAGGCATAGGCGTAGACGTAGAAAGGCGAGTGGATGAAGTGAGGGATGTAGGCCCAATAGGTCTCGTAGCCTTCGGAAATCGCGATCGCCGGGCCTAGGCTCTCCGCCTGCACGGACAGCCAGAGCTGACCGATGGCCTCGGGCGTCAGTTCGCCATCCTTTCGCGCCGTGTGCAGCTTGCGCTCGAATTCGTAGAAGGCGATCTGGCGCACGACCGTGTTGATCATGTCCTCGACCTTCTGGGCGAGCATCGCCTTGCGTTCGCGCCGGTCCGTCGTGCGCTCCAGCAACGCGCGGAAGGTCAGCATCTCCCCGAAGACGGAGGCGGTTTCCGCCAGCGTCAGCGGCGTCGAGGCCATCAGGGCGCCTTGTCCGCCGGCCAGCACCTGGTGCACGCCATGGCCGAGTTCGTGGGCGAGCGTCATCACGTCGCGCGGCTTGCCCATGTAGTTCACGAGCACATAGGGGTGGGCCGAGGGCACGGTCGGATGCGCGAAGGCACCCGGCGCCTTGCCCGGGCGCACCGGCGCGTCGATCCAGCCGCCATCGAAGAAACGCTGCGCGATGGCTGCCATTTCGGGATCGAAGGCGCCATAGGCCGAAAGCACGGTCGCGCGCGCCTCGCTCCAGGGGATGACGTGGTTGGGCGCTTCGGGCAGCGGTGCGTTGCGGTCCCAGAAATTCATCCGCTCCATGCCGAGCCATTTCGCCTTCATCGCATAATAGCGGTGCGACAGGCGCGGATAGGCGGCGCGCACCGCCTGGGCCAGGGCGTCGACAACCTCGCGCTCCACCCGGTTGGCCAGGTGCCGGCTGTCGGCGATATCGGCAAAGCCGCGCCAGCGGTCGGAGATCTCCTTATCCTTGGCCAGCGTGTTGGTGATGAGCGCGAAGGTGCGGATATTCGCGCGGAAGGTGGCGGCCAGCGCCTGCGCAGCCTTGCGGCGGGTCTCCGGGTCCGGCTCCTGCAGAAGGCTCAGCGTCCGCTCCAGCGGCAGGTCCACGCCATCCACCGTGAAGGTCAGGGCGTTCATGGTCTCGTCGAACAGCCGGTTGAAGGCGCCGGCGCCGGTCATGGATTTTTCGAGAAACAGCTGCTCCAGCCGGTCGTCCAGCTGGTAGGGCTTGTCCATCCGCAGGTCGACGATCCAGGGGCGGTAATGCGCGGCGAGCGGGTCGGCGGCAAGCGCCGCCTCCAGCACCGCGTCGTCGATCCGGTTCATTTCCAGCGCGAAGAACAGAAGGTGGCTCGCATAGTCCGTCAGTTTGGCCTGCACGTCGCCGAAGAACTTGCCGATCTCGGGGTCGGAGGTGTCGGTGTAATAGGTGAGCCCGGCATAGGAACCGATGCGCCCCATGCGCTCTTCCAGTGCCTCGAATTCCTGCACGGCCTGGCCCAGGCCCTCGTCGCCGGTCCTGGCCGCAGCCTCGATCAGTTTGCCCTTCCACTTCGCCTCGAAGGCCAGGCATTCCGCGCCGGCCTTTTCCAGGTCGTCGCGAAAGAGCGGCGATCCGGGTGCGGGATAGAGATCCTCCAGCTTCCATGTGGGCAGGTCGCCGAGCGCCGCATCGACCGCTGCCGCAGAGGCCGCGTCCGTGGGGTTCATGAAGCGCTGCAGGGCGATCGAGGTCCGGGGGGAGAGGGTCATTGCGGTCACTCGCTTGCTTCGGCACGCCGGGGGCAGCCGGACATTTTCAGGAGGTCGGCCACAGGCCGGGAGAGGGCGCGTCGAGCCACGGGGCCGACCTTGCGCGGGGGCGGACCGTAACGTCCCCGTTGGTTAAAATGCAAGCCTTTCGCCAAACACCGTGTTCAATCCTTTGTGCCAGGAATGGACGCTCAAGGTGGCGCGCATGACGGTGCGCCGAAGACGTTGAGGAGGTCCCATGGCAGCGCAGATTCTCGTGATCGAGGACGATCCGGTCCAGCGTCGGATCCTGACGGGCATGATCGAGCGGCTCGGGCATATCGCCCATGTGGCAGAAAACGGGCGCGCGGGGCTTGAGTTGCTGCTGCGCCGCGGCGCGCGCATCGATGTCATCCTGCTCGACCTGATGATGCCGGAAATGGACGGCCACGCGGTGCTGGCGGCGCTCGCCGAGCGGCATATCTCGACGCCCGCCATCGTGCAGACCGGGCAGGGCGGCATCGAGACCGTGGTGCTCGCCATGCAGGCCGGCGCGTTCGATTTCGTGGTGAAGCCGGTGTCGCCGGAGCGGCTGGCCGTGGCGCTCGGCAATGCGCTGAAGCAGTCCGGCCGTCCCGCCCGCGGCTCTGCCGGCCGACGCAGCCGGGGCGACGTCGTCCGCTTCGAGGATGTCGTGTCGGCCAGCGAGGCGATGATCCGCGTGCTCGATCTGGCCAAGCGCGCCGCCCAGTCGAGCATTCCCGTCGTGCTCGAAGGCGAATCGGGCGTGGGCAAGGAAATGGTGGCCCGCGCCATCCAGTCCGGCAGCGACCGGGCGGGCAAACCCTTCATCACCGTCAATTGCGGCGCGATCCCGGCCAATCTCGTGGAGAGCATCCTGTTCGGCCATGAGAAGGGCGCCTTCACCGGTGCAACCGAAAAGCATGCCGGCAAGTTCGTCGAGGCGGACGGCGGCACGCTGTTCCTCGACGAGATCGGCGACCTGCCGCTCGCCGTGCAGGTCAAGCTGTTGCGCGCCGTGCAGCAGGGCGAGATCGAGACGGTGGGTGCGCGCATGCCCCAGAAGGTCGATGTGCGGCTGATCTCGGCCACCAACAAGGACCTGATCACCGAAGTGCGCGAGGGCCGGTTCCGGGAGGATCTCTACTACCGGCTCAACGTCTTCCCCATCGCCATTCCCGCGCTGCGCCGCCGCAAGGAGGACATTCCGCTCCTCGTACGCAATTTCGTCGAGATCTTCTCGGGCGAGCAGCGGCTGGCGAAAACCCTGACCGTCAGCCACGCCGCGATGGCCCTGCTGACGGCCTATGACTGGCCGGGCAATATCCGCGAGCTGGAAAGCGCGATCTATCGCGCCGTGGTCATGGCCGAGCGTCCCGAACTCGACATCGCCGATTTCCCGCAGCTCGCCGTCACCCTTCCGGATCTTCATGCCCAGGGTGCCGTGCCGCATCTGACGCCCGAACCGTTTCGCACCGAGCCTCTGGTCGGCACGGCCGCGAACCCCGGTCACACCGCGCATGGCGGCCCGGCGCACGCCGGCTCAAACATCGCGCCCTCCGAGCGGCGGGCGATTCGTTCCGGCGAGACGGTGGTTGTCGAGCAGGCCATTCTGAGCGTCGATGCCGGCGGCCATGTGCGCAAACTGGCCGAGGTCGAAGAGGAACTGATCCGCTTCGCGCTCAAGTTCTATCGCGGGCAGATGAGCCAGGTGGCGCGCAAGCTCGGCATCGGACGCTCGACGCTCTACCGAAAGCTCAAGGATTACGGCATCGATCCGGATGATCCGTTCTCAGAAGCCGCCTGAATGCCGCCGATATTCGGCGCGAAAAGCCGCCTGCCAGGACATCCTTGCCTCAAGCCTTCGTCAAAATCTTTCGCTGTCGTTTAGACCTTGTTAGTGATCCGTTCACTATATTATAAGGATAAGTGACGACTGTGGCATAAATGCCATGCTGTCACCGTATTTGACAGTCAACTGGATGGCCGCAGGGAGCGGCGCGTCCGTCGACGGGGAAGAAGGTTTGCAGGATTTGTCGGGAATGATAACGCCTTTCGGCGCCAAAGTGCGCGACCTTTGCAGCCGTTGGGCCGGGCGTATGCCGCGTCTTCTCGGATCGCTTGTCATCGCTGCATCCATGGTGACGCCGGGCGTGGTGCCGGCCGTCGAGGCTGCCGGCCAGACCCGGACGCTCAAGATCTTGTTCATTCACACCCGCGAGAAGGCCGAAATCACCTTCAAGCGCAATGGCCGCTATGACCCGAAGGGTCTGCAGCAGGTCAACAACATGCTGCGCGACTGGCGCCGCAACGAGCCGACGAAGATGGACCCGCGTCTTCTCGACCTGATCTGGGAAGTCTACCAGAAGAGCGGCTCGCGCGATTACATCCACGTCGTTTCCGCCTATCGCTCACCTGCCACCAACGGCATGCTGCGCTCGCGCACCAAGGGCGTCGCCAAGAAGAGCCAGCACATGCTCGGCAAGGCGATGGACTTTTATCTTCCCGACGTGAAGCTGAAGACGCTGCGCGAAATCGGCATGAAATTCCAGGTCGGCGGCGTCGGTTATTATCCGACCTCCGGTTCCCCCTTCGTCCATATGGACGTCGGCGGCGTGCGTGCCTGGCCGCGCATGAGCCGCGGCGAACTCGTTCGCCTGTTCCCGGACGGCAAGACCATGCACCTTCCCTCCGACGGCTCGCCGCTTCCCGGCTATGAGCAGGCGGTTGCGGATTACAAGCGCCGTGTCGGCTCCAGCGCCATCGAAGTCGCCGGTGGCGGCACCAAGGGTGCGGGCGATCGCGACACCAAGCGCGGCGGCAAGAACCTCTTCGCCATGCTGTTTGGCAGCGGCGACGAGGACGAGGATGCAACGGCGATCGCCAGCGGTGCCGACAGCGACGATTCCGAAGCCCCCGCCCAGGCCCGGACCACCAAGCCTGCCGCCGCTCCGGTTCAGCAGCCCGTTCTCGCCGGTGTCGAAGGTGCCGAAGACGGTCCCGTCGTTGCCGAGCAGACGCTCAAGGCGCCGGTACCGCTCGTGCGGCCCGCTTTCCAGGAAGCCGATACGGCGGTTCAGACGGCGCTCGTCGCGCCGCAGCGGAATGCTGCGCAGGATGCTCTGGCTGCAGCGCTGCCCGATGAGCCTCAGACGGGCGAGTTTGCCGACCTCCGGAGCTACAAGGTGCCCGTGCCCATGGCACGCCAGACCGACCCGCAGGGTAGCGAAGCGCTGCTCGCCAGCGCCAATCCGGGTGCGGACCCGAATGCCATGACGGAAGATTCCGAGGCGCTCGGCTTCGTTCCGGTCCCGGCCCTTCGGCCGGCCGGGGAAGCCGCGCTGATGGCGGTCGCCCAGGCCGATGTCGCCGGTGCGCCCGCCGGCATGGCCGCAGAGCCGCTCCCGACACCCACGACGACGGCTCCGGCCGTGGTTGCCACCGCCGAAGTTCCGCTGGAGACGGCGGCGGAAGCTCGCGCCAAGGTCGCGCTCGCCGCCCCGACCGTCGGCACCGTGCCGGCCGAACGGCCGGAAAGCGTGGCCTCCGTACCGGCCCGCATCGCGGCCCCGGCCCAGGACGCCACCCGTATGGCAGCGGCGACACCGCCGCCGGTGCGCCCGTCGCCGCCAGTGGAGCTTGCCTCCTACGCGCCGTCGCCGTCCGCCTCTCCGCGGGATCCGTTCGGCAGCGCGTTCGATGTGCCGGCCGAAGCGCCGACCAAGGCCGCGCGCCCGAAGAAGGTGCAGGCGGATGCCGCGCATCGGTCCTCGGTTCGCACGGAGCCGAAGCTGACGCAGAAGATCATTGCGGAATGGGCGCTCTCGACCAGCCGCATGGCGACGCTGTCGAAGCCGGTCAAGGCGCCGCGTTTCGTGTCCCGTTCGCTGCGCGCATCGCCGACCACCGTCTATTCCGCAGGCTTCACCACCGGCCCGGCGGCATCCGATACCAGCAAGTTCAGCGGCACGGCCGTCAACTTCATGGAAGTCAAGCGGTTCAACTGATGGCTGCGGCGCTCGATCGCCGCGCGCGTGGCCAGGCGAGGTCCAAGATGCATGAATGCCCCGGAAAACCGGGGCATTTCTGTCTCTATACGGTAAAAACCCCTAGAAATAGATCTTTTGGTTGTGATGCTGTGCGGATTTTGACAATGTCTGCCAAGACTTACTGCAAGTCGGCATTCGGAGTCCCGTCATGGCCAGCAAGACGCCATCGTTGCTTTCGCCGTTGCGCGCGGAATGGCGCGACCTTCGCACCGTTCCGAGCCATCGCTATTTCGCGTCCAATCCGGTGGTCGATCGCCTGCGACGGGCGGTGCCGTTCGACTACATTTCGATCAGCGGACTGGACCTCGAAGGCTATCGGTTCGGTCAGGGCGCGTCCGTCGATACCGATCTGCCGCCGGCCTTCATAGAGACCTATGTTCGGGAGCAGCTTTACCAGATCGATCCTATCGTCGAGGCGGTCCACACGGGCCAGCTCGTCGTCGAGGCAGAGGTGTTTGCAGGCGTGCCGAGGCCCGAGCTTCTCGATCGGGTCTTGTCCACCTTCCATGTCTACAATCGGACGCTGGTGCCGGTGACGCGGTCCTCCGTCGTCTACGGCGTCGTCATGTTCAGCCGGCAGACACCCTTCGACAGCGAGGAGATCGCGTTTCTCACGCTGATCGCTCCCTCCGTGCATGCCGCCGTGACACGGCCGCTGATGGAGCGCTTCGCGGCAGCCCATCTGCGCCTGTCACGCGGCGAGGTCGCCTGCCTGATGCAGGCCAGCCACGGGCTGACCAGCGAGGGCATCGCGCGGGTGACCGGCTATCAGAACGATACGGTCAACAGCTACATCAAGTCGGCGATCAAGAAGCTCGGTGCCGCCAACCGAACGCACGCCATCGCCGATGCCATCCGGCGCAGCCTCATCCACTGACATGCCGCCGGCGCCAGGCGTCTCTGCGTGGCCCAGAAACGAAAACGCCGCCCGTCGATCCCGACGCGCGGCGTTGATGGTGGCTGCGGTCGGGGCCGCAGAGCCTGCTATTCCATGCCGAGCGCGGCCATATAGGTCTGGAGGATCGTTTCCTCCTCGATGCGCTCGTTCGCATCCTTCTTGCGCAGGCGGATGATCGTGCGGATGGCCTTGGTGTCGTAGCCGCGGCCCTTGGCCTCGCCCATGACGTCCTTGATATCGTCGGCAATCGCAGCCTTTTCCTCTTCCAGGCGCTCGATACGCTCGATGAACTGGCGAAGCTCGGCAGCGGCGACGTTTTCCACGCCCGTTTCCGGGATTGTTCTCTCGTCCATTCCTGTTGTCCTTTTCGTTCAGGCTGTTTGATTGACCATGCATCGTGCCGTCCGGCCGGAAAAGGCAATGACGGGATGCGGAAATTTCGGAGGCGTTCGGGTCTTCTGGGCCTCATGCCCGGCTGGGCCGTCACCTGCCGTGAAGCGGCGTCGAGGTCAAGTTGTTTTGCGCAAAGAATGCGGCGGGCGGAAGGGCGTGTGCACCCTTGTCGCCGACCTCATTCCTTCGGGCGGGCGATCTCGAAGGCCGCCTGCTGATCGGCATTCGCCTCGCGCTGGTGCTTCTCGCGCCATTCGTCGTAGGGCATGCCATAGACGATCTCGCGGGATCGCTCCTTGGTCAAGGGCTGGCCGCTGGCCTCGGCCGCGTCGCGGTACCAGTTCGACAGGCAGTTCCGGCAGAAACCCGCAAGAGTCATCAGGTCGATGTTCTGCACGTCGCTGCGCGTGTCGAGATGCGCCAGCAGGCGCCGGAAGGCGGCGGCCTCGAAGGCGGTGCGCTGGTCCGGCGTCAGGTCGGGCATGCCGGATGTGGGGGCGGAGGTGGGGGCGGCGGTCGTGTCTGGCATGGGGATGTCCTTTCGGTCGGCAGTGCGGGCAGGCGGCGAAGAGGGCAGGGCGCTCGGGCCCCAGGGTATCACGTGGCGTAGGGTCCCGTGCGGGAGGGGTGTCGTTCGCTCAGGTGCAGGTCGTGCCGGGCGTTCAGCCGCTCGAAGATCGGCGCCAGCCGGTCGACCCAGGCGGCAACGCCTTCCGGTGTCGCGATCTGGTCCTGGCGCACCTCGATCAGCGCATGCGGCATGCCGGTCTCCATGCAATGCCGGTAGAGCGTGTCGCCCCGCAGCGCCCCGTCATAGGGCTCGTTGTCGCCGACCACGACATCGCCGGGTTCGCGCAGCGCCGCGAGCAGCGGCAGCACCGCACGCGCGTCCGTATCCCAGAGCACGGTGACGTGCCAGGGCCGGGGCACGCCCTTCCAGGCCGGCGTGAACGAATGCAGCGACAGGATCAGCGGCGTTCGTCCGCCGGCCTCCGCGACCTCGGCAAGGGTGCCGGCCACGGCCCGGTGGTAGGGGCGGTGGAACCCGTCCAGCCGCGCTTCGGCTTCCTCCGGAGACAAGGGATGATTGCCCGGGATGATCGCGCCGTCGGAAATCTTCATGATCAGGGTCGGATCGTCCTCGCCCCGGTTGGGATCGATCAGCAGGCGCGAGAAGCGGCTCATCACCGCGGGCACGTCGAGCCGCGCGGCCAGTTGCCGGATCAGCGGCTCCACGCCGATGTCATAGGCGATGTGCCGTTCGAAGGCGCTTTCGGGCAGGCCGAGCGTGCCGTAGCGGAGTGGCAGCCGGTTGGTCGCGTGGTCGCCGAGCAGCACGAGCCCGCTGCGCATCTCGCCTCTGATGATCTCGAACGGCGCCTCGTCGGCCATGGGTTCAACCTCTTTGCATGCCTTTAGAATTTGGATGACATGCGGAAAAGGCGATCGCAAGGCGGCGGCGTCGGTCCCCCGTCGCGTCCGCCCGGAAAAAGCCGGAAATGAGCGCTTACACGTCCGTTGACTTTCGCCCCGCACCGTCGCAAGAAAGTGCCTCGACAAAATGCAATGGAGCACCATTGGAAACCGTGTCTCGACATCTTCTCTCCTCGTCGAACATGCGTCGCTTGTCTCTCGGTGGATTGACTGTCTTCGCGCTCGCGCTCGCCTCGCCTCTCCTGGCAACGGAGGCCCGCGCCGAATTTCGCGTCTGCAACGGTACGCAGAACCTGGTTGGGGTCGCCATCGGCTACCGCGCCAAGGAAGGCTGGATCACCGAGGGTTGGTGGCAGGTACCTGCCACCACCTGCGCGACGCTGATCGAGGGCGAATTGCAGTCCCGCTATTATTATCTCTACGCCGAGGATGCGGCGCGCGGGGGTCGCTGGACGGGCAATGTCAACATGTGCGTCGCCGAGAACGAGTTCAAGATCGTCGGCGTGCAGGATTGTTTCGCGCGCGGTTTTCAGCGCATGGGCTTCAAGGAATATGACACGGGACGTCAAGGCAGCTGGATGGTTCAGCTCTCCGACACGCCCGGGACTCAAGAAGGCCAGAATTGATGAGACGGAATAGAAAAGCCAAGATCCTCGCGACGCTGGGACCCGCGTCGAACGAGGAGTCGATGATCCAGAAGCTGCACGAGGCGGGTGCGGATCTTTTCCGCATCAATATGAGCCATGCCAGCCACGACATGATGCGCACGCTGATCCAGCGCATCCGGTCCGTGGAAGAGCGCTGCGGCCGCCCGATCGGCATCCTCGCCGACCTTCAGGGCCCGAAGCTGCGCGTCGGCAAGTTCGTCGACGGCAAGGTCGACCTCGTTCCCGGCCAGTCCTTCACGCTCGACAACAACGAGACGCTGGGCGACAAGACCCGTGTCTTCCTGCCGCACCCGGAAATTCTCGAATCCGTCAAGGCTGGTGACCGGTTGCTGATCGATGACGGCAAGCTGCATCTGCGGGCCGAAAGCGCCGATGGCAAGAGCATCGTCTGTACGGTCGTGTCCGGCACCAAAATTTCCGACCGCAAGGGCGTGAGCCTGCCCGATACGCTGCTTGCCGTCGGCGTTCTCACCGACAAGGACCGCGCCGACCTCGATGCCGTGCTCGCCACGAACGAAGTCGACTGGGTGGCGCTCTCCTTCGTTCAGCGTCCAGAGGACCTGATCGAGGTTCGCAAGATCTCCGGCGGCCGCGTCGGCCTGATGTCGAAGATCGAGAAGCCGCAGGCGATCGAGCGGATCGACGAGATCATCGAGCTCTCGGATGCGCTGATGGTCGCCCGTGGCGACCTCGGGGTCGAGATGCCGCTCGAGGCCGTGCCCGGCCTGCAGAAGCAGCTCATCCGCGCCTGCCGCCGCGCCGGCAAGCCGGTGGTCGTCGCCACGCAGATGCTGGAATCGATGATCTCGGCACCGGTTCCGACCCGCGCCGAAGTTTCCGACGTCGCTACCGCGGTCTTCGAAGGCGCCGACACCGTCATGCTCTCGGCCGAGTCCGCCTCCGGCGATTACCCGGTCGAGGCCGTCGCCACCATGTCGTCGATCGCCAGCAAGGTCGAGACGGACCCGCATTACTCCGGCATCATCTACGCCCAGCGCACGCCGCCGGAAGCAACCGGTGCGGATGCGATCTCGCTTGCCGCGCACCAGATCGCCGAAACGCTGAAACTGTCGGCCATCGTCTGCTACACGTCCTCGGGCAATACCGGCCTGCGCACGGCGCGCGAGCGTCCGCAGGTGCCGATCCTGGCGCTTTCGCCGGTCATCCAGACCGCGCGCCGGCTTTCGGTCGTCTGGGGCATGCATTGCGTCGTCACCCACGACGCGACGGACCTTGACGACATGGTCAACCGCGCCTGCCGCATCGTCGCCTCCGAAGGCCTTGCCTCCCCGGGCGATCGCATCATCATCTCGGCCGGCGTACCGCTCGGCACGCCCGGCGCCACCAACATGCTGCGCATCGCCTATATCAGCGAAGACGGCGCCGGCGGTATCTGATCCCGCCGACAAAGCGAACCGAACAGCAAAACGCCGCGCCTTGTGACAAAGGCGCGGCGTTTTCGCGTTATGGGCTTTTGTGTTTCGGGCCTGTCGCTCAGTCCGCGTCGTCGCCGGCGATGCGCTTTTCGGCCGCACGGGCAAGACCCTCCAGATCGGGCTTTTCGCCCGCAACGGTCTCGATGGCCGCGATGGCGACGTCGGTGACGATGTAGTCGGGCTTGTGGCCGAGATTGTGAATGGTGACCAGCCTGGAGCCCCTGATCGCCTCGTGCAGCTGGCGCGAATGAATGTCCGGCAGGACGACCTTGTCCCTGTCACCGGTGATGATGACGGTCGGCGCCTTGATCTCGACATAGCGCGGCGCGACCGTTTTGACGTAGGCGAGGAGGTTGGCGATATCGATGGCATTGTTGCGGAAGGTCGCCGGGCGCAGCGCCAGATAGGTCTTGCTCTCGGCGATGTAGTCGTCCGGCCGATGGTTGGGCGCAAAGACGCCGCGCGTCGCCTTGTCCACCAGCAGGCGGCCTACGGTGGGCGCGACGAGCGTTGCGAAGAGATCGCCGAGCAGAGGCGTCTTGGCGACGTCATAGTACCAGTCGATGCCGCCCGGCCAGGGATGGGTGGCCGGCGAGAGGAAGACGAGGCCGGCCACCATGTCGCTGTGGTTCAAAGCGAAGGTCGCGGCGATCGCCCCGCCGAAGGAATGCGCGACGATGATCGCCTTGCCGATGCCGCGCTTCTTCATCAGCGCGGCCACGGCATCCGCTTGCCCATCCGGATAGGCATTGCGCGGACCGCCGCGCTCGGAATAGCCGAAGCCCGGGCGGTCGAGGAACAGCATCTCGGCCCGGCCCTCGAGCTTTTCGCGAAAGGCTGCCATGGGATCGTTGAGATTGGCGCTGGCGCCGTGGATGAAGACGATGGGCGGCAGGTCGGCACCGGGCGGGCGGGGCACGTGCACGCTGTTCATCCTGTAGCCGCCGACATCGATCAGCTCGCCGCGATTGCCATTGTCGCGCTCGAAGGCCGAAGCCTGATACGTGCCTGCGCCGACCCCCACGGCGATCAGGATGAGGAAGGTCGCAAGCGTCGAAAGCATGATGGTCCTGAAACGTGGAATGAGAGTCATGGATCTGTCGTCGTTGCACCGTCTGCGATCCCGCAGCCGAGGGCAACACCTGTCGTCAGGCTTCGGGCGGCATCTGGATTCTGCGGTTCATACGAAGGGGGATGCAGGGCGGTTCACCGCCACGGCCGATGCTCTTGCACCGTCAGGTCCGGTTGCCGGCCAGCTTCTCTTCCAGCTCGCCCACCTGCTCCTGCGCCTTGCGCTCGGCGGGGTAGACGGCGAGGAACTGCTCCCAGGCGCGCAGCGCCAGCTCGTCCTTGCCGGACGCGGTGAGAATCGCCGCCATGCCGGCCAGCGACCCGAAGTGCCGCGGCTCCAGCGCCAGCACGCGGTTGATGTCGGACATCGATTTGCGGTAGTTGCTCATCTGGTAATGCAGCGTGGCCCGCTGGTTCCAGCCTTCGACATAGTCGGGCGCTAGCGCGATGACCTGGTCGTAAAGGTCGAGCGCGCTCGGCTGCTTGTTGTCGGCAACGGCCTTCGCCGCCCATTGCATCAGGAGATTGACGGTGGCGCTGCCGGAATCCTGCCATTCCATGCGGATCTGGTCGGCGATGCCGCTTGCCGTCTCGACGTCCCGCTCGCGCTTCAGCGCGGCAAAGAGCGTGTCGAGCTTCTCGGCCCGTGTCGGCAGCTTTTCGGGCTCGGCCGGTTTTGCCGCTTGCGCATCGACGGCCGGCACCGTCACGGCAGACGGCCCGGTATCCGCAGCCCGAGCCGGGCCGATCGGGGACACGACCAGAAGGGCCGCCACGAAAGGGATGAGGCTGGATGTCGCGGGAATCAGGAGACGGGACATGAAAAAGGCCATGGTGAGAAGGTATCCCGCCATGGCCTCAGATCAAATCAATTTTATGACATGCCCCTCGACCCAAGGTCGAAACGCCGGTCACAGCAGTCCCGGTTCGGCAGAGTGCCTCAGCCCTGGCGGGCCTTGAAACGCGGGTTCAGCTTGTTGATGATGTAGACGCGACCCTTGCGGCGAACCAGACGGTTTTCGCGATGACGGGCCTTCAGCGACTTAAGCGAATTTTTGATCTTCATCTTTCTGATCCGCAGGTTGCGGCGAATGCACATTCGCACAGGGTCTAAACAATCAAAAAGCGCGCCTGCGAGCCTGTCAGGGCTGAGCGCGCTCTTTACGGTGGCTGGCAAATACCCCGAGCCCGGGCCGCTGTCAACATCAAGGGCGGGGAATTTGGCCGGGAAGCCGGGTTTTTAGGAGGCTTGCGGCATCCGGCACCACCCTCAGGCCAGCGTCGTGACGTGGCCCATCTTGCGGCCCGGCCGGGCGTCCGCCTTGCCGTAGAGATGCACCAGCGTGCGCGGCGCCTGCAGCCAGCGCGGCAGGTCGTCGATGTCGCCTCCGATCAGGTTCTGCATCACCGCATCCGAATGGCGGGCGGTATCGCCGAGCGTCAGGCCGCAGACGGCGCGGATATGCTGCTCGAACTGCGAGACCACGCAGGCGGCCTCGGTCCAGTGGCCGGAATTGTGGACGCGCGGCGCGATCTCGTTGATGACGAGCCCACCATCCGGCCGCACGAAGAATTCCACGCCGATGACGCCGACATAATCGAGCGTGTCCAGAATCGCTCTCGCGGCGGCGATCGCGGCATCGGTGCCGGCCGGATCGATCGTCGCGGGAACGGTCGAAGTGTGGAGAATGCCGTTGCGGTGAACGTTTTCGGCCGGATCGAAGGCGGCAAACGCGCCATCGGTGCCGCGTGCGGCGATGATGGAGAGTTCGCGGTCGAAGGCGATGAAGCTTTCGAGGATGAGCGGCACGCCGCCGAGACTCTGATAGACCGCCGCGGCATCGTCGCGGCCATCGCGGAAGACATGCTGCCCCTTGCCGTCATAGCCGAGACGACGGGTCTTCAGCACGCCCTTGCCGCCGAAATCGGCGAGCGCCGCGGCCAGCTCCGCGGCGCTGTCGATCGCGTGGAAGCGGGCCGTCTCCAGGCCGCAGGCGTTCAGAAACCGCTTTTCGGTCACCCGGTCCTGCGAGACTTCCAGAGCTTTCGGCGGCGGGTAGACCGGCAGGCTGCGGGCGAGACGGGCGGCGGCCACCACCGGCACGTTCTCGAATTCATAGGTGACGACGTCGCAGGCATCCGCCAGCGCGTCGAGGGCGGCTTCGTCGTCGTATGGGGCTGCGATCTGCCGGTTGGCGACCTGGGCTGCCGGACAATCCGCCTGCGGCTCGAGAATGACGGTGCGCACATTGAGGCGCGCAGCGGCCATGGCGAGCATGCGGCCGAGCTGGCCGCCTCCGATGATGCCGAGCGTGATCATGCGGGATCGACCGGGTATTCGGCGACGGCGGCGCTCTGCTCCGCGCGCCAGATGTCCAGCCTGTCGGCGAGATCCGGATCGGACAAAGCAAGGACGGCGGCCGCCAGCAGAGCGGCATTGATGGCGCCGGCCCGGCCGATGGCGAGCGTGCCCACGGGAATGCCGGCCGGCATCTGAACGATCGAGAGCAGGCTGTCCTGCCCGGACATGGTCTTCGACTGCACCGGCACGCCGAAGACGGGCAGGGCGGTCATGGCGGCGGTCATGCCGGGAAGGTGGGCCGCACCGCCGGCACCGGCGATGATGACCTTGAAGCCTTCCTCGCGGGCAGTGGTGGCAAAGCTCACCAGCCGGTCGGGCGTGCGATGGGCCGAGATGATGCGCGCTTCGTAGGGAACATCGAGCGCATCGAGCATGTCGGCGGCATTCTTCATGGTCTCCCAGTCGGACTGGCTTCCCATGATGATGGCGACGGGGGGCGGGCCGGGGTTCGTCACGTCTCGCACTCCTTCAAAAGATTTGGCGAAAAGATTGGCCAAAAGATTGGCGAAAAGATTGGCGGAAGAGGCGGGCGCCGGCTTCGAAGACGCCTGTCGGCATCAGGCCAGTCTCAAGCCAGCATCAGGCGATGATGTCGGGAATGATCACATCCTCGATCTTGGTGATCTTGTCCTTGATGGCCAGCTTTTTTTTCTTCATCCGCTGGATGCGCAGGGCATCGCAGCCGGTCTGGATCATCGCGTTGATGGCGACATCGTAATCCTCGTGCTCCTGCCGCAGACGCGCGACGCCCAGTCTGAGTTCGGCCTGGTCCTGATCGGGCATGAGGATTTCCCTGTCGGCATCCGGCGGCAGAACTGTCGTCGGGTAAGAAAATGGGTGCGTGGCCGCACGGTCGAAGCAGGCCGGTTCGGATCATCGCGATGCGGTTGGAACCTTCCGGCCCCGTGCGCGATTCATCCAAGGCGCGATCCTCTAGCATAGAACGATCGTTCACGGGAAGTTATCCGTTCTTGCGATTTCGCCTTCGACAAATCGGCAAACGCATGGCACACTTCACCGGTTAGAAACTGAACATCCGGCGCCTGGCGACTGGATGCAAGCAAAAGGAAGGGACTGCCACATGAACATTGAGGCTCATCTTGCAACGCTTGAGAAAAAACATACCGTGCTCGAAGAAGAGCTGCACTCGGCTCTGACAAGACCGTCAGTGGAAGACGAATATATTGCCACGATCAAGCGTCGGAAGTTGCGTTTGAAGGACGAGATCGCCAAGATCCGTTCGACGACTCATTGATTACGTAAAGCAATCTCTCCAGGGAATTTGCAGAGCAGGCGGACCGGGCCGATCATGACGGCCTTGGTTCCGCGCACGACAAGCAAGACGCCTCGCAGACCGGCTGACGCCCGCTGCGAGGCGTCGGCTTTTTAAGGGTCCGGGTTTTCGAACGCACCGGCTTCAGGGTGCGCAATTCTCGATGCCGGTCCGGCGTTTCCACACTTCAATCGACACATCTTCGTGCGACGTCGAGGGCATCGCCTCCAGCAGGTCCGCCGCCGGCGCGCGCTTCCGTCCTCCACGCTCCCGCCGTCCGCAAGACGCGCGCCATCCCGCGAGATGCCGACATTCGCACCATCGCAGAGCATGGTCTCGAATCGCTCGACGTCTCGGTCCGATGGTTTGTTGCGTCCAAGGCAGAGGTCGGGACGTCCTGCAATCGCGACCTGCCGGCGGAAAGGATAGCGATCGGAGCAACGGGGAGAGGTCGTGGCTGGTCTATCCGCACAGTCTGGCGATTCGCGGGGCCACGGACGGCCCGTGCAGCGTTGCCCGATTTTTGGGTCCTGGGACCTGCCTGATTCGGATCTCCCCGTGCCTTTCAGCATCGTGCGCGAATCGGGAATCGGGAATCGGGTCTGCGATAACGGTTTGCGCAAAAGCCTGGTCAGCCGAGGCGGCACCGCTTCGGGGTCGGACAATGCGGTAGAACAAAACGTGAGACCATGTCCTGCGAGCCGGGGTTCACGAGAATGTTCGAGCGCGTCGCGATCTTTCAGATTCGCCATTGCGCTTGAGGCCCTTGTTTTTATGTCCGTCGTTCATCGCAAAAAACCTTCACACTGGAGTGCGACCGGCTTTCTGTATTGCGGCAGGCTTTGCCTCTCGACGCTTCTCCCGACAGGCGCTCGCCCTGTCGGATCACGGCATTGGGCATAAAACGGCAGCGGGCGGACAACGGCATTCGCCCCTTAGGGCATGGCGGGCACGGATGCAGCCGATCCGGAGCGTGACATCCGGACGGCAATCGAGGTCCGTCCTTCTCGACGGGAAGCAGGCGTCTTCGCCGATACGCCTTACAGGCATGAGATCGGCGCCTTGTCAGGCCTTTTGCCTTGCTGCTCGGTTATCTCGAGGTCGCAAGCCAGGCCCCACGGCTGGCTTATCCGCTGATAACCGCGTCCGGCAGCGGCAACTAGGCCCAGAACTGGTCCAGCCAGAGATTGACGGCGTCGAATCCCGGCTTGTTGATCTGATAGATGCGTTTCGTTCCGTTGGGCGAAACGGAAACGAGGTTGGAATCAAGCAGAGCCTTGAGGTGCTGTGAAACCGCCGGACGACTGATCGGTAAGCCTTCGGCAAGTTCGTTGACGGTCTTCGGCGCACGCCGAAGTTCCTCCAACAGGTAGCGACGGTTGGGATCTGCGATGGCACTGAAGGGCGAGATATTCGACATATTAGAAGGTTATTGGAAATGCACATTGGCATCAAGTAAATTGTGCGTTGCTACAACCTATTTTTTACAATCTCCTAATTTTCGTCCAATGCGAGCAGGCCCCCAAGCGGCTTTCTCTCAAAAGTAGAAGAACGGCCGATCCCGGCATGGTTGATCCCCGTGGCGCGAGCGGGTATCGCTCAACGCACAGATAAACACGCAGACCACGCACAGATGCACGTCCCCTGCGACCTGCCGGAGCAACCTTCATGAGCCTGACCGACAACCGCTGCCGCCTCGTCCTCATCGTCCCCGATATCGCGGACCCCGCCGAGCGGGCCCGCATCGTCGGCGACGCGCTGAAGGGTGGCGATGTCGCCTCCGTCATCCTGCCGCAATACGGCCTCGACGATCAGGCCTTCCAGAAACATGCCGAAGCGCTGGTGCCGATCATCCAGGAGGCCGGCGCCGCGGCGCTCGTTGCGGGCGATACAAGGGTTGCCGGGCGCGCGCGCGCCGATGGCCTGCATGTCGAGGGCAACCACGAAGCCATGAGCGAGGCGATGGAAAAGTTCTCGCCGAAGCTGATCGTCGGCGGCGGCAATGCGGCCGACCGGCATCATGCGCTGGAGATCGGCGAGGCCAAGCCCGACTATATCTTCTTCGGCAAGCTGAATGGCGACATCAAGCCCGAGGCGCACGGCAAGAATGTCGCGCTTGGCGAATGGTGGTCCTCGATGATCGAGATCCCCTGCATCGTCATGGGCGGCGCCGATCCGGCCTCCGCGCTGGTGGTGGCGGAAAGCGGTGCCGAATTCGTGGCGCTGCATCGGGCCGTTTTCGAGGTGCCGGAGCGCGCCGCCGCCGTCATTGCCGAGGTGAATGCGCTGCTGGACGAAAAAGCGCCACGGTTTGGCGCTTAAGACCTGCCATGCTGGATCGTTCGCCCCGTCTCTGCCTTTTGTCCCTGGCCCTGCTCGTCGCAGGTCTGGCGGGACTGCCTGCGCGCGCGCAGGAGGCGCTTCCGGGCGTCGAGCCTGACACGGTCACCATCGATCCGGCAGAGCCACCGATCGACGCGGCACCCGCGGGGGACGGCCAAAGCGCCGGCGCGCCGGATGCGGCGGAGCAGGGCGTGACGGCCAAGCGCGGTCGCATCACGCCGTTCAATGGTGCGGCCCTTCCCGAAAACGAGGTTCCGGCGCTGCGGCGGCCGGGCGGCGAGGCCAAGCCTGCGGACGGCCGGATCGCGCCGTCGGGCGGGGTCAACGTGCTGGAGCGCATGGGGGCTGCGCTTCCGGCGCTGCCGGCCGAAAAGCCGTTCGAGGGCAAGGCCGACGATGCCTATGGCGCGTTCCAGCGCGGGTATTATCTCACGGCCATGGAGCTTGCCCTGCCGCGGGCGCAGCTCGGCGATGCCGCGGCGCAGACGCTGGTGGCGGAAATCTTCTCGCAGGGCCTCGGCGTTCCGCGCAAGCCCAAGGATGCCGCCTTCTGGTACGGGCAGGCTGCAGCCTCCGGCGATCCCACGGCAATGTTCAAATACGCCATCCTCCTGATGGAGGGCCGGGATGTGCCGCGCGACAAGGCGCGTTCCGAAGACTTGATGAAGAAGGCTGCCGAGCGGGGAAATCCGTCCGCGCAGTTCAATTACGCGCAGCTGCTCGTGGCCGACCAGCCGGGGCAGGCCGGCTTGAAGGCGGCACTGCCCTTTTATGAGAAATCTGCCGAGCAGGGCATCGCGGATGCGCAATATGCGCTGTCGCAGATCTATCTCAATGTCGATGGCATCCCGGACGACAAGCGCGAGCGGGCGCGGGAATGGCTGCTGCGGGCGGCCGCGTCCGGGGTCGATACGGCCCAGCTCGATGCCGGCATCTGGCTGATCGACGGCATCGGCGGCGGCCGCAATCTCGAGCAGGGCTTCGGCTGGATGCTGCGCGCCGCCAGTGCCGGCAATGTCGTGGCGCAAAACAAGCTGGCGCATCTCTATATCAATGCCATCGGCACCCGGCCCAATCCGGTGGAAGCCGCCAAGTGGTACGTGCTGTCGCGTCGCGCCGGCCTGAAGGACGACGACCTCGAGGATTTCTATCTCGGGATCGGCGAGGACCAGCAGAAAGCGGCGCGCGAGGCGGCAAACCGGTTTCGCGCGGCGCGCGGCTGAGGCGTCATCGATCGTTCCCTCGGTCGGCTCCGCGCCTGCTGCCGGCGCGCCGTGTCCGCGCAGGGACTTGAAATCGGCGGGGATCTGTGGTCTTGAAGCGCCGCCCGGTGGATCGTCAGGACGATCCGCCGCGTTGTCGGCTTGATCCCGGTCCGCTCTTGAAAAGCGCCGTCGTCGCCGACCGTTCTGTGACAGCCCCGCGATCTGCCGGTCCTCTTTCCGGCGCTTTTTTCAGAGGAAGCCCGAAATGGCCCGTTCCGCCCTTCTCAACGTCATGGTCCAGGCCGCCTTCAAGGCCGGCAAGTCGTTGTCCCGCGATTTCGGCGAGGTGCAGAACCTGCAGGTGTCCATGAAGGGGCCGGGCGATTACGTGTCGCAGGCCGATCGCAAGGCTGAAAAGATCCTCCGCGAAGAGCTGATGAAGGCCCGCCCGACCTATGGCTATCTCGGCGAAGACGGCGACGAGGTCGAGGGTACGGACGGCGCGCATCGCTGGATCGTCGATACGCTCGACGGCGCCACCAACTTCCTGCACGGCATTCCGCATTTCGCCATCACCGTCGCGCTGGAACGTCAGGGCGAAATCGTCACGGCCGTCATCCTCAATCCCGCGACCGACGAACTCTACACCGCCGAGCGCGGCGGCGGGGCGTTTCTCAACGATCGCCGCCTGCGCGTCGCCGCCCGCCGCAGCCTTGCGGATGCCGTCATCTCCACCGGCACGCCCTTTCTCGGCCGCGGCCACCACGGCAATTACCTGATCGAGTTGCGCCATGTGATGGGCGAAGTCGCCGGCGTCCGCAGTCTCGGCACGCCGTCGCTCGCGCTCGCCTATGTCGCGGCCGGCCGGTTCGATGGCTATTGGGAACGCGGGCTGATGCCGTGGGATCTGGCCGCGGGCATGCTGATGGTGCGCGAGGCCGGTGGCTGGATCGCCGATATCGACGGCGGCAACAAGCCGATGGAAGACGGCTCGATCGTCGCCGGCAACGAATATATCCGCAAGGCGCTGCATGAGGTTCTGCACCGTCCGATGCCCGGAAAATAAGGCCGGGCAGAACGCTCGATCGTCCGCGCGAAAGCGCCCGATCCTGGCCGCGCGAAAGCGCCCGATCCTGATTGTGCCGGGCCGGTCGGGGACGTTCCGCACGGGTCTTTCCGCCCGTGCAGAATATGCGGACGAACCGTTCCGGTTTTAAGCATTATGAAGTAGGGTCTGCGCCATATGGCGGACCCGGCCGATCGATGACCGGGCGGCCGGCTGGGAATCGAGAGAAGCGGCATGGCGAAACTGACATTGTCTGGTTGGGATGCGGAGCAGGGCGAGGACTACAATCCGAACAAGCTGACGAGCCCCATGGTGTTCTTCTGGACCATGGTCATCTTCCTCATCATCGTCGGCTTCGTCGGGGCCATCCTGTTCCGGCAGGCGCAGACGGCCTTTCTGAGCAATCCGGGCCTCAATGGGCTCATTCTCGGCGTGTTGCTGATCGGCATCCTCCTCGTCTTCACTCATGTGCTTGCGCTCCGGCCCGAGGTGCGCTGGTTCAACAGCTTCCGTGCCGCGGGCAGTGCCGACAAGGTCGGCCGCGATCCGGTGCTGCTCGCGCCCATGCGCGCGCTGATCGGCAAGCGCCATTCGATGGCGATCTCCACCGCGGCGCTCCGGTCCATCCTCGACAGCATCGCGACCCGGCTGGACGAATCGCGCGATACGTCGCGCTATCTCATCGGGCTGCTGGTCTTTCTCGGCCTGCTCGGCACCTTCTGGGGCCTGCTCGGCACCATCGGCTCGATCAACACCGTCATCCAGTCGCTGGATGCGGGCAGCGGCAGCACGGACGACGTGCTCTCGGCCCTGAAGACCGGCCTGTCCGCGCCTTTGACCGGCATGGGCACGGCGTTCTCCACCTCGCTTTTCGGCCTTTCGAGTTCGCTCGTGCTCGGCTTCCTCGATCTGCAGGCCGGACGAGCGCAGAGCCGCTTCTATACCGAGCTCGAAAACTGGCTCTCCTCCGTCACCGATGTCAGCTCCGACGTGAACGTGCGCTCCGAGGCCGGCACCGGCAACCGTCCGGAAGACCTGCGGCTTCTGGCCGAGGAACTGAGCCGCATGGCGCAGGAAGGCGGCACCAGCCAGCGGACGACTGCGGCCATGGCGAGCCTTGCCGAAGGCATTCAGGGACTGGTCAAGAACATGCGCGGCGAGCAGCAGATGCTGCGCGACTGGATCGAGGCCCAGCAGGAGGAAGCGCGCTCCATGCGCCGCACGCTCGACAAGCTGGCCGCACGGCTTTCCGACAATGACCGGAAGACCCTGCCGACGCCGCGCCGCGCGAGCGAAGAGACGGGACAGGATTGAGATGGCGCTCGGACGCAGGGGTCGCCACCAGCGCACCGTGGATTACTGGCCGGGCTTCGTCGATGCGCTGTCGACGCTGCTCCTCGCCATCATGTTCCTGCTCTCGGTCTTCGTGCTCGCGCAGTTCCTCCTCAGCCGCGAAATCAGCGGCAAGGACGAGGTGCTGACGCGGCTGAACAGCCAGATCAACGAGCTGACCCAGCTTCTGGCGCTGGAGAAGAGCGGCAAGCAGGATCTGGAGGATTCGCTCGCCAATCTGCAGGCCTCGCTTGCGACGTCGGAAGGCGAGCGCTCGCGGCTGCAGTCCCTGCTCGATCAGGGCAGCGGCAGCTCGGCGGCTTCCGACCAGCGCATCGGCGACCTCACGGGACGGCTGGAGGCCGAGCAGCAGGCGAGCGGCCGGGCCATGAGCCAGATCGACCTGCTCAACCAGCAGATCGCGGCCCTGCGCAACCAGATCGCCGCCATCGAAAGCGCGCTTCAAGCCTCCGAGGCCCGCGACGCGACCTCCCAGACGAAGATCGCCGATCTCGGCCGCCGCCTCAACGTGGCGCTGGCGCAGCGCGTGCAGGAGCTGAACCGTTACCGGTCGGATTTCTTCGGCCGGCTGCGCGAGATCCTGTCGGATCGCGAAAACATCCGCATCGTCGGCGACCGTTTCGTCTTCCAGTCGGAAGTGCTCTTCCCCTCGGGCGGCAACGAGCTCAATCCGGCGGGGCAGGAGGAAATGGCGAAGCTCGCCATGGCGCTGCTCGATCTCGCCAAGGAGATTCCGGCCGAAATCAACTGGGTGCTGCGCGTCGACGGACATACGGACAATGTGCCGTTGTCGGGCTCGGGCCGTTATGTCGACAACTGGGAGCTTTCCTCCGCCCGCGCCACCTCGGTGGTCAAATTCCTCATCTCGAAGGGCGTTCCCCCCGGCCGCCTGGTCGCCGCCGGCTTCGGCGAGTTCCAGCCGATCGCCGAGGGCGACACCAAGGAAGCCCGCGACCAGAACCGGCGTATCGAGTTGAAGCTGACGGAGAAGTAGGGCGGGCAGTGTGTGTGGTCGTCCGGTTGCGGCCTTGGGGCTACCCCCTCACCCTAACCCTCTTCTCGCCTGCGGGGCGAGGGGACGTGGCCCGCTCGGCCGTTCAATGTGGCGCGAAAGCTGTGCCTCAAGTCCTTCTCCCCGCAGGCGGGGAGAAGGTGCCGGCAGGCGGATGAGGGGCGAGCCCCATCCAACCTCTCTCTCCTCAATCCAGCGTCACGTTCGCGTCTTTCACCACCGGCGTCCATTTGACGATCTCGGCCTTCACATGCGCCTTCAGCTCGTCCGGCGTCGAGGCGACGATGGTGGCGCTGAAGTCCTTCATGCGGGCGACGACGGCGGGATCGGCCATGGCCTTCTTCGCGGCCGCGTTCAGCCGGGCGATGATGGGTTCGGGCGTGCCGGCCGGGGCAAACAGCGCGTTCCAGGTATAGGTCTCGTATCCCGGAACGGTTTCGGCGATCGTCGGCACATCGGGGAAGGAGGCCGCACGCTCGGCCGTGGTCACGCCCAGTGCCCGCAGTGTGCCGGCCTTGATGTGGCCGGAGGAGGAGGGCAGGTTGTCGAACATGATCGGCACCTGGTTGCCGATGACGTCGTTCAGCGCCGGCCCGGAGCCCTTGTAGGGAATGTGCTGCATGCTGACGCCGGCCATCTTCTTGAAAAGCTCGCCCGAGAGATGCAGCGGCGTGCCGTTGCCCGAGGAGGCATAGGCATATTTCTCCGGATCGGCCTTCAGAAGGGCGATCAGCTCGGCCACGGTCTTTGCCGGCAGTTCCGGATTGACGACGAGGACGTTCGGCACCAGCACCAGAAGCGAGATGGGCGCGAAGTCGGTTTCGGGATCGTAGGGCTTGGTCTTCAGAATCAGCGGGTTCAGCGCGTGCGTCGCGACCGTGCCCATCAGTATCGTGTAGCCATCCGGATCGGCGCGCGCGACATTGCTCGCGCCCAGATTGCCGCCGGCACCGGCGACGTTCTGGACGATGACCTGCTGGCCGAGATCGTCCGACATCTTCTGGGCGACGATGCGCGCCACCACGTCGGTCGAGCCGCCCGCGGCAAAGGGCACGACCATCGTCAGGGTGCGATCCGGAAATTCCTGCGCCTGCGCGCCATGGGTGCCGACCGCCAGCGCCAGCGCCAAAGCCGGCAGCGCTCCGGTCAAAAGGGATTTGAAGACAGACATCGCGTTCCTCCCGTTACTGTCTGAGATTTCGGGCAGCGCAACCTCCGAAGCGCCGGCCGAACGGGAGAGTGACATCCCGGGATCGAAACAGACAATCGCCGGCGCCCGCCGGAGCGCCGCTTTTACCGTGCGAACGCGCCGTGATGGGTGGTCTTCCACCCGTCGGCCCCGGATGTGGGTGGAAAACCGCCCAGAGGCGTCAGAGATTGGCGACGTTCAGCGCCTGCGACCCGTGATCGAACTGGAGCCTTGCCAGCCGGGCATAGAGCCCGCCCTGGCGCACCAGCGAGGCATGGGTGCCGTCTTCGACGATGCGGCCCTGGTCCATGACGAGGATCCGGTCCGCCTTCAGCACGGTTGCCAGCCTGTGCGCGATGACGAGCGTCGTGCGGCTGCGCATCAGCCCGTCGAGCGCGGTCTGCACCAGCGTTTCGCTTTCGGCGTCCAGTGCGGAGGTCGCCTCGTCGAGCAGCAGCACCGGCGCGTTCTTCAGGATGGCGCGGGCGATGGCGATGCGCTGGCGCTGGCCGCCCGACAACGTGATGCCGCGCTCGCCGACCGGGGTGTCGTAGGCTTCCGGCATCGCGCGGATGAAGCCGTCGGCCTGCGCCGCCAGAGCCGCCGCCTCCACTGCGTCTCGCGTCGCGCCCGGCGTGCCGAAGGCGATGTTCTCGTGGATGGTGGCGGCGAAGATGGTGACGTCCTGGGGGACGATCGCCAGCCGGGCGCGCAGGTCGCGGGGCGAGAGCGCACGGATATCGACGCCGTCGAGGCGGATCGCCCCGCTGACGGGATCGTAGAACCGCAACAGCAGCGAGAACAGCGTGCTCTTGCCCGCGCCGGACGGGCCGACGATGGCGACCGTCTGGCCGGGCTCCACCTCAAGCGTCAGGCCCTTCAGACTGCGCTCCTGCGGGCGCGTCGGATAGGAAAAATGGACGCCGTCGAAGGCCACACGGCCGGCGGCCGGCTGCGGCAGCGGCTTGGCGTGCAGGGGTTCGGCGATGTCGGGCCGTTCCTGCAGCAGCTCGCGCAATCGCTCGGCGGCGCCCGCGGCCTGCGACAGCTCGCCCCAGACCTCCGACAGCGCGCCGAGGCTGCCCGCCGCAAAGACCGAGTAGAGCAGGAACTGGCCGAGCGTGCCGGGCGAGATGGTGCCGGCCAGCACGTCCTGCGCGCCGAACCAGAGCACGGCGACGACGCTGCCGAAGATCATGGTGATGGCGAAAGCCGTCAGCGCCGAGCGTGCGGTGATCGCGCCGCGGGCGGCCAGATAGGCGTCTTCCACCGTACGGCCATAGCGCGCCATCGCGGTCGCCTCGCCATTGAAGGCCTGGACGGTGCGGATCGCGCCGATCGCCTCGCTGGCATAGGCCGATGCGCCGGCCAGCCGGTCCTGCGCCTCGCGCGAGCGGCGGCGGACATTGCGGCCGAAGGCGACGAGCGGAAAGACGATGACGGGGATCGCCATCAGCACGAGGCTCGACAGCTTGGGGCTGGTATAGACCATCATGGCGATGGCGCCGAGACAGAGAATGATGTTGCGCAGCG
The DNA here is from genome assembly GCF_004342335.1 of Rhizobium sp. PP-F2F-G48. NCBI lineage: Bacteria > Pseudomonadati > Pseudomonadota > Alphaproteobacteria > Hyphomicrobiales > Rhizobiaceae > Rhizobium > Rhizobium sp. PP-F2F-G48. Next base: position 67,645 of record NZ_SLVH01000006.1, on the reverse strand, counting down.
CGACGGAGGCCGTGGCGCCGACGGCGGATTTGATCTGCGTCGTATCCGCCGTCAGCCGCGAGACGATCTCGCCGGATTGATTGACATCGAAGAAGGCAGGGGACAGCCGCGTGATATGGTCGAAGACCTCGCGCCGGATATCGGCCACCACGCGTTCGCCGAGCGTGATGACGAAGAAGTACCGGCCGGCGCTCGCAAGAGCCAGAACGATCGCCAGCACCATCAGCATGGCGAAATAGGTGTTGATGAAAGCGCGGTCGGAATTGGAAAATCCGTGGTCGATCATGCGGCGCACCGCGAGCGGCAGCGTGAGGGTGGTCAGCGCCGCTGCGACGAGGCAGACGGCCGCACCGGTCACCAGCCCCCGATAACGCTTCACATAGGGGAGCAGCCCGGCCAGCGGGCGGACGTTTCGCGTGCGTCCTGCCGCCTTGTCATTCTCGATCGCCACACTGTCCTCCACTCGTCCGGTCCCCGGACGATACGCGTCGCCTGTCTTGCCGTCAGATCATATCCCGGTCGGATCATGTCTGGCCATGATGTCTGGCCATCATGTCTGGCCATGAGATCATCGGCCGGGCCTGTTGTCGGCCCTTGTTATCTCCGAGGCCTTCCTGTATAGGCACCGCATCCAATTGAAAAGACGTTGGCCGAAACGCGGTCTGCGGCTTCATTATCGTGTTCGGTCCGGTAGCCGCAAGTGGCTGCGACAAATGGACCCGGGAACTGCAGGAAGAGTGTTATGAAGGCTGATATCCATCCCGCTTACCACATGATCAAGGTGGTCATGACCGACGGCACCGAGTACGAGACCCGCTCGACCTGGGGCTCCGAAGGCCAGACCATGAACCTTGAAATCGACCCCAAGTCGCACCCGGCCTGGACCGGCGGCAACCAGCAGCTCATGGACCGCGGCGGCCGCGTTTCCAAGTTCAAGAAGCGTTTCGAAGGCCTCGGCCTGTAAGACCCGCTTCGGCGCCGCGCTCTCGCGCGGGCTGCAGGACTGTATTGCAAGAGCCCGGTTCGCCGGGCTTTTTTGCGTTTTGCAAGACGGGTGCAGATCGCTTTGGGCTGTGCGCGTGGCTGCCCCTCATCCGCCTGCCGGCACTTTCTCCGGCGCGCGGGGGAGAAGGGCGTACGCCGAACGCCACACCGGTCTCATGGCAACAGATGCTGCTGGTAAAAGATTTCACTGTCGTACGGCACCTGCGCCACACCTCCCTTCGCCCCGCTGAGCGGGGAGAAGGTGCCGGCAGGCGGATGAGGTGCGGACACGGGCTCGACGCCGAACCGATGAAGCCAACGACCAGACACGAAAAAGCCCGGCATGCCGGGCTCGTTTCATGACGCTGTCGATATGAAGGCCTCAGTTCGCGCCGAAGGCCGTCTGCAGCAGGTTCAGCTGGGCTTTCACGCCGTTCTGGTTGTCGGGCACGAAGCTGCCGGCTTCCTGGGGGCGGTAGATTTCGCGGTCGAGCAGGGCAACGCGGTTCTGGAGGCGGAGCGAACGGTCGATCAGGTCGCGGAAGCCTTCCGGAAGGTCGGACCAGCCGGGCGCCGTGCGATCCACATTGAAGCTGTCGAGACGGACCTTGTTCTTTTCCGACAGAACCTGATCGCGCGTCATTTCGCCATTGTTGACCGCGCGCTGCAGCAGGAGCCAAGAGGCCATCTGCATCAGGCGGGTGGTCAAACGCATGGATTCGGCCGCGTAGAGAACGGATGCCATGCGCGGAAGAACCTTCGAGGCCGCGCGGCCATGACCGTCGAGGTAGCTCGCCGTTTCCTCGACCAGTCCCATGCCCTCAGCGTAGAGCGCCTTGAACTGTGCCGATGCTGCGGCGTGGCCTGCAAAACTGACGGTGTTCAATCCGCGTTCGGACATGGTTTATTCCCTGGTTGGACGCATTCACTCAGTCAGGTAACGGGCGGATCGATAAAAAGTTTCTAACGCCGCTCTTCTCGAGACCAAGAATGATCTCATAGCGTAAAACACGCAAGTCTATTCTTAAGAAAGGGTTAACATCCACACTTTGATGAATGCGCTCTGGTGGCGGCAGAATTAAGGCAAAAAAAAGAGCCGCGGAAAGCGGCTCTCAAGGTAAAACAGGGAGAAAATCAGACCATTCGCCGAGGCTGAAACGTCTGAGTCCAGAGCGAACTGGATGCCATGATGTATAAACCGAAATGCTTAACGGACGGTTAATCGGCTATTGTTCCCATGCCGATCTGCCGCAATCGTCATCCTGTTAGGGCTTCGTTCATCCTTGCGCACAGAGAAGGCCGAACCGAGCAGGCGGCGCCTGAGTCGCCGGTCGCCGACCCGCCTCAGGGGTCGCGCTGCGCGTCCCCGTTGAAGTCGTCTGCGGTCGTTTCCGCCACCAGGTCCGGGGCTGGATCCGCGGCAGGATCGGCCGTTGCGGCCTGTGAGGCGCGGGGCGACATCTGCAGGCTTTCGGGCGTGGCCATCAGCGGACCGTTCGACATGGTCGCGGGGAAGGGGTCCCGCTCCGAGACCGGCACGGCCGCCCGCATGCGGCTGCGGAAGAGGGCATAGCCCGCAACGATGACGTGGGCGCAGGCGGTGATCATGAACAGCGCATAGGGCCCCATCGTCGTCATCACGGGGCCGCCGACCGTCGGGCCGATGATCGTGCCGATGCCGTAGAGCAGCAGCAGGCCGCCCGAGACCTTCACGAAATCCTCCGGTGCGGCGAAGTCGTTCGCGTGGGAGACGGCGATCGGGTAGAGCGCGTTCGACATGGCGCCATAGAGCCCGACCATGATGAGCAGCGACACCTTGCCGGCCGGCTCGAACAGGAAGATCAGGAGCCCCGCCAGTGCGGCGACGGCGGAAATGCCGGCGAGCACGTAGCGGCGGTCCATGCGGTCGGACAGGCGCCCGGCCGGAAACTGCATGACGGCGCCGAGGAAGATGACGGTGCTGACCATCACAGCCACATCCGCATCCGGCAGGCCCGCCTGCCGGCCGAACACGGCGGCAAGCGTGCCATAGGCGCCATTGGCGATGCCGATCATCAGGATGCCGAGAAAGGACACCGGCGAATTGCGGTAGAGTCCGGCAAGGTCGAGGCGCACCTGCTTCAGCGGCTGGGGCGACACGGCGGTCGACATCAGGGTGGGCAGCATGGCCACGCAATAGACGATGCCGCAGACCATGAAGAGCACGGTGGTATTGGTGTCGCCGAAGGGCACGATCATCTGGCCGGCGACCACGCCGAACAGGGTGATGGCGATATAGAGCGAGAAGATCGCGCCGCGGCTCTCGTTGGTGGCGCGCTCGTTCAGCCAGCTCTCGATGATCATCGAGGTGCCGGCGGTGCAGAAGCCGGTGAAGGCGCGCAGCACCACCCACCAGATGGGATCGACATGGATGCCGGTCATCAGCGCGACGATGGCGAGGATGGCGGCGAAGATGCTGAAGGCCCGGATGTGCCCGGCGCGCCGCACGATGGCGGGCGCCGTCAGGCAGCCGAGCACGAAGCCGCTCGCCCAGGACGTGCCGAGCAGGCCGAGCAGCGTGGCCGAATAGCCCTCCGTGGTGCCGCGCATCGGCAGGAGCAAGCTGTGAAGGCCGTTGCCGAGAAACAGGAAAAGCGTTCCAAGGAGAAGGGCCGCGACGGGGAGGAGGTTTCTGGTCATGAGACTCCGCTTGTTCCGGACGTGCGCGCGAACCTACTGCAATTTTCCCGAAACCGGAATCGGTTTGCGCATCAATCTGCCTACGATGTTCAAGCCCGGTCCCGCCATGCCATCCGCGACGCGCCGTGCTCCGGGCAGGACGGGTCTCCAACCCTTTGGTCTCAAGTCACAAGCCTCCGGCCACGAAACCCGAGGCCCAGACGAAAGCGCGTCGCATGGCCGCGTAATTTCCTCTAAGGTCGCGGCGATGTCGAAAGCGCTCTCCCTCCTGCTTCTTGCCGTGATGATGGTCCAGCTGGTGAAGCCGCTGGGATGGCCGGGGCTTCGCTATCGCCGCGATTTCTGGAAGGTCGCGGTCGCCGCCATCGCCATGATGATGCTGATGGTGCTGATCAGGCCCTGACGCCCGTCCTGTGGTGCGTTGCGCAGGAGGCTCACACGGTGAGCACGCCGCGCATCACCTCGACGCAGTCGCCGATGACATGCACGCGGGACGGCCCGGCGTCCGCCGCGGTCACCCGCAGGCGGATATGGCTCGGGCGCCCCATGTCCACGCCCTGGTCGATCGTCATCTCCGTGGTCTCGGCGGGGTCGGTCTCGCGCGAGACGAGATAGGCGGCGAGCGCCGCCGAGGCGCTGCCCGTCGCCGGGTCCTCGGGGATCTCGCCGAGCGGCGCGAACATCCGGGCGCGCAACTGCCACGGCGTCGCGGCGGGCCGGACATAGAGGAACACCGACAGCCGGCCGGCAAGGCTCGCATAGTGCTGTGCGGCCTCTGCGAAGCGCGCCGTATCCGGCCTGGCCGTCGCCAGGGTCTCGATATCGCGGATCTCGGCGACGACGAAAGGCACGCCGACGGACAGGAGGAGAGGCGCGTGGTTCTGCGTCGCGACGCCTTCCGGCGGCAGGCCGACGATCGACGCCAGCCGTTCGGCGGGCACGCTGTCTGCGACCGACAGAGGCTCCGGTGCGATGATGGCGGTGCCGGAGACGGCGCCAGTGGCATCGCGGTGCACGGCCACCTCGACGAGGCCGGCCTTTTCCTCGAAACGAAGACTGTCGCCCGGTTTGCGGCCGAAGACGCCGTTCTCTCGTGCCAGGACGAAGCCGGTGCCGACATTCGGATGGCCGGCGAAGGGAAGCTCGGCATTGGGGGTGAAGATGCGGACCTCCGCCGTGTTGGCGGGGTCGGCCGGCGGCAGCACGAAGGTGATCTCGGAATATTTGAACTCGCGGGCGATCGCCTGCATGGTCTCGCTGTCGAGCCCGCGCGCGTCTGGGAAGACAGCCAGTTGATTGCCGGTGAAGCGCGTGCGCGTGAACACGTCGACGGTGATGAAATGGTACTGGGCCATGGCGAAGGCTTCCCGGTTCGTTGAAGCTAACGAAAACAAAGTTCTGGAAACTTTGCTGTGAACCCCTGCTCACGGGACATATCTAGCGTCGAAGAGGGCGTCTGCGAAACGGCAGACTTGTGACCGTGACAATTCCGGGCGCGGCATCATCGTCTGCGCTCCGATGCCGCCATAAGCACAAAAAAACCCGGCCGCACATGGCGGCCAGGTCCCCTCCCTCCCAGAAGGTGTGTGCCGGCGTCCCGAAGGAAACCGTGCAGAAATGGTCGAACCAGGCGGCGATCAGGCCGCTTTTTCGAGATCCTTTTTCCAGCCGCCGAGGGCCGCCAGGCCGCACATGCGAGCGCGGTGGGTGAAGGCACGCTGGCCGGCCGCGACGTTCTCGGCCTTGCCCTGCCAGGCATTCAGCGCTTCGGTCTGCAGCGCGCGGCCGTAGGAGAAGGTCATGCCCCAGGGCAGGTCGTAGCCGGCGATCATGGCGGAGAGGTGGGCGGTCGCTTCTTCCGTGGACTGGCCGCCGGAGAGGAAGGCGATGCCGGGGACGGCGGAGGGGACGGTGCGCTTGAGCACGGCGACCGTGCGCTCGGCCACCTGTTCGACGCTCGCCTTGCGGGCCTTCTTGCCGTCGATGACCATGCTCGGCTTCAGGATCATGCCTTCGAGCGAGACGCGAGCGTCGGCCAGTTCGGCAAAGACGATGCGCAGCGTTTCCTCGGTCACTTCGGCCGAACGCTCGATCGTGTGGTCGCCGGGGACGCCGTCCATCAGCACTTCCGGCTCGACGATCGGCACGATGCCGGCGTCCTGGCAGAGGGCGGCGTAGCGGGCGAGCGCCTGGGCGTTGGCCTTGACCGAGCCGAAGGTCGGCAGCGTGTCGGAGACGGCGATGACGCCGCGCCACTTGGCGAAGCGGGCGCCGGCCTCGTAATATGTCTTCAGGCGGTCGGCGAGGCCATCGAGGCCTTCGGTGATGGTTTCGCCCGGAAACTTCGCCATCGGCTTGGCGCCGGTATCGACCTTGATGCCGGGAACGGCGCCGGCGGCGCGGATGATATCGACGAAGGGCGTGCCGTCGGCGGCCTTCTGGAACAGGGTTTCCTCATAGAGGATGACGCCGGAAATGTGGGCTTTCATGGCCTCGTCGGCGCGAAACAGCATCTCGCGATAATCGCGGCGCGAGGTCTCGCTGGAAGCAAGGCCGATCGTGTCGAAGCGCTTGCCGATGGTCGCGGTGGATTCGTCGGCAGCCAGGAGACCCTGTCCCTTTGCCATCATCGCTGCGGCAATATCTTCCAGTCTCTCGGTCATGATCCATCTCTCCGGCTTGGCTTATCTGCTTCCCGGAATAGCAGATGTCGAAAGGGATGCAAAATAAATTAAAATATTTAAACCGATTGAAAATAATTTAATCGGTTGAATTACTTGCGGTTTCGCAAATCGTCTGTGCCAAATCGAGTGCAAGCGCTTTGGAACGTCTGCACGCAGGAGACGCATGAATGTCACGCGTCTCCTGCAGGCGTCGGGTTCGGTTACTTCTGCTGGTGGAGGACATCGACGCCGGGCAGCGGCTTGCCCTCCATCCATTCGAGGAAGGCGCCGCCGGCGGTGGAGACATAGGTCAGGTCGTCGGCAACGCCGGCATGGTTCATGGCCGAAACCGTATCGCCGCCGCCGGCGACCGAGACGAGCGCGCCGCTCTTCGTGCGCGAGGCCGCATGCTTGGCGACGGCCACCGTCGCCTTGTCGAAGGGGGCGATCTCGAAGGCGCCGAGCGGGCCGTTCCAGACGAGCGTCTCCGCCTTGCTGACCCAGTCGTTGACGGCTGCGATCGACTTCGCACCGACATCGAGAACCATGGCGTCGGCGGGAATCGCCTTGATGTCGACCACCTCGTTGGCGGCCCCGGCCTTGAATTCGCGCGCGATCACGCCGTCCACCGGCAGCACGATGGCGCAGCCCGATGTTTCCGCTTCGGCAAGGATGCTGCGCGCGGTGTCCGCCAGATCATGCTCGCAGAGCGACTTGCCGACATCGATGCCCTGGGCGGCGAGGAAGGTGTTGGCCATGCCGCCACCGATGACCAGCGCGTCCACCTTCTTCACGAGGTTGGTGAGCAGATCGATCTTCGTGGACACCTTGGCGCCGCCGACGATGGCGACGACGGGACGCTTGGGATTGCCGAGGCCGGCTTCCAGCGCTTCGAGCTCGGCCTGCATGGTCCGGCCGGCGTAGGCCGGCAGCAGGTGCGCGAGACCTTCCGTCGAGGAATGGGCGCGGTGCGCGGCGGAGAAGGCGTCGTTGACATAGATGTCGCCGTTGGCGGCCAGCGCCTTGGTGAATGCGGCGTCGTTCTTTTCCTCGCCCTTGTGGAAGCGGGTGTTTTCGAGCAGCAGGATGTCGCCGTTCTCGAGGCCGGCAACGGCGCTTGCCGCCGTTTCGCCGATGCTGTCGGCAGCGAAATGAACGCGCTGGTCGATGATGTCCTCGACGGCGGCGGCGATCGGCTCCAGCGACATGTCGGCGACCGGTTCGCCCTTGGGACGGCCGAAATGGGCGAGCAGGATGACCTTGGCGCCCTTTTCGGAGAGTTCGCGGATCGTCGGCACGACGCGCTCGATGCGGGTCGCATCGGTCACCTTGCCGTCCTTGGTCGGCACGTTCAGATCGACGCGCACGAGCACGCGCTTGCCGGCGATGTCGGTCAGGTCATCGAGGGTCTTGAAGGTCATGGGGTCGTCTCCAGTTGCGTCTGATCGGGTCAGGTTCGAATGAAAAGCGTGGGATAGTCCAGCACGAGGCCATCCGCATCGAGCGGCAGCTCGGCCGTGAAGCTGCGGTCGGCAGCCTCGTAGCGATAGAGCCGGTCCTGCGTCAGGCAGGTGTAGTGCTGGCCGTCGCGCAGGGGCTCGAAGGTGTCGAAGGGGATGTAGAGCATATCGAGGCTGCGGGTGCCGTCCTCGGGGCGCAGGGAGAGCCTTCGGATCGGCAGCGTGTTGGTGAAGGGCGTTCCGGCGAGATCGACGTCGATGCAGCCGTCGAATGCCGGCAGGGCCTGTCCGTCGCCGTCCTGCCAGTGGCCGAGGCCATCCGAGACGAGCGAGAGGTGGAGGCCGGTGGTGGTCGAAAGCGTCAACGCCGTCGTCGTCCAGTGCGGGTCGCAATCGATCGTATAACGGACGCCGTAGGGGATGCCGGCGCGTGCGCCGATGACGACGGAGGTGATCCGGATGCCGGGTTGCGGTCCGTTTCGCGGCATCACCGTCAGATGCTCCAGACCCTCGCCCTCAAGCGGACGCCAGCGCACGGTGGTTGGCTGCAGCGGGCGAAACATCGGGAGATCCTAGCCTTCCTGTGCCGAGGCGTTGCAGGCGGTCGGCGCGCCGGACCGGGAGGTCAGGGCGGCGTTGACGGGGTGCACGGGGGTGCGCGGGCGACGACGTGCCGCAGATGAAAAAAACCCCGGGCCGCCTGAGGCGCCCGGGGCTTTCGATCGTCTCAGAGCAGCTTGCCCATGGCGACGGCCGTGTCGCACATGCGGTTGGAGAAGCCCCATTCATTGTCGTACCAGGACAGGATGCGCACGAAATTGCCTTCGAGAACCTTGGTCTGGTCGATGGCGAAGATCGAGGAATGGCTGTCATGGTTGAAGTCGCGGGACACCAGCGGCTCGTCCGTATAGCCGAGGATGCCCTTCAGCTTGCCGTTCGAGGCCGCCTTGATGGCGTCGTTGATTTCGGCGACGCTCGTGTCGCGCTTGGCGACGAACTTGAAGTCCACGACCGAAACGTTCGGCGTGGGAACGCGGATCGACGTGCCGTCCAGCTTGCCCTTCAGCTCCGGCAGCACCAGGCCGACGGCCTTGGCGGCACCGGTGGAGGTCGGGATCATGGACAGGGCTGCGGCGCGGGCGCGGTACAGGTCCTTGTGCATGGTGTCGAGCGTCGGCTGGTCGCCCGTGTAGGAGTGGATCGTGGTCATGAAGCCGTGATCGATGCCGATCACGTCGTTGAGAACCTTGACCACCGGCACGAGGCAGTTCGTGGTGCACGACGCGTTGGAGATGACCGTGTGTTCCTTGGTCAGCTGGTCGTGGTTGACGCCGTAGACGACGGTCAGGTCGGCGCCGTCGGCCGGTGCCGAGATGATGACGCTCTTGGCGCCGGCCTGCAGGTGGGCGGCGGCCTTGTCGCGGGCGGTGAAGATGCCGGTGCACTCGAGCGCGATGTCGACGCCGAGATCCTTGTGCGGCAGTTCGGCCGGGTTGCGAACGGCCGTCACCTTGATCGGCTTGCCGCCGTTGACGATGATCGAGTCGCCCTGGACTTCGACGGTCGCGGGGAACTTGCCGTGGATCGAGTCGTAGCGCAGCAGATGGGCGTTGGTTTCGACCGGGCCGAGATCGTTGATCGCAACGACTTCGATGTCGGTGCGGCCGGATTCGACGATGGCGCGAAGCACGTTGCGGCCGATGCGGCCGAAGCCGTTGATGGCGACTTTCACTGTCATAAAGGCTCTCTCCTTTGAGAAGGCGTGTCGGGTGAGAAGGCGTGTCAGGTACGAAGACGTGTCTGAAGAAACGTCCCGGGTTCATGCGTCGTCATCGGGCATGCGCGAGCGCGCATGCCCCTTCTGGGAGGTGGTTAGGCGAGCTTGGCTTCCGCAGCCGCGACGATCGCGTCCGAGGTGATGCCGAAGTGCTTGAAGAGATCCTTGGCAGGGCCGGACGCACCGAAGGAGTGCATGCCGACAAAGGCGCCGTCATTGCCGATGAAGCGATCCCAGCCCTGGCGGACGGCGGCTTCCGCCGCGATCTTGACGGGCGCGGTGCCGATCACGGCCGCCTGGTAGTCTTCCGGCTGGTCTTCGAAGAGTTCGAAGCACGGCACGGATACGACGCGGGCGGCGATGCCCTTGGCCTTGAGGTCGGCGGCCGCCTTGACGGCGATCTCGACTTCCGAGCCGGAGGCGAAGATCGAGACCTTGGCGTTATCGGCGGCGATCAGCTCGTAGGCACCCTTGGCGCAGAGGTTTTCCTGCGAATAGGTGGTGCGGGCCGGCGCCAGGTTCTGGCGGGTCAGCGCCAGGCCCGAGGGCCGCTTGCCGTCTTCCAGCGCCAGCTGCCAGCATTCCGCCGTTTCCACGGCGTCGGCCGGGCGGAACATCAACAGGTTCGGGATCGCCCGAAGTGCTGCCATATGCTCGACCGGCTCGTGCGTCGGGCCGTCTTCGCCCACGCCGATGCTGTCATGCGTCAGCACGTGGATGACGCGGATGCCCATCAGCGCGGCCAGGCGGATCGACGGACGGCAGTAGTCCGAGAAGATCATGAAGCCGCCGGAGTAGGGGATCAGTCCGCCGTGAAGCGCGACGCCGTTCATGGCCGCAGCCATGCCGTGTTCGCGGATGCCCCAGTGCATGTAGCGGCCGCCGAAATCCGTCGGGGTGATCGACGTCATCTGGCTGGTCTTGGTGTTGTTGGACGGCGTCAGGTCGGCAGAGCCGCCCAGCGTTTCCGGCAGGAAGCCGTTGATGACTTCCAGCGCATCTTCCGATGCCTTGCGGGTCGCAATGGTCGGGGGCTTTTCGGCGAGCTTCTTCTTGTAGTCGTCGATGGCCTTGTCGAAGCCGGCCGGCAGCGCGCCGGCGAAGCGGCGGGTGAACTCGGCCTTCTTGGCGTCATCCGTGGACGACAGGCGCGATTCCCAGGCCTTGCGGGCCTGGACCGAACGCTCGCCGGCACTGCGCCAGGCATCGAGAACGTCGGCCGGCGTGTCGAAGGCTTCCGATTCCCAGTTCAGCGCCTTGCGGGTCGCGGCGATTTCTTCCGCACCGAGCGGCGAGCCGTGAACCTTGTGGGTGCCGGCCTTGTTCGGTGCGCCGAAGCCGATGACGGTCTTGCAGGCGATGAAGGTCGGGCGGTCGGATGTATGCGCGGCTTCGATGGCGTCGGAGATGGCCTTCTGGTCATGGCCGTCGACTTCGATCGTGTTCCAGTGCACCGCCTTGAAGCGGGCGACCTGGTCGGTCGAGTCCGACAGCGAGACGGCGCCGTCGATGGTGATCGAGTTGTTGTCCCAGAAGAGCACGAGCTTGTTCAGCTTCAGGTGCCCGGCGAGCGCGATCGCCTCGTGGCTGATGCCTTCCATGAGGCAGCCGTCGCCGCACAGCGCGTAAGTGTAGTGGTCCTGCAGGTCCGAGCCGAATTCCTGTTCGAGCTTACGCTCGGCAATCGCCATGCCCACGGCATTGGCAATGCCCTGGCCGAGCGGGCCGGTCGTCGTCTCGATGCCCGTGGCATGGCCGAATTCCGGATGGCCGGCGGTCTTGGAGCCGAGCTGGCGGAACTGCTTGATGTCCTCGATGGTCATATCCGGATAACCGGTGAGGTAGAGCAGGGCATAGAGCAGCATCGAGCCATGGCCGGCCGACAGGACGAAACGGTCGCGGTCAGGCCAATGGGGGTTCTTGGGGTCGAACTTCAGGTATTTGGTGAAAAGAACGGTCGCGATATCCGCCGCTCCCATGGGAAGGCCGGGGTGGCCGGAATTGGCCTTCTCCACCGCATCCATGGCCAGAAAACGGATCGCATTCGCCATCCGGTCGTGTTGTTCATTCGAGATCATGACTGTTCCGCTTAAGCTTGATGATCAGGGAACGGTCTCTATCCTCCAAAGACCGCATCGGAAGCGGGTGAGACATAGCACCTCGCCCGGTGGAGTCAACAAAGACGGCAGGCGTCTCATCGCTGTCGAAGCGCGAAAAATCGTGCTTGATCCACAGCTTCCAGCCTGAAGCTGACAGGCCGGCGTTGTATCGTCCGATGGATTGAGTCTAATACTGCGATTGGCTTTGTCGAGGGTGCAGCTTGCCGATTCGGTGCCCCGGCCATGGATTGGAAGCAGACACGATGGCGGCAGGAAAGACAGTCAGGGCGGCAATCGACGCGCTGAAGGGGGCTGTGACCGGTCTGGAAAGCGCGATCGACGGCCGGCTGGACCGCGAACGCGACCGGGTGGAGATCGAGGGCGAGGTTCGCCGGGTCAACACGGACAGGGCGCGGCTCGCCCAGGAACTCGACCAGTCGCAGTTTCGCGCCAACCGCCTCGAAGAGGTCAACCGCGAGGTTTCCCGCCGTCTCGTGACCGCGATGGAAACCATCCGCGCGGTTCTCGACCGATGATGCGCCCGGTGATCCCGATATCTTCCGTCAACGGGCCTCGGGCCGGGAGTTAGCCAATGGCGCAAGTCACCGTGACGATCGACGGCAAGGCCTATCGCATGGCCTGCGAGGAAGGGCAGGAGGATCATCTCACCGATCTCGCCGCCCGCTTCGACCAGTATGTCAGCCATCTCAAGGGCCAGTTCGGCGAGATCGGCGATCTTCGCCTGACGGTGATGGCCGCCATCATGGTGACGGACGAACTCTCCGAGGTGGATCGCCGGCTGAAGGCGCTGGAAACCGAGGTGGACGGGCTGAAGCGGGCCCGCGATGCCGCCGTCGCCGAGCAGGCCGATGCCGAGGAGGCGCTGGCGTCTGCGCTGACCGAAGTCACCACCCAGATCCAGGGGCTGGCCGCCCGCATCGTCAATCGCCCGACGCCTCCGGCCCAGCCCGCCCATCCCACGGCGCATCCCCCGGCGCATCCGCGCTAGGCGTCTTTTTTCGCAAGAGCGCCCCTGCCACGCCGATTTCGCAATCGCCTCTGGCATGCCGCACCGAAGCACTCTATATTCGGGTTGCGGTCTGCGCTTCACGACAGGAACCACAATCCCTGGGGCCATACTCGATCCAACGGGAGCTGTCCCTGTCCAGGCTCGTGGGCCTGGGCATATGGCGCCCACCTACGTTTGTAGGCACCCAGGATCGTAAACATCCATCGGTCGTGTGGATCGCACTTTTCTCTTCCGTGACTGCCGAACCGGCAAGGGGCCACCGCCTTGCACGCAGTCCTGCGTCTCCTCGCCCTGACATCCCCCAGGTTTCCCCGGCTTGATCTCCGCCTCCGCAGGGTTCAAACCGCGTGGAGATGAGGAGTGGACCATGACGCTGACTTTGCGAGAACGGAAGGCGCTGCTGCGCGCCGAGCGGCTGGCGCTGCGAGACGCCCTGTCCCCGGATGTGCGTGCGGCCGGTGCCGCCGCCATGCTCGACCATGTCTCCGCGCCGGCGTTTCGCGACGCCTTCGAGATCGATGGCGCTCTGGTCTCCGGCTTCTGGCCGATCCGCTCCGAACCCGATATCCGCCCGCTGATGGAAGAACTCCGTCGCCAGGGTGCCGGCCTTTGCCTGCCCGTCGTCCTTGATCGCGAAACCATCGTTTTCCGCGATTACCCGGTCGGCGCGCCGATCGTGAAGACCGGCTTCGGCACTGCGGGGCCGGGCGAGACCGCGCCGGTGGTCGATCCGGAAGTCATGCTGGTGCCGCTCTCGGCGTTCGATCGCGGCGGCCACCGGATCGGTTATGGCGCCGGTCACTACGACCGCGCGATCGCCCGCCTCGACGCGCTGGGAACGCGACCGCGCTTGATCGGGATTGCATTCGCCTGCCAGGAAGTGGCATCAGTGCCTTTTGAGCCGCACGACATCCCGCTCGATGCCATTCTGACAGAGGAAGGCCTGATCGAGATGCGCGGCGCTCTGTAAGCGAGATCGATCTGACATGAGACTTCTGTTCCTCGGCGACATGGTGGGCAAGACGGGCCGGACGGCCGTCTGGGAGAAGCTTCCGGGCCTCGTCTCCGACCTCAAACTCGACTTCGTCATCGTCAATGGCGAGAACGCGGCCGGCGGCTTCGGCATCACCGAAGATATCTTTCTGGAAACGATCAATGCCGGCGCCGATGTCGTCACCACCGGCAACCATGTCTGGGACCAGAAGGAGGCGGTGACCTTCTGCCAGCGGCACGACCAGTTCCTGCGGCCGGCCAACTATCCCGCCGGCACGCCCGGCCGCGGTTCCGGCCTCTATTTCGCCCGCAACGGCGCGCGCGTCCTCGTCGCCAACATCATGGGCCGCGTGTTCATGCATCCCGAGCTCGACGACCCCTTCAAGTCGGCCGAGGCCATTCTCGCCGCCTGTCCGCTGAAAGAGCAGGCGGATGCGATCGTGTTCGATTTCCATGCCGAGGCGACCAGCGAAAAGCAGTGCTTCGGCCATTTCGTCGATGGCCGTGCCAGCTTCGTCGTCGGCACCCACACCCATGTTCCCACCGCCGACCACCAGATCCTCAACGGCGGCACCGCCTATCTGTCCGACGCTGGCATGTGCGGCGACTACGATTCGTCGCTCGGCATGGAAAAGGAAGAGCCGCTCAACCGCTTCATTTCCAAGATGCCCAAGGGCCGCTTCGAAGCGGCCTCCGGCCCCGCCACCCTCTGCGGCGTCGGCGTGGAGATCTCCGACCGCACCGGCCTTGCCGAAGCCATCGCCCCCTTGCGCATCGGCCCGCGCCTTTCGGAGACCGTGCCGTCGTTCTGGGCGTGAGGGTGCGGATCGGTCAGTCGTGATACATTAGGCACGCATCATATTGACATCATCCGCTCCGGCGCGTTTTCTGGTCTCCATCGAGAACGCTTGGCGGGCTGGCGGAGTGTGTTACGATATCCATGCGGATCGTGTTCGACGAGATCAAACGGCAGAGCAATATCCGGAAGCACGGTTATGATTTCGCCGTCGTCGAGCTGTCGTTCTTCGCGGCAGCGCAGGTCTTCGAGGCGAAACGCGGCCGAAAGATTGCGATCGGACCGCTCGGTCCCAATCTTGTCTCCGTGATCTTCATTCCGCTCGGTCGGGAGGGCTTGTCGGTCCTTTCTATGCGTCGGGCAAGCCAGAAGGAGAGACGTGCTTATGGCAACGGCTAAACCTGCCTATAGAGACATGACAGACGAGGAAGAGGCCGACCTCCAGGCGGAAATCCTCGCCGATCCCGATCATCCGGAACTCACGGACGAGCAGATCGCAACCGGTCGCCCCTTCGCCGAGGTCTTCCCCGATCTCGCCGAGAGCATCCGGCGGGCCGAGGCGGAGCCGGAGGCGTCCAGGGAACGCGTCGATCTCGACGGTGATGTTGTGGCCAAATTCCGGGCAACCGGCGAAGGCTGGGAAGAGCGGATCAATCAGGTGCTGCGCGCCGCCAAGCTCTGACCACACGCCCCTGCAATGACGCGATTGTGACGCGGCGCCCCTTTACCCCACCCTGCCTGCGCATATCCTGAGCCGACCGCCGAACACGCGCCGAACCGGGGTCAGGGTGTCCCATGCTGCGATCTGCCGCTTTCGCCTGCTGTTTCTTGACGTCTGTCGCGGTTTTCGCGCTGTCCCCGATTGCCCGGGCGCAAGCGCCGCAGCGGCCGGCCGTCAGCCAGTGCCAGGCCATCGCGCAAACCCTGCCGGATGCCGGTTTCGTCCGCCTGGCGAGCGCCGGTCCCTTCGCACCGCCACTGCAGCCGGCGGCCATGCGCGACCAAACGGTCGCAATCACCTTTCTCGGGCACTCCACCTTCCTCATCGAAACGCCGGAGGGGGTGACGATCGCGACCGATTATTCCGGCTTCCACCGCCCGGCGCAGCCGCCTTTGGTGGCGACGATGAACAAGGCGCATTCCACCCATTACACGCTGACGCCGGGGCCCGAGATCGCCCATGTGCTGCACGGCTGGGGCGACAATGGCGCTGCTGCGGATCACGACCTCGTCGTCGGCGACGCCTATATCCGCAATGTACCGACCGACATCCGTGCCGGCTATGGCGGGGCGATGGAGCCGGACGGCAATTCGATCTTCGTCTTCGAGGTCGCGGGTCTCTGCATCGGGCATCTCGGTCATCTGCATCACGAACTCGCCGAGACGGATTATGCGGAAATCGGCCGTCTGGATGTCGTGATGGTGCCGGTGGATGGCGGTTTGACCATGGGCGCGGAGAGCATGATGCGCGTCGTCAGCCGGTTGCGCTCGGCGCTGATCCTGCCCATGCACCGGCGCGGCCCGCCGGTCGAGAGCTTCCTCGGTCTCTTCGGCCCCGGCTTCGACCGGACGACGGCCGACAGCGCCACAGTCACCGTCTCTCTCGCGACCTTGCCGAAGAAGCCTCTGATCATGGTTCTCCAGGGGCTTTGAGGCTGTCTGCCAACGATGAGCCGGACAACAGGCTGGACGAACCGGCCGGATGAAATTATAAGGCGGCCCGATCCCATCATCGGCAGAGTTTATCCAAGAGGGCGCCATGGCCGGCCATTCACAGTTCAAGAACATCATGCACCGCAAGGGCCGACAGGACGCGGTGCGGTCCAAGATGTTTTCCAAGCTTGCGCGCGAAATCACCGTCGCCGCCAAGGCCGGCCTTCCCGACCCCTCGATGAACGCCCGTCTGCGTCTCGCCATCCAGAATGCCAAGGCGCAGTCCATGCCGCGCGACAATATCGAGCGCGCCGTCAAGAAGGCGTCCGGTGCCGATAGCGAGAACTACGACGAAATCCGGTACGAGGGCTACGGCCCGGGCGGCGTCGCCGTGATCGTTGAGGCGCTGACCGACAATCGCAACCGCACCGCCTCCAATGTCCGCTCGACCTTCACCAAGGCCGGCGGGGCGCTGGGGGAAACCGGTTCGGTCTCCTTCTCCTTCGATCGTGTCGGCGAAATCACCTACAAGGCCGACGTCGGAACGGCGGATGCCGTGATGGAAGCGGCCATCGAGGCCGGTGCCGAGGATGTCACCAGCGACGAGGACGGCCACACCATCATCTGCGGCTTCGAGGATATCGGCGAGGTCTCCAAGGCGCTGGAAGCGACGCTCGGCGAAGCCGAGACCGTGAAGGCGATCTGGAAGGCACAGAACAGCGTTCCGGTCGATGAGGAGCGGGCGGAATCGCTGATGAAGCTCATCGATACGCTGGAAGACGACGACGACGTGCAGAACGTCTACGCCAATTTCGAAGTGTCCGACGAGGTCATGGCCAAGCTTTCGGCCTGATCCGCAGGTTGCAGATTGCGGGTTTCGCCGATTGTTTTTGGTGTATGCCTGCGTCTGTGCTAACTTTATCGTAAGACCTGTCCGTCAGCATGCGGCCTGTCCGCTGCTGCCGGCGCCTCGTTGTGATCGAGGCCTCTCCCGCATCGGTTGATGGATCGGCGGAAGCGCAATCGTGCGTCCGGCGCACGGCGTTCGTGCGGGTCCCACCTGAAAGCTGGATTGGAAAGCGGGCCGGGATTGCGCTTCGTTCACCTCAAACTCGTCGGGCCGGCCATTGGCGGCATCGCCCTTTTCATCGCCGCCATGGCGACGGTGCCCTATTATGGCGCAGCCCGGATCGATGGCGAGGCACGGGTTCAGCAGGAGACGCTGGTCAAGCGCAATCTCGCGCTCTGGATTGCCGATATCGAGTTCGCGCTGACCTCCTGGACCATCTGGGATGAGGCGATCGCCAAGCTCGACACGCAGTTCGACTTCGAATGGACGGATCGCAATATCGGCGCGTCCCTCACCGGCACCTCGCGGACGCGCTTTACCGCGGTCCTCAAGCCCGACGACAGCATTCTCTACACTCGGACCGACGAGACGGTCGCGTTGCGGCCATTCTTTTCGAGGGGCGCCGCGCGGATCGTTGCGGATACCGGGACGCTGGTCGCCGAGGTGCGCAGGCGCGAGACGGCGCCGAAGGCGCCGGGCATTCCCCAGCCCATTTCAACGAGCCGGATCGAGGTCATCGGACAGGATGCCGTGCTTTTGTCGGCCAGTCTGTTCCAGCCGGATTTCGGCACGACGCGGTTGAAAGGCGATCGGGCGCCTGTGCTCATCACCGCCATGCCGATCGGCAGCAGCCTCCAGGATTTCTTCGGAACGCGGTTCCTGCTCGACGACGCCCGCGTCAGCCCTTTGACCGAGGTCGCGCCCGAGCGGGCCCGCACCGAAATCGCCGTCGGTCCGGATGGCGAGGTGCAGGTCCTCTCCTGGCGGCCGCCGACGCCGGCGCGCGACATGCTTTACCAGGCGATGCCGCTGATCCTGACGATCTTCTTCGTGCTGCTGGCCGCCGGCATCCTCCTCCTGCGTATCTCGCAGACGACCGCCCAGATGCTGGTCACGCGCGAGCGCCAGATGGCGCATGCCGCCACGCATGACGTGCTCACGGGCCTTGCTAACCGGGCGCTGCTCGACAGAACCTATGACACGGAGGTGGCCAGAGGCACGCTCGTCGTCGCCTGCCTCGATCTCGACGGGTTCAAGGGCGTCAACGACACCTATGGTCATGCGATCGGCGACGATCTGCTGCGCGCGGTCGCATCGCGGCTTCGTGCCACGGCGCGAAAGGAGGACAGGCTCTTCCGTCTCGGCGGCGACGAGTTCGCCGTCCTCATGCCGTCCGTCACCCTGACCGAGGCTGAGGCCGCGTGTCTGAGTCTGGGAGAGGCGCTGTCGGCACCGATGTATCTGCCGGGCGCCTATCCGCCGGGACACCGGATCGAGATCGCCGCCTCGTTCGGGCTCTGCCAGGTCATGGATGGATCGACCACGTGCGATGCCGCGTTCCGCGCGGCGGACGATGCACTCTACACGGCGAAATCGCTCGGGCGCGGCCGGGTCGTCATCGGGCAAAGCCCCGACCGGGAAACGCCGGGCGCGGCCACGGGCGATCTGCGCCGCATGGCCGCCAGCCTGCGCGGCTGAGCCGGCATCAGGCTGCGGCGGCAAGCTCCTGCCGCGCTTCCGCGAAACGGCGTACCGATTTCAGACGGGCATCCATGTCGAAGACGGGCATGGAGATGATCAGCTCGTCCGCGCGCGTATCGGCCAGGAACGCCTGCGTCTTGCGGCGCACCGTCTCCGGGCCGCCGACGATCGCATAGCTCATCGCGTGATCCACAAAGCCCTTTTCCGATGCGTTCCAAAGGCCGTCCATGCTGTCGACCGGCGGCGGGAACGGGCCCCGCGCATTGCGCCGCAGCGCCACGAAGGATTGCTGCATCGAGGTGAAGAGATGGCGCGCCTCTTCGTCCGTATCCGCCGCCACGCCCATGATGCCGACCATGGCATAGGGCTTGTCAAGGATGGCGGAAGGCTCGAAACGTTCGCGATAGATCTCCAGTGCCGAAAACAGCATGTCCGGCGCGAAATGCGACGCGAAAGCAAAGGGCAGGCCGAGCATGCCGGCAAGCTGCGCGCTGTAATGGCTGGAGCCGAGCAGCCAGATCGGTACATGGGTCCCGGCACCGGGCGTGGCGATCACCTCGCCCTCGCGCGGCATGCCGAGCAGCCCCTGCAATTCCACCACGTCGTTCGGGAAGGAATTGGCGCTGCCCTCCATATGGCGCCTGAGTGCTGCCGCCGTGCGCATGTCCGTGCCCGGCGCGCGGCCGAGGCCGAGGTCGATCCGGCCGGGATAGAGCGCTGCGAGCGTGCCGAACTGTTCGGCGATGACGAGCGGCGCGTGGTTCGGAAGCATGATGCCGCCCGACCCCACGCGGATCGTCTTCGTTCCCGCCGCCACATGCGAGATGACGAGCGCGGTCGCCGCACTGGCAATGCCGCTCATGCCGTGATGTTCCGCCAGCCAGAACCGTTCGTACCCGGCGCGCTCCGCCTCCTGCGCCAGGCGCCGGGAGTTGTCGAGCGCCTGCGAAACGGTGCTGCCTTGCGTGATGGGCGACAGGTCGAGAATGGAAAAGGGGACCATGGCGAGCGGCCTTCAATGGATGAATGTCCTTGTCATGTAAGAGGCCTCAGCGGCAAATCCAAGGGCAGGGCGTTGACGAGCCTTGCCGATGTTTTTGTTTTGTTCACATTTTGCTGGCAGCGTCCGGGTGCAAAGGCTAGGATGATTTCATGCAATCCACGATTCGCATTATCGGTATCGATCCCGGGCTCCGGCGCATGGGGTGGGGCGTGATCGACACGCTGGGCAACACGTTGCGCTTCGTGGGTTCCGGCACGATCCTTTCGGATGGCGATGCGGATCTCGCCTCGCGTCTCTGCCAGCTGCATGACGGGCTTGCCGACGTCCTTCATCTCCACAAGCCGGACGAAGCGGCCGTCGAGCAGACCTTCGTCAACAAGGACGCGGTGGCGACGCTGAAGCTCGGACAGGCGCGCGGCATTGCCATGCTTGTGCCCGCCCGTGCCGGCTTGAGGGTCGCGGAATATGCGCCCAATGCGGTCAAGAAATCGGTGATCGGCGTCGGGCATGGCGAAAAACAGCAGATCCACATGATGATCAAGGTTCTGATGCCGAAGGCGACCTTCAAGGGTAACGATGCCGCCGATGCGCTGGCCATCGCCATCTGCCACGCGCACAATCGCCAGAGTTTCGCGGGCAGCCTCGCCCATCGCATTGCGGCGGCCACCGCGTAACGGTTCCGGCGTGAGAGATCGCCTGTAAGTTATCGTTTTTCACTCGGGGACCGACGCGGATGATTGGCAAGTTGAAGGGCACGATCGACGAGATCGGCGACGACCATGTGGTGATCGACGTCCACGGCGTCGGCTATGTCGCCTATTGCTCGGCGCGCACGCTCGGCAAGCTCGGCTCGGCCGGCGAGGCGGCAGTGCTGTTCATCGAGACCTATGTCCGGGAAGACCAGCTGCGCCTGTTCGGCTTTCTTTCCGCGCTGGAGCGCGAATGGTTCCGGCTGTTGCAGAGTGTGCAGGGCGTCGGCGCCAAGGTGGCGCTTGCCGTGCTCTCGGTTCTCACGCCCGGCGAGCTTGCCAATGCCATCGCGCTGCAGGACAAGACGTCGATCTCGCGCGCCCCGGGCGTCGGCCCCAAGGTCGCGGTGCGCATCGTCACCGAGCTGAAGAACAAGGCGCCGGCTTTTGCCGGCGAGGCCGCGGCCGGCATCGGCTTCAAGCAGGAACTCGGCGAAGGCGCCGTGCCCGCGCCGGTGGCCGACGCCGTCTCCGCCCTCACCAATCTCGGCTATTCCCGCGACCAGGCCGCCAACGCCATCGCCGCGGCCCTGCGCAACGGCGGCGAGGGGGCGGATAGTGCCAAGCTGATCCGCCTGGGCCTGAGGGAGTTGTCGCAGTAGTCGTCTACTCTTGGCCAAATTCCTCCTGTTTCCGTTTGGTCTGACAAATGCTATTTTGTCGGAAAGGAGCATCTTATGACGAAAATTCTGACCATGACGGCAAAAGGCCAGATCACGATTCCGAAAGAAACGCGCGAAGCTCTCGGTCTCAGAGCGGGCGACCAACTTGTATGGAGCGTTTTGGGGAACGAAGTCGTGATAACACCCAAGAATATCGACTTTCGCGAGCTTGCTGGTCTCCTGGGTGATCCGCCTGCTGGCAAAGCGTCTCTTCAAGAGCTGGATGAGGCTGTTATGGAGGCCGCCGGTCAGCATGTGTCCGGCCTTGGGAACATGAGGGATGATGCCGCATGAGGCGATGCGGTATCGACACGAACGTCATTTTGCGCCTGATCGTCAATGACGACGCCGAACAGCGTCGCCTTGCTCTTCGGTTCAGCGAGCAGATGGGCGATACCTTCGTCGGCCATCTCACCCTCATTACGCTGATCGAATTGGACTGGGCGCTCCGCTCACGCTACGGATATTCCCGGGCAGACGTTGCCGAGGCCATCGGCAAGCTGCTTCGCGTGCGCGGCTTGTCTGTCGAGTCCCATGATCTCGTCGTGTTCGCCTTGAAACTGATGCGTGGAAAGTCGGATTTTGCCGATGTCCTCATTGCTCTCAAGTGTCGCGAAGCCGGCTGCGAGAAGACCGTGACCTTTGACCGGACGGCTGCCAGCCTCATCCCCGGAATGGAACTCCTCGCATGATAGACGACGACCGCCTGATCGCTCCCGAAAAACGCGGCGAGGATCTCGATACCGCGCTTCGGCCGCAGTCGCTGGACGAGTTTACCGGCCAGGCGGAGGCGCGGGCCAATCTGAAGGTCTTCATCGAGGCGGCCAAGCATCGCGGCGAGGCGCTGGATCATGTGCTGTTCGTCGGCCCGCCCGGTCTCGGCAAGACGACGCTCGCGCAGATCATGGCGAAGGAACTCGGCGTCAATTTCCGCTCGACCTCGGGCCCCGTCATCGCCAAGGCCGGCGATCTCGCGGCGCTCTTGACCAATCTCGAAGAGCGCGACGTGCTCTTCATCGATGAAATCCACCGCCTCAATCCGGCGGTCGAGGAAATCCTTTATCCCGCCATGGAGGATTTCCAGCTCGATCTCATCATCGGCGAAGGCCCGGCCGCGCGATCGGTCAAGATCGACCTGTCGAAATTCACGCTGGTCGCCGCCACCACGCGGCTCGGGCTGCTCACCACGCCGCTGCGCGACCGTTTCGGCATTCCCGTGCGGCTCAGCTTCTACACCGTCGAGGAACTGGAGCTGATCGTGCGGCGCGGCGCGCGGCTGATGGGACTGGCCATCACCGACGAGGGCGCGCGCGAAATCGCCCGACGGGCGCGGGGAACGCCGCGCATCGCCGGCCGGCTCTTGCGCCGGGTGCGGGATTTCGCGCAGGTCGCCCGGGCCGAGGCCGTGACGCGGCAGATCGCCGACGAGGCCCTGACGCGGCTGCTCGTGGACAATATGGGCCTCGACCAGCTCGACAAGCGTTACCTCAGCATGATCGCGCTCAATTTCGGCGGCGGTCCCGTCGGCATCGAGACGATCGCGGCGGGCCTGTCGGAGCCGCGCGATGCGATCGAGGATATCATCGAGCCCTATATGATCCAGCAGGGCTTCATCCAGCGCACGCCGCGCGGCCGCGTTCTCACGGTCAATGCCTGGAAGCATCTCGGCCTCGTGCCGCCCAAGGATCTTGAGGCGTCGCAATTCCGCCTGTTCCAGGAGGACGAGTGAGTGCTGTCCCGGCGCGGGTTCATCAAGACCTTCGGCGGGTTCGTCGTCGCGGTCCTGTCCACGGTCGCCTATGGCATCGGCATCGAGCCGCGCGGCCGGCCGCGCGTCGTCCGCTACAGGATCGTGCCGCCCGGCTGGCCCGAGGGGTTG
The DNA here is from genome assembly GCF_004342335.1 of Rhizobium sp. PP-F2F-G48. Taxonomy (NCBI): domain Bacteria; kingdom Pseudomonadati; phylum Pseudomonadota; class Alphaproteobacteria; order Hyphomicrobiales; family Rhizobiaceae; genus Rhizobium; species Rhizobium sp. PP-F2F-G48. The sequence goes on along the minus strand of NZ_SLVH01000006.1, from coordinate 44,667 downwards.
CGGCTGCGGCTCGTGCTGATCAGCGACATCCACGCCTGCGATCCCTATATGCCGGCGTCGCGCGTCGCCGAGATCGCCCATCAGGCAAACGGGATCGGCGGTGACATGATCCTGCTTCTCGGAGACTTTCTCTCCGGCATGGAATTGGGGTCGCTGGTGCCGCCCGAGGCCTGGGGCGAGGCGTTGCGGCCCCTGCAGGCGCCGCTCGGCGTTCACGCCATTCTGGGCAATCACGATTGGCTGGACGATCGCCGGGCCATGCAGACCGGCCGTCCCGGCGTCGTCAAGGACGTTCTCGATCGTCTCGGCGTGCCGCTCTACGAAAACCGCGCCGTGCGTCTCGAAAAGGATGGCCATGCCTTCTGGCTGGCCGGTCTTGCGGATCAGTTGCTGCCGGCGCGGGGCCTCGACGATCTCGCGGGAACGCTGGCGCGCGTCACGGACGAGGCGCCGGTCATCCTCATGGCGCATGAACCCGACGTCTTCCCGACCGTTCCCGCGCGCGTCGCGGTCACCCTGTCGGGCCACACCCATGGCGGACAGATCCGCCTGTTCGGCTATTCCCCCTTCGTTCCCTCCCGTTTCGGCAGCCGCTATGTCTATGGCCACATCGTGGAAGAGGGGCGCCATCTCGTCGTGTCCGGCGGGCTTGGAACATCCGCCATTCCCGTCCGGCTCGGTTCGCCGCCGGAAATAACCGTCGTGGAGCTCGGCTGATGGTGAAGCGCAAGATGGTCCGGCTCGATGCCGGCGACAGACGGTTCAATTTCCGCATCGCCGGGCTCGGCTTTCGCGACGGGCACGTCCTCGTCCATCGGGCGGTGCACGAGACGTTCTGGACCTTTCCGGGCGGTCGCGCCGAAATCGGCGAGACCTCCGAGGCGACGCTGCGGCGCGAGATGCAGGAGGAACTGGGCGTCGATGTCGCGGTGGGGCGCCTGTTGTGGACGGTCGAGAACTTCTTCCGCTACGAGGCGCGCGATTATCACGAGATCGGCTTTTATTATCTGATGACGGTGCCGTCGGTCTTTCCCTTCCACGCGAGCGAGATCGTGCATCGCAACCGCGACGGCAAGAACGATCTCGAATTCAAATGGGTGCCCGCCACCGTCGCCGCGCTCCGCGCGCTCGACATCCCGCCCTATTTCATCGCCGAGGAGATCGAGACGCTGCCCGAGACCAGCCGCCATGTCGTCTGGCACGATGGCGATCTCGACCGCGACTGACGGAACCGGTTTCCCGCGCGCGCATTTCGTCCAAGCGACCGACCGTCGCGTCAGAGGAGCGAGCGATGAAGAAATTTACGAAGGGCACCACCGTTTCCTGGAAATGGGGGCAGGGCACGGCAGAAGGCAAGGTGGACGAGAGCTTCACCGAGGATGTCGAACGCACGATCAAGGGCCACAAGATCAAGCGCAAGGCCTCGACCGACGAGCCGGCCTATCTCATCAGCCAGGAAGATGGCGCGCATGTGCTCAAGAGCCATTCGGAACTGAGTGCGCACTGATGGCCGGCGATCATGTTCCGCCGGTCGCCGTCGCCAGGCAAGCCGAGAAGGGCCTGACGCTGCGCGAAAAATTCAAGCGTGGCGGCACGCAGATCGGCGTCGCCCGCGCCCGCGACCTCAAGAACCGCATCCATCTTTCGCCCGACACGATCAAGCGCATGTCGAGCTACTTTTCCCGCCACAAGGTCGACAAGCGCGCCAAGAATTTCGGCGACGACGACAATCCGTCCGCCGGCTACATCGCCTGGCTGCTCTGGGGCGGCGATGCGGGACGGGATTGGGTGGAGAAGCAGAAGGAGAAGCTTGAGACGTGAGCGGTACGTCGTCAGTCGGTAGCTGGTGAGCGTGCATCTCCGGTGGCGAGGCGATCGGCGAGCGATGCGATGTCGGCGCGCAGGCGCTCCGGGCCGCCGGGGGTCCAGCCGAGAGATCGTAGGCGCGTCGTGTCCATCCGGGCGAAGCCGGAGGGGTCGGCCGGGTCGGGCAACGGGTGGATGCAGGTCGTCGCCTGCTGGAGTTCCGAAAGGATCTCGTGGCGGCTCGTCAGCAGGTCCGAGGCGTTGAACGCGCGGCCTGCGACGAGGGCGGCGTCGGCGGTCAGCAGCAGCAGAATGGCGGCGGCGAGGTCGTCGCCATGGATTTCGGTCCCCACGCGATCCGCGATCGGCCGGCCGGAGAGGTAGTCGCGCGCGAGATTTTCCCATTTGTGTGGCAGGCCGGGCAACAGGCCGTAGACGCCCGTGGCGCGGACGCTTGCCGTCACGAAATCCTCTCCGTCCATTGTGGCCAGTGCCTGCTCCGTCTCCCATTTGACGCGGCCGTAGAGGCTTTCGGGCGCCGGCTCACTCTCCTCCGTCAGCAGCTCGCCGTCCGGCGGGCGGCCATAGACGGCGCGGCTCGACAGGAAGACGCAGCGCCGCACCCCCGCTTTGCGCGCGGCCGCAAACAGAGCAAGCGAGCCCTCGAGATTGGCACGCCGGAACCCCTCGGGGTCGTCGCCTTCGCCGCCACGATATCTTCCGGGCACATGCTGGAACGCGGCGTGGACGAAGGCGTCGATCCCGCCGAAATCCGGCGCCGCCGCCGCGGGGTCGAGCGACAGCGGAACGGTCTCGACCTGTCGCGAGAAGGTGGCGCGCGAAAAGGTAGGCCGCGAGAATGAGGGCTGTAAGACGGGCGGGGCGCTCGTCCCGGCTCGGACGCCCGCCACCACCTCATGGCCGTGGGCCAAAAAATGCTCCACCACGAAGCGGCCGACGATCCCGCTTGCGCCCGAGACCAGCACCCGCATCAGCCTGCCTTCGTGTCCCGGTCGGAAAGATCCGGACCGGGAAGGCTTGCGATGTCGGGAATGTCGGTGCCGTCATGGAAGGCCTGCCAGAGGTCGATCAGCGGTCGCAGCGCCTCGGCCTTCGGATGATCCGCCTCCCACGGCTTTTCATACTGATAGTGCAGCACGCCGATGGACGGCCAGTCCCAGAGCGCGGGCAGCGCGAACCAGACATATTGCAGCATGTTCATCGTCACCGGCAGGCCGTGCCAGTCGGGAAAGAAGGCCTGGAGAAAACTCTGGTCGGTGCGCGGCCAGAAGGCGTCGGGCCCGTCCAGCCGCTGCAGCATGGCTTGAAACGTCTCCTCCGATGGCGTGGCCACGAAGACGCCGGAGTTCATCCGGTGGAAATCGGCCAGGCTCTCATAGACGTTCGGCGCGGCGCAGAATTCGGGATAGGCAAACAGCCGGTCGATGTTTCGCAGCACCAGCGCATCTGCGTCGATGAAGACGCAGCGCTCGTAGTCCGTCAGCTGCCAGAGGCGCAGCTTGCAGAAATTGTCGAGCGGCGAATGAAAGGCCGGCTTGCGCCCCTTGGTGAAGGGTGCCGCGGCATGGACGTTGCGCCGCGCGTGCCGCTCGTCGAAGGCGTCCGACAGCGGCAGAAGCCCGGTTTCGACCAGCCGCACATCGAAGGCGGCAAGCGCTGCCAGCCTCTCGGCCGAGACCGCCTGTGTGTGCAGCACCACGATGTCGGCGCGCGTGCCGGTGCGGCGGATCGAGCGGCACAGCGCCTTGGCGCCCATGGCGTAGTCCGCATTGGTCACCAGCGTGACATAGGCGTGGGCAGTCCCCCCGCTCATGAGACGGATTTCAGCCGGCGCCCTTCCGGATCGTGGACGATCTTGGCGGCGATGTCCTTCGTCCAGGCGGAAACGGCGGGCACGCGGCTGCGATCGACCCGGTAGGCGTGTTTTTTCGCGACATCGACGATCTCCGACAGAAGCCCGTCCTTCAGCCGGGTCGGGGCGAGGCCGAGATCGAGGAACTTGTCGTTCCTGACGATCAGCTCGTTCTCCGGCGCTTCCTTGCGCGGGTTCGGCAGCCAGGCGATCTCGGCGCCGGTGATGTCGCAGATCATCCGGGCGAGGTCGCGCACCCGGTGCGTCTCGGTCATCTGGTTGAAGATCTCGACGCGCGATCCGCGCTGGGGCGGGTTCCTCAGCGCCAGCTCGATGCAGCGAACCGAGTCCTGGATGTGGATGAAGGCGCGGGTCTGGCCGCCGGTGCCATGCACGGTCAGGGGATAGCCGATGGCGGCCTGGATGAGGAAGCGGTTCAGCACCGTGCCATAGTCGCCGTCATAGTCGAAGCGGTTGACCAGCTGCTCGTGGCGGCGGGTCTCCTGCGTGTGCGTGCCCCAGACGATGCCCTGGTGCAGATCGGTGATCCGCAGGGCGTCGTTCTTGGCGTAGAACTGGAACAGCAGCTGATCGAGGCACTTGGTCATGTGGTAGATCGAGCCGGGGTTCGCCGGGTAAAGAATTTCCTGGCTTACCGTTTCGCCGCTCTCGGTGGTGATGCCGACCGGCAGATAGCCTTCGGGGATCGCGGCGCCGACGGTCGAATAGCCGTAGACGCCCATCGTGCCCAGATGCACCAGATGCGCGTCGAGGTTCAGTTCCACCAGCGCATTCAGAAGGTTGTGCGTCGCCGACACGTTGTTGTTGACGGTGTAGTTCTTGTGCCGGTCGCTCTTCATCGAATAGGGCGCCGCGCGCTGTTCGGCGAAGTGGATGACGGCGTCCGGACGGTGCTCGGCCAGCCAGTTCTTCAGAAGCTCGTAGTCGCGGCCAAGGTCGATCAGGTTGAAATGGATGCGGCGCCCGGTCTCGGCATGCCAGATGCGCGTGCGCTCCTGGATCGAGTCCATCGGGGTGAGGGACTGCACGCCGAGCTCGGTGTCGATCCAGCGGCGCGAGAGATTGTCGAGAATGTGGATGTCATGGCCCGCCTGCGACAGGTGCAGGGCTGTCGGCCAGCCAATGAAACCGTCGCCGCCCATCACTGCAATCTTCATGACGTCGCCTCCTGGAGAGTTTGGTGTCCCGGTTCGCCCGGCCGCCCGCAACCCGCCTCTCGAACGGATTTTGCGTCTCTCCCGCTGTAATTAGAAATTATGACAGTTGTTCAATGCTTGTCGCGATGGCGTCTTTGCGCCACAACGGCCAAACGGAGACGATAACGGCAGCAAGAGGGAACGGCACGGTGGATTTCTCGATTGCGGGTAGGCTGACGGAAGACGGGCATTCGCTCCGCCAGCGGGTCTATTACGAAGACACGGATTTTTCCGGTCTGGTCTATCACGCCCGCTACCTGCATTTCCTCGAGCGCGGCCGCACCGATTATCTGCGCTGCCTCGGCGTCGAGCAGCGGGCGCTGCTGACGGCGGACGCGGAAGGCCTCGTCTTCGTCGTCCACCGCATGGAGATCGACTTCCGCCTGCCGGCCCGCATGGACGACATTCTGGAGATCCGGACCGTGACGGAGAAGGCGGGCGGCGCCAAGATGGTGCTCGTGCAGCAGATCCTCTGCGACGGGCGCCTGTTGATGGACGCCAAGGTCATCATCGCCGTCATCAACGCCGCCGGCCGTCCGCGCCGCCTGCCGGACGCGCTGGCCCGAAAATTCCTCGCCTGAGGCGGTCCTCGCTTGAGGTCGGCCCCGCACCGTCCGTCCTCCTCCCGTCAACGCTAACCGAAGGTTCACGTGCCGATGCTAGGGCATGTCCAGCCGCAGCGGGATCGCTCCGCACACGGGGGAGGGCGATGAGGGGATGTCGATGAAGATAGCCGTCAATGCCAGGGTCACGCAATTCGCCATGGGCGGACAGCAGCGCGTCGCCGCCGAAATCGCGTCCCGCCTCGGGCCCATGACCGAACTCGTGCCGGATCGCCCGCTCGGCGGCATGAAGGCGCATGCCTGGGAGCAAGTCGTGCTGCCGGTGCGCGCCCGCGGCCATCTCCTCTGGTCGCCCTCGGCCACCGGGCCGGTGTCGAAGGCGCGCCAGGTCGTCACGCTCCACGATGTCGCCTTTCTGGATGTGCCCGAATTCTTCTCCCGCGCGTTCACCGCGTTCTACAAGGCGCTGCTGCCGGTGCTGGTCAGGCGCGTCGATCGCGTCGTCACGGTCTCGGCCTTCTCCCGCGCGCGGATCGCGGCGACCCTCGGCATCGACGAGAGCCGCATCGACATCATCCCGAACGGCGTCAGCCGCCATTTCCGCCCGCACGCGCCGCACGAGATCGCCGCCACCCACGCCGCACTCGACCTGCCGGCGCGCTACCTGCTGCTGCAGGCCACCTCCGACCGGCGCAAGAACCTGGCCGCGACGCTGCGGGCCTGGGCCATCGCGCAGGCGGCGCTGCCCGACGATATCACGCTCGTCGTCTCGGGAAATCTCGGCCGGGCGCATGTCTTCGGCGATGTCGAGGCCCTTCCCGATGTGCCGCGCACGCGGCTGATCGGCTATGTCGCGGAGGCGCATATGGGGCCGCTGATGGCGGGGGCGGAGGCCTTTCTGTTTCCCTCGCTCTATGAAGGCTTCGGCCTGCCGATCGTCGAGGCGATGGCCTGCAACACGCCGGTGCTGACCGCCGCGGCCACCGCCACGGACGAGATCGCAGGCGGCGCGGCGCTGCTGGTCGATCCCGCGTCCGATGCGGCGATCGCCGAGGGCATCGTCGCGTTGATGCGGGACGAGGGCCTGCGGACCCGGCTTGCGGCGGACGGGCTGAGGCGCGCCCGGGATTTCTCCTGGGACGTCGCCGCCGAGCAGTATCGGACGCTGTTCCGCACGCTCGGCGCGGATATCTGACGATCCGGCCGCCTCTTCCGCCCGGGGGCAGACCCCCGGTAACACTCCCTTAACCATAATGATGTCTTATCGACCCACGGGATTTTGTGCACTGCACGTCATCCTTTGACCAAGATTACGCGGGAAAGGTTTGCCCGAAGCTTGGATTGCACGTGTGCGATCGGCGGCGGGCTGCCGGGGCGAACTTGAAAACAATGACGTTTGAGCGACCTGGCGTCGAGCATGTGATGGCTCTTGCCGGGCGTCCGGATTCGGGGATTTGAAAGCATGGAACAGGCTGGATTGGCCGCTGTGACCACGGACGTGACCTTGTGGTCTCTTTTCATGGAGGCCGGCTTCGTCGTGAAGCTGGTCATGCTCGGGCTCATGGCCGCCTCGGTCTGGACCTGGGCGATCGTGGTCGACAAGACCATCCGCTATGCCCGCGTCCGTCGCCAGCTCGATAGTTTCGAGCAGGTGTTCTGGTCGGGCCAGTCGCTGGAAGAGCTCTATCGCACGCTGTCGGATCGCCAGACCTCCGGCATGGGGGCGATCTTCGTCTCGGCCATGCGCGAGTGGAAGAAGAGTTTCGAGCGCGGCGCGCGCTCGCCGATCGGGTTGCAGATGCGCATCGACCGGGCCATGGACGTGACGCTGTCGCGCGAGTCCGAAGCGCTCGAAGCGCGCCTCGGCTCGCTCGCCACCATCGGCTCGGCCGGTCCGTTCGTCGGCCTGTTCGGCACCGTCATTGGCATCATGACGTCGTTCCAGGCCATTGCCGGCTCGAAGTCCACCAATCTGGCCGTCGTGGCGCCGGGGATCGCCGAAGCGCTGCTCGCCACCGCCATCGGCCTTCTCGCCGCCATCCCCGCCGTCATCGCCTACAACAAGTTCACGGCGGATGCCGGCAAGATCAATTCCCGCATGGAAGGCTTTGCCGACGAGTTCTCCGCGATCCTGTCGCGTCAGATCGACGAAAAGCTGCAGCCGCGCCAGGCGGCTCAATAAGACCGGACGGAGACCGCGACGATGGGTATGGCAGTGGGCGGATCCAAGGGCTCGGGCGGCAGACGCCGCGGGCGTGGACGCGGCGGCAAGGCCGTCATGAGCGAAATCAACGTGACGCCCTTCGTGGACGTCATGCTGGTGCTGCTCATCATCTTCATGGTGGCCGCACCGATGATGACCGTCGGCGTGCCGATCGACCTGCCGGAAACCCAGGCCAAGGCGCTGAACTCCGATACGCAACCGATCACGATCTCGGTCAATCCGGCCGGCGAGATCTTCCTGCAGGAAAGCCCCATCACCCTCGAAGAGGTCGTGCCGAAGCTCGAGGCCATCGCCAAGACCGGCTACGAGGAGCGCATCTATGTGCGCGGCGATACCAATGCGGACTATGGAACGGTCATGAAGGTCATGGCGCGCATCTCCTCGGCCGGCTTCAAGAACCTGGGTCTCGTGACCCTCCAGGAAACGGACAAGTGAGCCTTTGACATGAAGGGCAGCATCGCCACCTCCGCTGTGCTTCACGGACTGGTGCTCACCTGGGCGCTGGTGTCGCTCGGCAGTCCGAAGCCTCTCGAGGTTGCGGCGGTCGAGTCCGTGCCCGTCGAAATCATCAGCGAGATGAGCCAGATCCAGCAGGGCGACCTCAAGGCGCCGATGGCCGAGAAGTCTGCGCCCAAGCCCTCGCAAAAGCCCCAGACCAAGCCCGAGGCCGAGAATGTCGGCGACAACGACGTCGACATGAAGACGCCGCCGAAGCCGGTGTCCAAGCCGGTCGAAAACCAGGCCTCCGCCGCCCCGCCGAAGTCGGAGGACGCGCCGCCGTCGCCGGACCCGGTGAAGGAAGAGGTCAAGCCGTCCGAAAAGCCGCCGGCCGAACCGGCCACCGAGGTCGCCGCCCTTCCCGAACCCAAGGAAGAGGTGAAGCCGGACCCCAAGCCCGATCCGAAGCCGCAGCCCGAGGCGAAGGCCGAGCCGACGCCCGAGCCGACACCGACGCCGGCCGAGCAGACGCCCGCCGAAAGCCCGGATGCCGCCGCCCTGCCGGAAAACGTGCCGGCCCCGACCGCACGCCCGAAGGTGGAGCAGACCGCCGCGGCCCAGACCGCCAAGACGCCCGACCGCAAGACGGATGCGGCGCCGAAGGAACAGAAGAAGACGTCGTCCCAGAAGGAAAGCGACTTCAACGCCGACGAGGTGGCAGCCCTCCTCAATAAGACGGAATCGTCGGGTGGCGGCGCCAAGCGCTCGCAGGACAAGGCAGCGCTCGGCGGCAAGAAGACGACGACCGGCAACACGCTGTCGCTGAGCGAGATGGATGCGCTGAAGGGCGCGATCCAGAAGAACTGGTCGATCATCCCCGGCATGGCGGATCTCGAGGGCATGGTGATCACCGTCACCATCCAGCTCGATCCCCAGGGCGAGATCGTCGGCCAGCCCGAGGTCGAAGCGACGGGGGGCACGCCCACCTCGCAGCGCGCCATGATCGGCAGCGCCACGCGCGCCGTGCGCCGCTCCGCACCGTTCAAGCTGCCGGCCGACAAATACGACTCCTGGCAGGAGGTCGTCATCCACTTCGATCCGTCGGACATGCTGCTGTGACCGCCGGCTCTGCGAACACCAACGACATCACACCGGCCATCGCTTCGCGGGATGGCCGTCATCATACCGAATGGACTGCTGAGAGGCTCCGTAATCATGCTTAGACGCACCTTTTTCCGGCTCTTCGTCGCGTTGACGGGTCTGGTCGCTGTTGCGACCGGCCCGGCGCATGCGCGCGTCGAGATCAACATCAACCGGGGCAATGTCGAGCCGCTGCCGATCGCCATCACCGACTTCCTGCAAGGGGAGATGGGGCAGAAGATCTCGGACGTCGTGGCGGCCGACCTGAAACGGTCGGGCCTGTTCGCGCCGGTCGATCGCAAGGCCTTCATCGAGAAGATCACCAATCCGGATGCGCCGCCGCGCTTTGAAGACTGGCGCGTGCTCAACGTGCAGGCGCTCGTCACCGGCCGCGTGACGCAGGAGGGCGATGGCCGCCTGAAGGCCCAGTTCCGCCTGTGGGATGCCACCGCGCAGAACCAGATCACCGGCCAGCAATATTTCACCCAGCCGGAAAACTGGCGCCGTCTCGCCCACATCATCGCGGACGCGATCTACAAGGAAATCACCGGCGAAGAGGGCTATTTCGATACCCGCGTCGTCTATGTCGCCGAAAGCGGCCCGAAGACGGCCCGCAAGCGCCAGCTCGCCATCATGGACCAGGACGGCGCCAATGCGCGCGCCATCACCAATTCCAACGACATCGTGCTGACGCCGCGCTTCTCGCCGAGCCGCCAGGAAATCACCTATATGTCGTTCGAGGGCCAGGAGCCGCGGGTCTACCTGCTGCAGCTGGAAACCGGACAGCGCGAGGTGGTCGGCAACTTCCCCGGCATGACCTTCGCGCCGCGCTTCTCGCCGGATGGCCAGCGCGTCATCATGAGCCTCCAGCAGGAGGGCAATGCCAATATCTACACCATGGACCTGCGCTCGCGCACGACGACGCGCCTGACCTCGACGCCGGCCATCGATACCTCGCCGTCCTATTCGCCGGACGGCGCGCGCATCGTGTTCGAAAGCGACCGCGGTGGCCGCCAGCAGCTCTACGTCATGGGGGCGGACGGCTCCGGCCAGACGCGCATCTCGTTCGGCGACGGCTCCTATTCGACGCCGGTCTGGTCGCCCCGCGGCGACCTCATCGCCTTCACCAAGCAGTCGGGCGGCAAGTTCTCGATCGGCGTGATGAAGCCGGACGGCTCGGGCGAGCGCATCCTGACCTCGGGCTTCCACAATGAAGGCCCGACCTGGGCGCCGAACGGCCGCGTGCTGATGTTCTTCCGCCAGGATGCCGGTGCCGGCGGTCCGCAGCTCTATTCCATCGACCTCACGGGCTATAACGAGCAGCGCGTCGCCACGCAGGGCTTTGCTTCCGACCCGGCCTGGTCGCCGCTTCTCGAATAGCCAGATCTCGCGATTGCGGTGGGAAATGTGGCCAAATGCCGCTTTCCCGCCGCAAAAGACGGATTACGACCCACGCGATGGTCGCGTGTTGAGAGAGTTTTAACCATCTCCGTTGCATGAAGGTTAACCGCTTCCGGTTACAGTTCGGCAACCCTAAACTTCACTTATTCCCGACCTTCGCTTACCAAGGAGACCGGCTCATGAGCCGCATTCACGTCCCGGCCACAGGCCGTCTTCAGTCCCTCGCACGCAATCCCGTCGCGATCGCCCTGTTCCTGTCGCTGGCCATTACAGGCTGCGCCTCCAAGAAGAACAACATGCCGAACGATGCCGCCGGCCTCGGCCTCGGCGCCGGCGGTTCGGCAACGCCGGGCTCCCAGCAGGACTTCACGGTCAATGTCGGCGACCGCATCTTCTTCGACACGGACTCGTCGTCCATCCGCGCCGATGCCCAGGCGACCCTGTCGCGCCAGGCACAGTGGCTGGCCAAGTATCCGAACTACCAGATCACCGTCGAAGGCCATGCCGACGAACGCGGCACGCGCGAATACAACCTGGCGCTCGGCGCCCGCCGCGCCGCCGCCGCCAAGGAGTTCCTCTCGGGCCAGGGCGTTCCGGCCGGCCGCATGCGCACCATCTCCTACGGCAAGGAAAAGCCGGTCGCCGTTTGCGACGACATTTCCTGCTGGTCGCAGAACCGCCGCTCGGTCACCGTTCTCGGCGGCGGCAACATGTAAGTCTCGAACGACCGGTTTCGGCGGGCACACGGCTCGCCGGTCCCGCGCGTCGACAAGAGCTTTTGGTTGGGGGAGGCGGTCCGCAAGGGCCGCCTTTCTTTTTCGTCACACTTTGACCGAACTCCGTTGCTTTTTGCAGGCAATTGGAAAACTGTGCGGCGGTTGCAGTGCGGTAGAGGCGGGCTTCCTTCGCCTCGGCCTGCGACATGATCGGTATCGAACGGGACACATGACATGAAGAACATTGTCGTGGCAGCCATGATCGGTCTTGGCGCCTTCGGGTCGCTGAGCCAGCCCGTGACTGCCATGCCGCTTTCCGGCTGGTTGGACAAGACGTTCCACCGCAACGACACGAAGCCCGCGCAACAGGCGCCGCTGTTTTCTGCGCAACAAGCGCCAGTGCTGAAGGTACAGGCCAGCGAGGCCGGGCGCATCGGGCAACTCGAGGAAACGATCCGCTCCCTCAACGGGCGTATCGAGGAAATGAGCTTCCAGCTCCTGCAGATGCAGGAGCAGATCCGGAAGTTCCAGGAAGACAACGAATTGCGCTTTCAGGATCTCGAAGGCGGCAAGCCTGCGGCTCCGCGCAAGAGCGGGGCGCTCGAAACGCCGCGCACCTCCAACGAGGCCATGGCGACCACCGGTCGCACGGCACCGTCGGCAACCGTTACCGATCCCGGCGCAAGCACGGGATCGGAGACGGCCGCCCGCGGCGTGCCGGGCGTTGCCCCGGGCGCGGGCGCCGGCTCTCAGGGCAGCCTGCCGACGACGCTCGGCCAGATCATCCTCGACGATGCCGGCAACCCGATCGGCACCAATGCGGAAAACCTGCCGGATCCCGGCGCTAATCCGGGTGCCGGGCCCGGCACCGACATCGGCTCGGTCGCTTCCACCGATCCGAACACGCGCGCCGCGCCCGGCCTCAATTCGACGCCCGAGACCGAGCAGCAGACCGCGAGCCTCGACAATCCCGGCGATCTTTACCAGTCGGCCTATGGCCATGTGCTCTCCGGCGACTACAGCCAGGCCGAAAACGAGTTCCGCGACTATCTCGAAGCCTTCCCCAAGGGCGAGAAGGCGGCCGATGCCAGCTTCTGGATGGGCGAGGCCCAATATTCCCAGGGCAAGTTCAACGACAGCGCCAAGACGTTCCTTAATGCGCATCAGGCCTTTTCCAAGTCGCCCAAGGCGCCGGAAATGCTCCTGAAGCTCGGCATGTCGCTGGCCGCGCTCGACAACAAGGAAACCGCCTGCGCGACGCTGCGCGAAGTCGGCAAGCGCTATCCCAAGGCCTCGCCTGCGGTGAAGGCTAAGGTCACGAGCGAGCAGAGCCGCCTGTCCTGCTGATGCGGCCGCCCGCGCCGGCCGATGCCGATGCCGAGACGACCGGGCCCGAGCGCCCGACGCTTGCGCCCCCCCAGCCCAGCATCGGCCAGCCCAGCATCGGCCAGTCCAGCATCGACCAGCCCCGCATCGACCAGCCCATTGCCGCGGCCCATCATTTCCTCACGCGCCTGCACCCATCGTCCACCATCCTCGTCGCCGTCTCCGGCGGCAGCGATTCGATCGGCCTGCTCCTCGCCCTTCATCACGCGCTGGAGACGTCCGGCGCGCCCCATCGCCTCGTCGCCTGCACCATTGATCACGCCCTGCGCCCCGGGTCCGCGGCCGAGGCTGCGGCCGTCGCCCGGCGCTGCCAGGGGCTCGGCATCCCCCACCATGTCGCCCGCTGGTCGCATTCAGGCGTCACCTCCGGCCTGCAGGCGGAAGCGCGTCTCGCCCGCTACCGCCTCCTCTGCGCAGCGGCCGAGACCTTCGGGGCCGATCTCGTCGTCACCGGCCATTCCGCCGACGACCAGGCGGAGACCATCGCCATGCGCGCCGCCCGGAGCCGGCAGGGCGGGGTGGATCGCGACCGTTTCCCCATCGGCCTGCCTCCCATAGGCCTGGCCGGCATGGCGGACGCCGTTCTCTTCGGCCGCCGGCTCTGGATCTGCCGCCCGTTTCTTGGCATTCGCCGGCAGGCCGTGCGGGAGATGCTGACATCGCGCGGGGAGGGCTGGATCGACGATCCGAGCAATGACGATCCCCGTTTCGAGCGCGTCCGCATCCGCAAGGCCGGACCCCAGCCCTCGGCGGCGAGAGCCGAAACCGCCCCGCCGGACGCCGCAGCCGGGCGCCTCCGCTCCGCAGCCGTCCTGTCGGACCGTCTCACACGCAATGTCCGCATCCATGAGGCGGTGGCCGCCGAGATCGCGCTTGCCGATCTCGACCTTGCCGATGTCGGTTGGCAGCGTCTGCTCGCGCTTCTCGCCGCCACGCTCGCCGGAAAGCCGCATCCGATCGGACAGGAGACCGCCGCCCGCCTGGTCTCGTCTCTTGGCGATCCCGCGGCCACCGCCGCCACCGCCGGCAGCTGCGTGTTCGAGCGGCGCGGCGGGCGCCTGTTCGTCTATCGCGAGCGCCGCAATCTCCCGCCACCCTTAATCGTCGCGCCCGGCCAGTCCCTCGTCTGGGACGGCCGATTCACGGTCGAGAATACAGGCGCAGTCCCGCTCACGGTAAAGGCCGGCGGAGATCCCGCCCTGACGGCAAGGCTCACCTCCCGAGACATCCCCGCCGGCATCGCCGGCCGCGTCGGTCGAGCCTCTCCCCAGATGCTCTCCCCGGATGGCACCCCCGCCGGAAACGAGGCCTTTTGCCTCAGCCCGGTAATCGCGCCCTACGACACCTTTTTGCCGCGTTTCGACCTGATGATCGCGCAAAGCATGGCCGCAAAGTTCGGCCGCGCGCCCTATCCGGCCTGTCCGGTTGACGATATCGCGATGAAATGATCAGCCAAAAGGCGGATTGCCTTGGCAAGGCCTCTCGCGAACCCTATGTTAGCGAAGAAATATGAGCCCCGGTCGCGGGGCCAGCACCGGTTCCGGGGAGTTCGATGAACCCTAATTTTCGTAATCTTGCCCTCTGGGCCATTATCGCTCTGTTGCTGATTGCGCTGTTCAGCATGTTTCAGCAGCCGTCCGAGCGAAGCGGCTCGCGGGAAGTTCCTTTCTCGCAGTTCCTGAAGGATGTCGATGGCAGCCGCGTCAAGGACGTTGTCATCACCGGCAACAAGGTGCTGGGCACCTATAACGAGAGCGGCGCGACCTTCCAGACCTATGCCCCCTCCGTGGATACGGCGCTGACCGAGCGGCTCGAAGCCAAGAACGTGACGGTCACCGTCCGTCCGGAAACGGATGGGTCGAACGGCTTCCTGAGCTTCATCGGCACGCTGCTCCCCATGCTGCTGATCCTCGGCGTCTGGCTGTTCTTCATGCGGCAGATGCAGGGTGGCTCGCGCGGCGCCATGGGCTTCGGCAAGTCCAAGGCGAAGCTTCTCACCGAAGCGCATGGCCGCATCACCTTCGATGACGTCGCCGGCGTGGACGAAGCCAAGCAGGATCTCGAGGAAATCGTCGAATTCCTGCGCGATCCGCAAAAATTCCAGCGCCTCGGCGGTCGCATTCCGCGCGGCGTTCTGCTCGTCGGCCCTCCGGGCACCGGCAAGACGCTGCTCGCCCGCTCGGTCGCCGGCGAAGCCAATGTGCCCTTCTTCACGATCTCCGGTTCGGACTTCGTCGAAATGTTCGTCGGTGTCGGCGCCAGCCGCGTCCGCGACATGTTCGAGCAGGCCAAGAAGAATGCGCCCTGCATCATCTTCATCGACGAAATCGATGCCGTCGGTCGTCACCGCGGTGCGGGTCTCGGCGGCGGCAACGACGAACGCGAGCAGACGCTGAACCAGCTGTTGGTCGAAATGGACGGCTTCGAGGCGAACGAGGGCATCATTCTCATCGCCGCGACCAACCGTCCCGACGTTCTCGATCCCGCGCTGCTGCGTCCGGGCCGCTTCGACCGTCAGGTCGTCGTTCCCAATCCGGACATCAACGGCCGCGAGCGCATCCTCAAGGTTCACGTCCGCAACGTGCCGCTCGCACCGAACGTCGATCTGAAGATTCTCGCCCGCGGTACGCCCGGCTTTTCCGGTGCGGACCTGATGAACCTCGTCAACGAATCCGCCCTGATGGCCGCCCGCCGCAACAAGCGCGTCGTCACCATGGCCGAGTTCGAGGACGCCAAGGACAAGATCATGATGGGTGCGGAACGCCGCAACTCCGCCATGACCGAGTCCGAGAAGAAGCTGACGGCCTATCACGAAGCCGGCCACGCCATCGTCGCGCTCAAGGTTCCCGCTGCCGATCCGCTGCACAAGGCCACCATCATTCCGCGCGGTCGCGCACTCGGCATGGTCATGCAGCTGCCCGAGGGCGACCGCTATTCGATGAGCTACAAGTGGATGGTTTCGCGCCTCGCCATCATGATGGGCGGCCGCGTTGCCGAGGAAATCACCTTCGGCAAGGAAAACATCACCTCCGGCGCGTCGTCCGATATCGAGCAGGCGACCAAGCTTGCCCGCGCCATGGTCACGCAGTGGGGCTTCTCCGACCAGCTCGGCCAGGTCTCCTACGGAGAAAACCAGCAGGAAGTCTTCCTCGGCCACTCCGTCTCGCAGTCGAAGAACGTGTCGGAAGCCACGGCGCAGAAGATCGACAACGAGGTGCGCCGCCTTATCGACGAGGCCTATGACGAGGCCCGCCGGATCATCACCGACATGAACTCGCAGTTCGTGGCGGTGGCGGAAGGCCTGTTGGAATACGAAACGCTGACCGGGGAAGAAATCAAGGCGCTGATCCGCGGCGACAAGCCCGCCCGCGACCTCGGCGACGACTCGCCGCCGCATCGCGGCTCGGCCGTCCCCTCGACCGGCACCAAGAAGGACGGCACCACGCCCAAGGGCGAAGCCGAAGGCGGTCTGGAGCCGCAGCCGCAATAAGGCGCGAGCCTGAACCACCCTCAGCACGACCCCCGACATCGACATCCTCCGGCGCAAGCCGGAGGATTTTTTTGTCGGGCCATCCTTTTTTTCGCGCTTTCTTTTCCCCGCCCGATTTTTCCAGCACCATACTGGCCTCGTCCCGTTATCGGATGCACCGGAAGGCGTTCCGGCGAGGCGGGGCCGGTGCCGATTGTGAGGAGATGACGCACATCCTCATCGTCGGGCTCGCGAAGAGGCCGTCCGCCCTGGGACCTTTCATAAAGGCCTGCGGTGTGGCGATGTCATACAAGAGGCGGCGATCGTTGAAACCGCGATCGTCCTGTGAAACCTGGCAAGGCGGCGGCAAGCCGCGCCGTGACTGCCGGACGCGCTCTCGGGTGAAGCCGAGGGAATCCTCTTCGAGACGGCCGGGCTGCGGGAAAAACCACCGAACGAGGCGCTGGAAGATGTCATCTTCCAACTTCTACTCCACGCGGCAGCTTCCAGCGCCTCGTCCGAACTGTTTTTCCCCACGGCGCGTCCCGCGTGCGTGGTTCTCGGCGCGTCTGCCATCCGCATTTCGGGTCAGCTTTGCGAAGGTAACGACGTGTAATCATTTCTGATGGCCCGGAGGATGCCGTTTTCTGCGTGTCTGTGGCAGAAGGACGACGACGCACCGCGCGTGCGAAGACGACAGGGGCGTCCGGCCCGGCCTCGCCTTCGGGCAGACGGCCAGCAGAAGACGGCCAGCACAAGACGGTTTGGACGATAGGATGGAGCGATCATGAAGCGCAGATATTTCGGCACCGACGGCATTCGCGGGCAGTCCAACATTTTCCCGATGACGCCGGATCTCGCCATGCGGGTCGGCATCGCCGTCGGCACCATCTTTCGGCGCGGCGCCCACCGCCACCGGGTCGTCATCGGCAAGGATACGCGGCTGTCCGGCTATATGCTGGAGAACGCCATGGTCGCCGGCTTCACCGCGGCCGGTGTCGATGCCTTCGTCCTCGGCCCCATTCCCACGCCCGCCGTCGCCATGCTGACGCGGTCGCTGCGCGCGGATATCGGCGTGATGATCTCCGCCTCGCACAATCCGTTCGAGGACAACGGCATCAAGCTGTTCGGCCCGGACGGCTACAAGCTTTCGGACGATATCGAGAGCCAGATCGAGGAACTGCTCGACCAGGACCTGTCGATGCAGCTCGCCCGCTCCAACGAGATCGGCCGCGCCAAGCGCATCGACGGCGTCCATGACCGCTATATCGAGCATGCCAAGCGCACGCTGCCCCGCGACGTCACGCTCAAGGGCCTGCGCATCGCCATCGATTGCGCCAATGGCGCCGCCTACAAGGTCGCGCCCGCCGCCCTCTGGGAGCTCGGTGCGGACGTGGTGTCGATCGGCACCGATCCGAACGGCACCAATATCAATCTCGATTGCGGCTCCACCAGCCCGGCGGCGCTGACGAAGAAGGTGCACGAGGTACGCGCCGATATCGGCATCGCGCTCGATGGCGATGCCGACCGCGTGCTGATCGTGGACGAGAAGGGCAGCATCGTCGATGGCGACCAGCTGATGGCCGTCATCGCCGATAGCTGGGCGGCCGACGGCACCCTGCGCGGTGGCGGCATCGTTGCCACCGTCATGTCCAATCTCGGGCTCGAGCGCTATCTGCAGAGCCGCAAGCTGTCGCTCCAGCGCACCAAGGTCGGCGACCGCTATGTGGTCGAACATATGCGCGAGAAGGGCTTCAACATCGGCGGCGAGCAGTCCGGCCATATCGTCCTGTCGGATTTCGGCACGACGGGCGATGGCCTCGTTGCCGCGTTGCAGGTGCTCTCCAGCGTCAAGCGGCTCGGCAAGCCCGTGAGCGAGATCTGCCACAAGTTCACCCCCGTGCCGCAGGTGCTGAAGAACGTGCGCGTCTCCGCCGGTGCGCCGCTCGAAGACAATGCCGTGCGCCAGGCGATCGCCGATGCCGAGGCCGCGCTGTCGAAGACCGGCCGCCTGCTCATCCGTCCCTCCGGCACCGAGCCTCTGATCCGCGTCATGGCGGAAGGCGACGATCGCGGCCAGGTGGAGCGCATCGTCGACGAGCTCGTCTCCGTCATCGGCTCGGCCCGACACGCCGCTTAAGCGTACCAACACGGATGATCGACGTTCGAAACCCGGCTTCGGCCGGGTTTTTTTATCTCGAAACAAGGTGAAGAATTGTGGTTAAGCGCAGCTTAACCAATCTCCGTCATGATGCCCGTCAACAGGACGGTCGGGCTGCACGATGAGGTGGGCTGACACAACATTGTAATGGAGTGAGCCATGAAGACTATCGTGCTCGGCGTTGTGGCAGCTATGCTGACCGGCACCGTCGCCTTTGCCGCCGACCTCTATCAGCCCCCGCTCGAACCCGTCGTCGAAGCAGCCCCCGTCGAGGTCAGCGAAGCCAGCGGCTGGTATCTGCGCGGCGATGTCGGCTATGCCTTCACCAAGCTGCGCGGCGCGAAATTCTACCAGGGATCGAATTCCTACGAGCGCGATTTCGACAGCTACGATCTCGACGACACCTGGACCGGCGGCATCGGCGTCGGTTACCAGATCACCAAGCACCTGCGCACGGATCTGACGCTCGATCACCTCGGCAAGACCGATTTCGAAGGCTCCACCAGCGGCAGCTGCGGCGTCGCCACGTTCTGCACCTCGCGCGACATTTCCTCGATGACCGCCTGGAGCCTGATGGCCAACGCCTATGTCGATATCGGCACCTACGGCATCTTCACCCCGTATGTCGGCGCCGGCATCGGCGGCACACAGGTGCGCTGGGACAAGCTGAAGAACACCAGCTGCGAATCCGGCAACCCCAACAATTGCGACGACACGTTCGAGCATGGCGGCAAGCGCAAGTGGCGCTTCACCTACGGCCTCATGGCCGGTACGGCGATCGACATCACCTGCAACCTGCAGGCCGACGTCGGCTATCGCTTCCGCCAGATCGTCGGCGGCGACATGTTCGGCTACAAGGCGAGCGGCGGCCCCGGCCGCGACAAGGGCATTAATGTCCACGAAGCCCGCGCCGGCCTGCGCTACAACTTCGGCGGTTGCGATCAGGCAGCCTATGTGCCGGACTATCCGGTCGAACAGCCCGTCTACAAGTAAGCATCCCCTGTCCGAAATGCCGCAAAGCCGCCTCGCAAGGGCGGCTTTCGTGCGTTTCCGGCACACGGAGCGGGTGGCCTGTTGACGCCGTCTTAACCAGCATGGCGGGCGGTGCCGTGGGTTGCTTGTGCGCTCCGCCTCGCGGGTTAGGGTCGATCCCGGATGATTCGATGAAAACTTGACGGGACGCGACGATGGAAAGACACTTCTGGCGGATCACCGGCCATAGCGGCATGGACCAGATTTTCGAGCGGATCGTGCCCGTGGACAGCCTGTCGGATGCCGCCGTGTGCCTCCTTCTCCAGTGCCTTGTGGCCCGCGAGGTCGATATCAACGCCCTGATCGACGGTCTCGGCCAGCCGGGCACTGCCGGCGCCGGCCCGCTCGATGTCCGCCGGGAGCCCGGACCGCCGGTGCACTACAGGCTTGCCGAGGCGGATGTCGTTTTCGAGGCGAGCGTCATGGCGGAGCGTCCCGCGTCCTTTGCAGATGCCCGCAACGCCGGGCTTGCCGCCTGAGAGGGTGCCCCCGCGTTAACGCGGCATTAACCATACCGGCCCAAAAGTTAACGCCTGTTCCTCCCCCGGTCGCCTGATTCGCGGACCGGCGGGGCACCGGCAATCGAGGGCTCCATGACGCGTCTTTCACATTCGGGCACTGCAGGATCGGTCGTTCCGGGCCGCGCGACCATCGCGGCAGCCTTCCTCGCGGCAGGCCTCGGCCTCTCGCCGGCGGCACAGGCCGAGGACGTGCTCCTGTCGGCGCCAGAGGTCACCATCGCAGCCGAGACCGTCTCGACCGGCCTCTATCTCCGCGCCGATCTCGGCGTGGCCGCCTTCCGCCCCGATGCCGGCTCCGACCTCTCGGTCGGCGGCACCCGCAGCCGCTTCGACGACGACCGGTTCGACCGTCCCGTCTCCGGCACGCTCGGCCTCGGCTACCGCTTCACCGACATCCTGCGCGCCGATATCACCGCGGACCTCTTCGAGGGCCGTTTCTCCGGCACCAGCGACGCGACCGGCACCATCGCGCGCTACCGGGCCGATCTGCGCGGCGTCGGCATCATGGCGAACGGCTATGTGGATCTGGCGACCGTCGCCGGCTTCACGCCCTATCTCGGTGCCGGCATCGGTGCCACCTCGCTCGACTGGAACGACGTCACCGCGAAATCCGGCGGCGTCCCCATCTCGGGGAGCGACTATGCGGGCGACAGCAGCTGGCGCTTCACCTATGCCCTCATGGCCGGCGCCTCCTACGATCTCACCGAGCGTCTGAAGCTCGATATCAGCTACCGTTATTCCGATATCGCTTCCGGCGACATGTTCGCCCGGGCCGGCGAGACGGCGCGCGACGACGGCCTGTCCCGCCACGAAGTGCGCGCCGGCCTGCGCTTCCAGCTCTACTAGGGCATTCCAGCCGAAGCGGGATCGCTCCAGCGTCGGACATGCTCTCGCCTGATCGGGATGAACGAGGCGGGCGGAACCTTGTTGCGGTCCGGTTGTTCTGGCTCCAACAGAGGAGCCCGCCATGACCGATATCGGAAACCCCATCCCCCGCGGCACGATCGATCCCGACGACACCACCGAGGGCCACACCGACGCCCCGCTGGTCGACGAGGCGCTCGCCGCCAAGGAAGACCAGTCCTCGAGCGAGGCCGCCGACACGGTGGCCGCGCTGAAGGCGGAGATCGAGACGCTCCGCAGCCGCATTTCGGAGCGCCGCGCCGACGCCGTCGAAACGATCCGCACCACCGTTCATACCACCGTCAACGATCACCCGATGACCAGCCTCGCGGCGGCCCTTCTGGCCGGCTACGCCCTGGCGCTCGCCGTCCATGGCGGCCGGTCGCGCTAGGGTGCGCGCCGCGTTGCCTCGACAATATCCGGGCACAGGATCCCCGGATTGAGAGACGGCGGTCGGATGGCACCGTCGAATTTTGTCTTGCCTTCCATGAGCGGTTTCTGTATCTGCGAGGGCAGGACACGCCTCCCTAACGAGGTGCTTTCTATCTGGAAGGGTAGCCATCATGAATACGACTGCGACACCGGACCTCCGTCCGGCGAATACCCATTTTTCGTCTGGACCTTGCTCCAAGCGCCCCGGTTGGTCGCTGGATGCACTCTCCGATGCACCGCTCGGCCGGTCGCATCGCGCCAAGGTCGGCAAAGCCAAGCTCAAGCAAGCCATCGATCTGACCCGTGAGGTCCTGAACGTGCCGGCGGATTACCGCATCGGCATCGTTCCCGCCTCCGACACCGGCGCCGTGGAAATGGCGATGTGGTCGCTGCTGGGCGAGCGCGGCGTCGACATGGTCGCCTGGGAAAGCTTTGGCTCCGGCTGGGTCTCCGACGTCGTCAAGGAGCTGAAGCTCCCCGACGCCCGCAAGATCACCGCCGATTACGGCAAGCTGCCCGATCTCTCCACGATCGATTTCAACCGCGATGTCGTCTTCACCTGGAACGGCACCACCTCGGGCGTCCGCGTTCCCAACGCCGATTTCATTCCCGCCGACCGCCAGGGCCTGACGATCTGCGACGCGACCTCCGGCGCCTTCGCGCAGGACCTCGATTTCTCCAAGCTCGATGTCGTCACCTTTTCCTGGCAGAAGGTGCTGGGCGGCGAGGGCGGTCATGGCGTGCTCATCCTGTCCCCGCGCGCCGTCGCGCGTCTGGAAAGCTACACCCCGGCCTGGCCGCTGCCGAAGATTTTTCGCATGACCAAGGGCGGCAAGATCGTCGAAGGCATTTTCCAGGGCGAGACGATCAACACGCCCTCCATGCTCTGCGTCGAGGATTACATCGATGCGCTGCAATGGGCGAAGTCGCTCGGCGGCCTCAACGCGCTGATGGCGCGGGCGGATGCCAATGCGCAGGTCATCTTCGATTATGTCGAGAAGACCGACTGGATCGCCAATCTGGCCGACGTCGCCGAGACCCGCTCCAACACGTCCGTCTGCCTCAGGATCGTGGATCCCGCCGTCACGGCGCTTGCGCCCGACCAGCAGGACGCCTTTGCCAAGGGCATGGTGGCGCTCCTCGAAAAGCAGGGCGTCGCCCATGATATCGGCGCCTATCGCGATGCCCCCTCGGGCTTCCGCATCTGGGCCGGCGCGACCATCGACACCGCCGACCTCCAGGCGCTGATGCCCTGGTTCGACTGGGCATTTGCAACCCAGAAGGCCGCGCAGCTCAAGGCCGCGGCTTAAAAAAGCCGGCTCGGCAGGGCCGCGCCCCGGCGCGCGGTCCCGTTGCCTATCGCACCGCATCATCCCTGTTTTTTTGAAGACGTTTTACCAGTGGAGGCCTCTCATGGCACCTCGCGTTCTCGTATCCGACGAACTGTCGGAAACCGCCGTCCAGATCTTTCGCGATCGCGGCGTCGATGTCGATTTCCAGCCGCAGCTCGGCAAGGACAAGGACAAGCTCGCCGAGATCATCGGCAATTATGACGGCCTCGCCATCCGCTCCGCCACCAAGGCAACGGAAAAGCTGATCGCCGCTGCGACCAATCTCAAGGTCATCGGCCGCGCCGGCATCGGCGTCGACAATGTCGATATCCCCGCGGCCTCGCGCCGCGGCATCATCGTCATGAACACGCCGTTCGGCAATTCCATCACGACGGCCGAACACGCGATCGCGCTGATGTTCGCCGTCGCCCGCCAGCTGCCCGCCGCCGATACCTCGACGCAGGCCGGCAAGTGGGAAAAATCCAAGTTCATGGGCGTCGAGATCACCGGCAAGACGCTCGGCGTCATCGGCGCCGGCAATATCGGCTCGATCGTCATCTCGCGCGCCATCGGCCTCAAGATGCACGTCGTCGCCTACGACCCCTTCCTGTCCAAGGAGCGCGCCGAGGAAATGGGCGTGACCAAGGTCGAACTCGACGAGCTGCTTGCCCGCGCCGATTTCATTACCCTGCACGTGCCGATGACCGACAAGACGCGCGGCATCCTCAATGCCGAAGCGCTGGCCAAGACCAAGCCCGGCGTGCGGATCATCAACTGCGCCCGCGGCGGTCTGGTGGATGAGGCGGCGCTCGCCGAAGCCATCAGGTCCGGCCATGTCGCCGGCGCCGGCTTCGACGTGTTCGAGACCGAGCCCGCCAAGGAAAGCCCGCTGTTCGGTCTGCCGAACGTCGTCTGCACCCCGCATCTCGGTGCCGCCACCACGGAAGCGCAGGAGAACGTCGCGCTGCAGGTGGCCGAGCAGATGTCGGATTATCTGGTCAAGGGGGCCGTCTCCAACGCAATCAACATGCCCTCGATCACGGCGGAAGAAGCCCCGATCCTGAAGCCGTTCATCCGTCTTGCCGACGTGCTCGGCGCCTTCGTCGGCCAGGTCACGGACAGCGCGATCAAGGAAATCGAGATCCTCTATGACGGCTCCACCGCCGCCATGAACACCAAGGCCCTGACGAGCGCGGCGCTGGCCGGCCTCATCCGCAGCCAGGTGTCGGATGTCAACATGGTTTCCGCGCCGATCATGATCAAGGAAAAGGGCGTCATCCTGTCCGAGGTCAAGCGCGACAAGACCGGCGTGTTCGACGGCTACATCAAGCTGACGGTGACGACCGACAACCAGACGCGCTCGGTCGCCGGCACGGTGTTCTCGGATGGCAAGCCACGCTTCATCCAGATCAAGGACATCAACCTCGATGCCGACGTCGGCAGCCACATGGTCTACATCACCAACACCGACGTTCCCGGCATGATCGGCTTCATCGGCAAGACGTTCGGCGATGCCGGCGTCAACATCGCCAACTTCCAGCTCGGCCGCAAGGATGCGGGCTCCGACGCCATCGCGCTCCTCTATGTCGATGGCCCCGTACCGGACAGCCTCCTCCAGACCCTCACCGACAACCCGGCCATCCGCCACGCCAAGCCACTGGTCTTCAACGTCGAGTAAGCCGACGCGCAAACGCGTGACGACAGGATTGGAAGCGCCGGATCTCTTGTGAGGTCCGGCGCTTTTGCGTGAAGGCGCGGCATTGCGCCGGTCGTCAGGTCAGGAATGACGAAGGTAGGGCGGGACCGCAGAGTGGGACGGGGGAGACAAAGGCGCCCTAAGCCTGCGCCTTCGGCCGCCCCTTTTCCGCAACGGCGATGCCGACGAGCGCCAGAACCAAAGCGATGACGTGGAAGGTGTGGAGCGTCTCGCCGATCAGCGCGATCGAGAGGAGCGTGCCGAAGATGGGGATGAGGTTGATGAACAGGCCGGCGCGGTTGGGGCCGATGAGCTCGACGCCGCGCACATAGAGGATCTGCGAGACCAGCGACGGGAAGATGCCGGCATAGGCGACGATGATCCAGCCGGTGGTGTCGGGCCAGATCATCGCGCCGGCGGTGCTTTCCCAGACCATCAGGGGCACGCTGCTCAGAAGCGCTGCAAAGGCGGAGACGGCGATCAGGCTCTTCCAGTGGATGCCCGGCTTGTAGCGCAGCGTCACCGTATAGCCGGCATAGACGAGCACCGCGAACATCATCAGCGCATCGCCGCGGTTGAGGTCGAGCGCGAGCAGGGTCGAGAGGTCGCCATGCGAGGCGGTGAGCGCGACCGCAAACAGCGTCAGCACGAAGCCGAACCACTGGGCGATCGACACGCCGGTGCGAAACAGCACGAAATTCATGGCGAAGATCACGATGGGGACCGCCGCCTGCTCGATCACGGCATTGATCGCGCTGGTATATTGCAGGGCGGAATAGAGCGAGGCATTGAAGGCGGTGAAGCCGACGGCGCCGTAGCTGAAGAGCAGCAGCCAGTGACGGCGGATCAGCGGCCAGTCCTTGCGCAGCGCGGGAACGGCGATGGCGAGCAGCAGTGCGCAGGCGATCATCCAGCGCATGCCCGTCAGCAGCATGGGGCTGACATGGCCGACGGCGATCTTGCCGGCCACGGAGTTGCCGCCCCAGATGAAGGTGGTCAGGGCAAGGATCAGATAGGCCTGGATGTTCAAGGCTGAAATTCCATCTCGCACAGGTGGGGCCGAGCGTTTCGCGACGCGCCCTTTCCGCTGCATATCGCGTAAAGCGCGGCGTTGCCATGCAAAAAGCCCTGATTTCCGGGCAAACGGAATAGCTTTTGAAAAAACGAGGCAGTATAGATGCGCGGGTTTGCAGCCCCGGATCATGGGCCGGGATGCAGGACCATGGGTCGGTGCGGGCGCTCATTGCCGGACGAGGCAGGGCGTTTTCGTGCGAGGCGAAGATGAGCGCGGATGAAAACGCGCGCTTGCAGACAGGAAAAACGAAATGACGAATGTCGTGGTTGTCGGATCGCAATGGGGTGACGAGGGCAAGGGCAAGATCGTCGACTGGCTCTCCGAACGCGCCGATGTCGTCGTCCGCTTCCAGGGCGGGCACAATGCTGGCCATACGCTCGTGATCGACGGCACCAGCTACAAGCTGTCGCTGCTGCCCTCCGGCGTCGTGCGTCCGGGCAAGCTCGCCGTCATCGGCAATGGCGTCGTCATCGATCCGCATGCGCTGATCGCCGAGATCGAGAAGCTGGACGGGCAGGGCGTCACCATCACGCCGGAAAACCTGCGCATCGCCGACAATGCGACGCTGATCCTGTCGCTGCACCGCGAGCTGGACGGTATCCGCGAGGATGCGGCCTCCAACAGCGGCACGAAGATCGGCACCACCCGCCGCGGCATCGGCCCGGCTTACGAAGACAAGGTCGGCCGCCGCGCCATCCGCGTCATGGATCTGGCCGATCTCTCGACCCTGCCGGCCAAGGTCGATCGTCTGCTGACCCATCACAATGCGCTGCGCCGCGGCCTTAACGAAGCCGAAGTCAGCCATGCCGCGATCATGGAGGAGCTGTCCTCGATCGCCGCGCGCGTGCTGCCGTTCATGGATACGGTCTGGCTGCTGCTCGACCGCCTGCGCCGCAAGGGCGCGCGCATCCTGTTCGAGGGCGCGCAGGGCACGCTGCTCGACATCGACCACGGCACCTATCCCTTCGTCACCTCGTCCAACACGGTGGCCGGCCAGGCCGCTGCCGGTTCGGGCATGGGTCCGGGATCGCTCGGCTATATCCTCGGGATTACCAAGGCCTATACGACACGCGTCGGCGAAGGCCCGTTCCCGACCGAGCTTCACGACGAGATCGGCCAGTTCCTCGGCGAAAAGGGCCATGAGTTCGGCACCGTGACGGGGCGCAAGCGCCGTTGCGGCTGGTTCGATGCGGCGCTCGTGCGTCAGTCGGTCGCCACCAACGGCATCACGGGGATCGCGCTGACGAAGCTCGATGTGCTGGACGGACTGAAGGAGCTGAAGATCTGCGTCGGCTATACGCTCGACGGCGTCGAGATCGACCATCTGCCGGCCAGCCAGGCCAGCCAGGCCCGGGTCGAGCCCGTCTATGTGACGCTCGAAGGCTGGCAGGAGTCCACGGTCGGCGCGCGCAGCTGGGCCGACCTGCCGGCCCAGGCGATCAAATACGTCCGCCAGGTGGAAGAACTCATCGGCGCACCGGTCGCTCTCCTGTCTACAAGTCCGGAGCGCGACGACACGATACTTGTTACCGATCCGTTTGAGGACTAGGTTAACAAGCCTGTAACGGGGTGATGACAAAGGCGAAAAGCGCGGGTTTTGCAGAGATCCCGCGCTTGCGCCATATCAAGTATCGGCTTAATCACCCCGAAGGGTTGAAAGAAAGTTTTCGATGGCGGATTTTGTAGCAGTTATTCGCAGGACCGTGGACGGCCTGTCCGACAACAGTCCGGACATGCGCTCCAGGGTATACGAAAAGGCCCGAGGCGCCGTCCGCCGTCAGCTTGAAAGCATGAAGCCTCGTCCCTCCGACGAGATGATCGACCGGCAGATGGGCAAGCTCGAAGCGGCCATCACCGAGGTGGAGGCCAGCCACGCCGCAGCGCCGGCAGTGGATGCGGTGGCTGCGGCCGCAGCGGTTGCCGCCCCGGCTTTCGTGCCCGTCGACGACGCCCCACCCGAGAGCGCGTCTCCCGAAAATACGGCGCCCGGAGATGCGGCGCCGGAATACTCGCAGGCCGAAGACCCGCAGCCCGAAGCCGCTCCCGCCGTTGAGGATGCGCCGGCCGAGGTTGCCTTCCAGCAGCCGCCCGTGCCCTACGACGTCACGCATGTGGCGCCGGACCAGCCGGTCGAAGCCGCGCCGATCGTGCCTGAGCCGGAAGATGCGCCGTATTCCGAGCCGCAGCCCGTCGAGGACGTGGCGCCCGAACCGGTCTATGAAGCGCCTGCCACGGATACCGTCTATGACGACGAACCTGCGCAAGCCGCAGACGTGCAGGCCTATGAGCCGTATTCCGAGCCGGAGCCTGAGGTTTATCACGCGCCCGAGGTTTATTCCGAGCCCGTCGCCGAGCCGGACGCCGATCGGTATCAGCCGGAAGCGGCCTCTGCGCCGGTCGAGGATTTTTCCTATCTGCAGGAACCGGTCTCGCATCCGGACGACGCGGCCGTCGAGCCTGTCGATGAGAACGACACGGTCGCCTCCGAAGATACCGTCGAGCCCGAGCCGGTCACCGATGAGCGCGAGCCCCTGGAGGAGCCCGCGCCCGTCGAGGAGCCGGTCCAAGAGTGGGCCTATCTCCCCTACAGCGCACCGGAGCCAGACGCCGAACCGGCCTCGATCGCGCCGGAGACCATCGAGCCGGAGACCATCGAGCCGGAACAGCCGGCGCACGCGCCGGTGTCCTATGAGCCCGCACCCGTCGTGGAGCCGGTCGCAGCGTCGAGCGATGTCAGCGCCATGCCGCCTGCGAGCTGGGATCTGCCGGAATGGAACGAGGCCCCAGTTGAGCCGGTCGCCGAGCCGGTGGCCGAACCGATTGTCGAGCCCATCCCGGAACAGCCAGCCGCGGAACAGCCGGCCGAGCAGACGTATGAGCTTGCCGGCGATCATGCCGCCACGCCGGTCACCGGCCATATCGAGCCCGTCTGGACGGAAGCGGTCGAGACCCATCCGGCCGAACAGGCCGCCGATCCCCATGACGACTGGCGGGACGAGACGCTCGCCGATGCCGCGCCGGTCGTCCTGCCGGCCGTGTCCGGTGGGTTGACGCCCGAGGGCGAGCCGTCGCATTCCTGGGCGCTGGACGAGACCGATCCCTTCCAGCAGGAGGTCCGCCCCGAGGAACCCGAAAGCGTCGAGCCTGCCGTGTCCGACTGGTCCTGGCCGGTCGATCGCAGCAATGAGACCGAGCGGACAGAGGCCGGCGACGAGCCGCCGCCGCCGCAGAACTGGGACGAAATCGACAGTCTGCTTGCCGCCGGCGGCGCTGCGGCCGCCGCCCAGACTGGCCGTTCGGCGCTCGATCCGACCGAGGCGCCGGCCGCGCCGCGTCGTCCGGCCTCCTATCGTGCCGAGCCGCGCAAGTCGGCCTTCAGCATCAAGCGGATCGTCTCCGTGCTCGTCCTCCTGCTCGTCTTCGGCGGCGGCGGATATGCCTACTGGATGAACCGCGATGCGGTGAACGGCTGGGTAACGGAGACGATCGCCTCGCTCAACACGGCGCCCCCGACCGCGAGCAATGGTGGAGCTTCGGCGACCGGCACCGGCGGTGCGGCGTCGGGAACCGCCGCCAGCGGCAATGCGACGACCGATGTCGCCTCGGCCGAGCCGAACACCAAGTTTACCCAGCGCCTGCAGACGGATGGCAGCGAGGTCGACGAGGGTGCAGCCCAGCCGCCGGCCGGCGAAAGTGCGGCGCAGGAAGGCAAATCCGTGGCCGCCCAGACCGAGGCGAGCCGTCCTGTCGATACGGCCGACGCATCGGCAACCGCGACCCCGCCTGCGGCGGGAACACCGGTCACGACGCCCGATACGGCGCAGGCCGACCCCTCGGCGACCACGCCCGGCATCGGACCGGAGACGACACCCGAGACCGCCCCCGAGACCACCCCCGGGACCACACCGGCCACGGACGCGCAGACCCCACCGGTCAGCCCGACCGGCGCGCCGGACGAGGCCACGACCCAGATGCCGGCCGGCGCCCAGAAGATGTTCCTCTATGAGGAGCGTCTCGGCCAGACGGCCCCCACCGCCATCGAAGGCGGCGTGGCGTGGTCGCTCAAGGAGGAAGCGCCGGAAGCCGGGCAGCGTCCCGAACCGGTCATCCAGGCGCAGATCACCGTGCCGGATCGCGGCCTGACCGCGCTGATGACGATCAAGCGCAACACCGACACGTCGCTGCCGGCCAGCCATACGATCGAGTTCGTGTTCTCGCTGCCGGAGAACTTCGAGGGCGGCAGCATCGACAGCGTCCAGCGCGTCGCCATGAAGCGCAACGAGCAGGATCGCGGCGATCCGCTGATCGCGGTGCCGGCGAAGATCACCGACGACTTCCACATGATCGCCCTCAACGATTTCCCCGAGGCCGTCACCACCAATCTCGACCTGATGCGCACGCGTTCCTGGATCGATATTCCCCTGACCTATCGCAACGGCCGGCGTGCGCTGCTGACGCTGGAAAAGGGGACGGCCGGCACCGAGGCCTTCACCAAGGCGCTCGCCGCCTGGAGCCAGGCACGCCCCGCCGGGAACTAGCCGTCATGGCCGTCCGGGATCGCCTCGCGCGGTCCCGGATGCGGCGCCCGGCATCACCCGGCGGACGGCTCGATCTTGAAGACGTCGTCGCCCACGAATAGCACGACATAGCCGCCTTTCGCCTCGGCCTCTGCGGCCCAGCGTGCGAGCAGCGCCTTGTAGGGCGCCTGCTGCCAGATCGTCGGGTGATCGGGATCGACCAGCACGGTCGTCTGCGGTCCCTGCTCGTAGACCATCATTTTTGCGACCAGCGGGTCCCATTCCGGTGCGAGATCCGGCCGCGTCATCCAGGCACAGAGAAAGTCCCGGCAGAGGGTCGGACGCTCGGGATAGATGGTGCAGCCGCGCCCGGCAGCGCAGTGGCGGCACCAGGCGTTGGCCGGCTTGTCCAGCGCGTCGATATCCGGCAGGCGGCAGCAGAGCGTGCAGGTCCGGCAGGCGCGACCTTCAACCGAAACGGGGAGGGGCGTCGTCGTCCCCGTTGCGGGCGGCGGAAAGTCTGCGGGTGTCACGAGCGGTCGTGCCTTTTCCTGTCGGGCTGTCTGTCGGCAAGCCTGTCCTCGGTCTTCGACCCAAACTCGACCGGACGCCTATTAAAATCAAGACGACACGAAAAAGCCGGCTGGTGGGACCAGCCGGCTTTTTGCAGTCAGGGGGCGAAGAGCCCTTAGAAGGTCTTGCGGAAGCCGACCATGATGGCGTGGCTGCGGAAATCCGTTTCCGAGCGCGAACCGTCGCGGGCCGTGAAGGAGAAGTTGTCGGCAGCGGTGAAGCGGTAACCGATGTCGAACGTGGTGTTGGTCAGCAGGGCGAAGTTGGTGAACAGGCCGAGCTCCTGGATGTTGATGCCGACGCCGGCGTCCAGGTGGTAGGCGAAGCGCGTGTCGTCATCGTCCATCAGCGTGGCGCCGAAGCCGCCGCCGACAGCGCCCTGGCGACGCAGTTCGAGGTTCATCACACCGGCGCCGCCGCCGACGTAAGGCGTGATCGCCGAAAGCGCGCCGCCGAGCGGGATGTCGAGGTAGCCGTTGACATAACCCTGGATGGTGCGGGCATCGCCATAGCTGTCGATGGAGGGGAGGGGACCGATGCCGCGAACGCTGTGATTGTCGACCGACGCGTTGCCCATGCCGACTTCCAGTTCGATGCGGGGCGTGACGAAGCCCATCTCGCCGAAGCTGTAACCGGCGCGAACGCCCGTGTAGTAGCCGACGTCGTAGTCGGTGTTGACCGTAAAGCCACCGACATCGAACGACGTGTCGTCGAGGAAGGTCAGGCTGCTGACCGAGCCGAGGTAGAAGCCGCCACTGGTTTCAACGACGACCGGGCCGACCGGCTCCGTCAGATCGGCAGCGCGAACGATGGAGCCGGAAGCCGCGAGAGCGACGCCAGCCAGCAGGATCTTGGTCAAACGGGTCATGAAGATATCCTTCGGAAAGAGGGCGGCGCCACCAGTCTATGTGCGTCGTGTGATGGGTAAGTAGCCGGATTTTTTTCGGCGTGTAGAGGAGATCCGCGTAAATCACGGCGCACAGGATCTCGAAAAATGGGGCTGTTGCATGAAAGTCACGAATGCGCCCTTGGCGTGTGTCGGAAAATGTTTGAGGATGAAAGCGCGAGATGGTCAGGCGCGCGGCATCCCTCTATGGTGCGCCAGACCGTGTGCGCAGCCTTTCCCGGGGTGCGCGCGCCCGCCTGCACAACCGTAAGCTTGAACGTTTGGGGAAACCTGATGACCGCGATCCACGCCGGTGCCGCCGCCTTGCCGCGTGTCCGCTTTGCCGTCCGTTTCCTGCTGCTCGCCGTCCTTGCCGGGCTTGCCGGCTGCGCCAACCGGCCACCGGCGGCCGTGCTCGATCCCGTGCCCGATCGCGTGGCCGTTTCGGCCGGGCAGCCGACCAAGGCGGCATCCGGGGCCAGGTCGCTGACGCTCTTTGCCGTCACCAATCGCGAGCGGGACGGCGATGGCTTTGACAGCGGCCGTGCTCGCACACTCACCTATGAGCGCTACCGGCTGTCGATCCCCGCATCGCACAAGCCGGCGGCGATCGAATATCCGTCCACGCATCCGGACCCTGAAAAAGCGATGACGGTGCGCGAACGCCGCAGGCTCGACCAGCGCAGCATGGTGGCCGCCATCGTGGCCCAGCCGGGATTCGACGGCACGGTCGGTCTGTTCGTCCATGGTTTCAACTATCGCTATCAGGAGGGCGTGTTCCGGCTGGCGCAGATGGCGGCGGATTCGCGCAGCAAGGCGATGCCGGTGCTGTTTTCCTGGCCGTCGGAAGGCGCGCTGTCCGGCTACCTCGCCGATCGCGATGCCGTGCTGTTTTCGCGCGACGATCTGGTCTCGCTGATGGCGGCGCTCAGCGAAACGGGAAAGGTGCGCCAGATCCTGCTGTTCGGCCACAGCATGGGCGGCTTTCTCATCATGGAATCGGTGCGCCAGTTGCGACTGACGGATCGCGGGGATGTGCTCGACAAGCTGTCGGTCGTCCTGGCCGCTCCCGATATCGACGCGGATCTGTTTCGCCGGCAGATGGATGTGATCGGCCGGCTGCGGTCGCCGCTGGTGCTGCTCGTCTCGCCGCAGGACGAGGCGCTGGCGGCATCGAGCCTGCTCAGCGGTGCGCGCCCGCGGGTCGGGCGGCTCGACGTCGAGGATCCCAAGGTGCGGGAGACGGCCAGGGCCTATGGCGTGCTCGTGGTCGATATCACCTCGCTCGATGCGCCGGACGGCCTCGGCCATGATCGCTATGCGAGCCTTGCGGCGCTTGCCCCGCAGATCGGCGCGCTCGGCCGGCCCGGTGCGGCGACGCCGACGGATGTCGGTGCCTTCATTCTCGATGCGGCGGGTCAGGTCGTGGCGAGCCCCTTCACCGTCGCCGGCCGCATCCTGTCGCCGCGCTGAGGCGCCTTGATTTGGGGCCCTGCCTTGGCGCCTTGATTTGGAACATGTCGTCATCGCGAAACCGCGGCCCGCTTTCGCGCGACATGCGCTGGATCTCCGGTTTCCCGCAGTCTGCGAGGCGAAGGCGACTCCGCTTTGGGGAGACATGCTCTAGTTAAGCCTCTGCGGATGCACCCCCATCGGCATCGTTCCTTCACGAGGTTTCCTGCATGCGCCTGATCACGACCCTTGCCACCGGCCTTGTCGGCATCCTTCTGCTCCTGCTGGCGCTGCTCGCCACTGGCTGGACGGCGCTGGCGCTCTGGTACCGCATTCCGGGCGACGGGCTGGTGCGCGGCGGCGCGGTTTGCCTCTGGGTCGTGTTCATTGTCGGCCTCGTGCTGTTCGGCCGGCGGCATCCGCTGCCCGCCATCGGCATCTTCCTCGTCGGGCTCATCGCCGTGGGGCTCTGGTGGCAGACGATCCGCCCGCGGCTCGATCGCGACTGGGCGCCGGATGTCGCCCGCACGGTGACGGGCACGATCGGGCCAACTCAGGGTGACACGGGTGAGGGCGACACGGGTGAGGGCGCTGCGAGGAAAGCGGGCAATCTCGTCACGCTTCACAATGTGCGCAACTTCCGCTGGACGAGCGAGCGCGATGCCGAGCCGCTGTGGGAGACGCGCCGTTACGATCTCGACACCATCACCGGCACGGATCTCATCCTGTCCTACTGGGGCATGGACGCCATCGCCCATACGCTGGTCAGCTTCAGTTTTGCCGATGGCCGGCACGTGGTCTTCTCGGTGGAGATCCGCCGCGAGACGACCGAGGAATTCTCCTCCATCGCCGGCTTCTTCAAGAGCTACGAGCTCGCCTTCATCGCCGCGGACGAGAGCGACATCCTGTATCTGCGAACCAATATGCGGCGGGAGGATACCTATCTCTATCCCCTGGCCCTGCCGCGGCAGGCCGCCGCCGCCCTGTTCCTCACCTATGTCAACGCCGCCAATGCGCGGGCCGAGATGCCGCAATTCTACGATACGCTGACCAGCAACTGCACCACCGTGATCTTCGATCTCGCCCGTCTGGTGACGCCCGGCATTCCCATGGACTGGCGCATCCTGCTGTCGGGCTATCTCCCGAGCTATCTCATCGACCAGAATGCCACGCTCTGGAAACTGCCGGAGAAGGCGCTGCGCGCGAAAGCCGCCATCAGCGCCAAGGCGCAGGCGCACCCGACCAACGGTCCCGACTATTCCACGATCATCCGCGCCGCGCGCACGCCCTGAGCCTGTCGGTGCGTCAGCGCCGGCGGCGGTAGACGAAGACGGCGATGGCGAGGATCACCAGCGCCGTCGGCCAGAAATCCGTCATCTGGTCGAAGGACCATTTCCACATCTCGTAGCCCTCGAGATGCGGCGGCTTCATCTTCACGCTGACCTCGAAATCGCGCTTTTCCCGGCCATGGAAATGTCCGATGGCGAAGGTCAGACCCATGAGGATCGCCACGCGCCGCTCGAAGAGAACGCAGAACAGCGCCGCCACGATCCCCGCCATGACGATCGCCTCGACGATATGTCCGGCCCAGTCGAAATTCGCTTGGATATAGGTCCAGTCCATCGGGCGCTCTCGGTGTCTGTGGATTAGGGCTTAGGGCTCAGGGCTTACGGCTCGACAAAGCGCAGTGCCGCATGATCCTCTCTCGAAGCCTGTGCCGACTGAAGCCGCGCCGTTCGTCTAGACGGAGGGGGCCGGACGCTCACATGCCGTCATCGCGACCGTGTGAGAACCATCAGGGACCAGCCGCCGATCATGCGAACCGTGGCATGCGGCGCGAGGGAGAAGGCGATGCGGCGGGGATAGGCCGCGAGCCGTTTCTTCCAGGTCTTGCCGGACTGGTCGATCGCCCAGGGCGTATAAAAGCTGTCGACGATGTCGAGCCCGCATTCCCGCAGCAGCGCCAGCGCCGACGAGCGGTCGAAGTAATGGAGATGCCCGATTTTCTCCCGGGCCTCTTCCAGAACCCAGCCCCGCCCCACGGCGAGCGCATTCATATCGAGCGGGATGTGAAACACCTGACGATCCGAGATGGCTTTCATCGCGCGGACGAAGTCGAAGGGGGCTTCCACATGCTCGATGACGTCGATGGCCATGCACAGGTCGAACCGCCGGTCGCTTTCAAACGGGCTTCCGAGTGTGAAGGACAGACGCGGCGAGGTCCTTTGCAGGCTTCGCTCATAGGCCGCCGGTGCGATCTCGAACCCCTCGATCGCGGCCGCCGGAAAGTCCCGGGCGAGGACCTCAAGAATGGCCCCGGTCCCGCAGCCGACTTCGCAGAGGCTCTGCGGATCGACCGCGTTGGCCCGGAGAATGCGGGCGATGTGCCCGGCTTTCCAAGGCGCATCCTCCTCGTGCCAGGTCGGGTTTTCCGCCAGATAATCCGCGCCGGAATATCGCTCGCTGTTGATGCTGGACGTCGACACGGTAACCCCTCGAATGGGCAGTTTCAGCCTGTCTCGGGCGGATGCCCACATATTCGATCTCTCGAATATAGGTTAGGCATCTCGGAAAGCCGTGGCAACCAGAAATCGCTGCGACGGGACAGGTGAACTGACGGCAGTACACCGCGTTTACGCGCAGAAGCCGGAGAGTGCAAGGACAGGCCGGCCGGAGCCTCCTGTCTCATGCGGTTTCGGGCCGATCGCATTCCGCGAACCGGAAACAAGCGCCATCGAACATCCCTGGCCGGAAGGCCGGATTTTCGATGGGAGTTTTCGACGGGAGAAAGACCGGATCCCGTTTCCGGCACCCCCCGGGACGCTGCGAGAACCGATCAGGCGGCCAGTCTCGGGAACTTCGTGCGGATATGGTCGATATAATGCTGGCCCGGCGAGGGGGCCTCGATCATCGCCTGCACATCGGCTTCGGCGACGCCGGTAAAGCGACGCTCCTCGCCGTTCTTCAACCGCAGATGAAGCTGGCCGTCTTCCGGATTGAAGAAAACCGCGGTGATGATTCTGGAGGTGACTGGAAGCTGCTGCATGAAAGGCGTCCCGCTTTCTGTGTGATCGAAAGCAGGTTGCCCGAAAATCGTTACAGGGCTTCCCATGAAGAATGGTAAAGACACCGTGACGTCGGCGCGCCCGCTGCCCATGGCCCCGAACGCGCCTTTACTGATGCGCCGTTACGGATGCGCCATTACTGATGCGAAGGGCTTTATCCTTGCCGATCCACTGCTGGCGGCAATGTCAGCGGTTGCCGGAGCGGTCGCTTGCGTAGATGAGACCACCGCCGCCTGTGCCGCTGATGCCCGAGGGGGTCATATCCACCGGGGGAAAGCAGACCTGCACGACCTCGGTGTAGCGCGGATAGGGAAAGCGATAGTCGATCCGAAGCCGCTCGCAATCGACCTGCGTCGCGACATAGGCCGCACGCGGCTCGTAGCGCTTTGCGGGGTAGTCCTGGATCAGATCGGCAGACGAAGCCACCGTGACGGACAGCAGCGAGCCGCACACGGAGAGGGCAAGAATAAGCGCTTTTTTCACGATGGTCTCCAGACATACAGTTGCAATCTAGAATATGGTTCCCGGGGCGAAAGTCGAGTCCCGCGAGGACGAGAACGGGCGATTCCGAGGGAAATGATCTCGCCATGGAAGCTTTATCCCGGTTTCCCTCTGCTCGCGCGTTGAGATCGGGTTAAAACGCGTCCATCACTTCGCCGCTCGATCGTTAATCGCGAATAAACCGATGAAACGCTAAGGTGCGGTGTCGGCATGAGACGCCGGCAGCTAAGACGTGCAATGCAGATGAGCTGCCTCCGGCACGCGTCGAGTGTTTTCATGACCCGCCCCAAGATCAAAACCGCTTTGATCATCGTGCTTTCGGTGATCGGTCTCATATTCGCAGGCTTCTCTGCGTTCGCCGTCAGCACCATGGCGAACCTCGACAGAAGCACGGCCGACATTGCCGGCAACTGGATGCCCAGCCTGGGCTTCGCCAAGGATGCCGACATCGCCTTTACCGATGTGAACGTCGCCTTGCGCGATCACGTGATTGCCAGTGCTGAAGATGGCGAAAAGCGGGCGGAAGCCGATCTTGAGGAGGCCAACGCCCGTCTGAGCAAGGCGCTGGCAGACTACGACAAGATCTATACCTATCCGATCGAGCTTGAGATCACGAAGAAGGTTCGGGAAGACTACGGACAATACGCCGAGCTTGCCAAGACTCTCAAAGTGGCGTCGGAAGCCAATGACGATGTCAAGACGGAGAAAATCCTCCTGTCGGATATGAGCGCCCTCCAGGTGAGCATCAGCGATGGCATCGCCAAGCTGGTCGAGATCAACACGAAAGGCACCAACGACGCCTATGAGCTGAGCAAGGCCAATTATGTCCAGGCGCTCACGGTCACGGTCGCGATGCTGATCGCCGCAGCCCTCGTCATTGCCGGCTCCATCTGGTTTGCGATCACCGGGATCGCGCGGCCGATCCAGGCGATCACGGGGTCCATGAACGGTCTTGCCGGCGGCGATGCCGCGACGGCCATTCCCTTTGCGGGCCGCACGGACGAGATCGGCGAGATGGCCGCGGCCGTCGAGGTCTTCCGGGCGAACGCCCAGGCCAATGCCAAGCTGGAAGAGGACGCCGCGACGCAACGGCATCTGACGGAAGAACAGCGGCTACGCACGGCCGAAGCGGAGCGCACGCGCGCCGAAGCCATGGCGCAGGCGACCAACGGTCTCGCCGACGGCCTGAAGCACATGGCCTCCGGCGACCTGGCCTTCGAGCTGAAGCAGCCCTTTGCCGCCGATTTCGAAAGCCTGCGCGCCGATTTCAATCTCGCCATTTCCCAGCTGCGCACGACGCTTGCCGATGTGGCGAAGGCCGGAAGCTCGATCGACAGCGGCGCCCGGGAAGTCAGCCAGAGCGCCGACGATCTTGCCAAGCGCACCGAGCAGCAGGCGGCCTCGCTGGAGGAAACCGCAGCCGCCCTCGACCAGATCACCGCCAACGTGTCGAATTCCTCCAAGCGGGCGGAAGAAGCACGGTCCGTGGCCGTCCAGGCGAGCACCAGCGCGACGCAATCCGGAACGGTCGTCGCCAATGCCGTCGAGGCGATGCGCAAGATCGAGGCGTCGTCCTCGGAGGTTGCCAATATCATCGGCGTGATCGACGAAATCGCCTTCCAGACCAACCTCCTGGCGCTGAACGCGGGCGTCGAGGCGGCGCGTGCCGGCGAGGCGGGCAAGGGTTTTGCCGTCGTCGCGCAGGAAGTGCGCGAACTGGCACAACGCTCCGCCAAGGCCGCAAAGGAGATCAAGGACCTGATCCGCAACTCCTCCGTGGAAGTGGGGACCGGGGTCAAGCTGGTCAGCGAAACGGGCGAAGCCCTGACGACGATCAGCCAGTATATCGTGACGATGAACCAGCATATGGACTCGATCGCCACCTCGGCCAAGGAACAGTCGATCGGGCTTGCCGAAGTCAACACGGCGGTCAACCAGATGGACCAGGTGACGCAGCAGAACGCCGCGATGGTCGAGGAGGCGAATGCCGCCGGGGCAACGCTTGCCAGCGAAGCCGGCCGGCTGCGCGAACTGATCAGCCAGTTCCAGCTCGGCCAGGGCGCTGGTCAGGGTGCTGGTCAGTTTGCGGGTCACGGCGCCGGCAATCCCTCAGCCCAGACGGCCGCCCTGCGCAAGACGGCGGCAACCCTGTCCTCGGCCTCGTCCCGCTCCGCACCGGTGGCCTCGCCCGCCCGCAGCATGGTCGGCAAGATCGCCAAGGCCTTCACCGGCCGCAGCCCCGCCGCCACGGCCGCCGCCCCTTCGACCGACAACTGGGAAGAGTTTTAAGCGAAGGGTTTTGTGCGTGTGACGATCAAGAGCGCTCCCGGCATGGCTGGGGGCGCTTTTTTTTGTTTTGGACGGTGTGTCGATTTCGAAGATGTCGTGGTGTCTGGACGCGTGGGCTTTGCAGCGCGAGACGGGGAGGAGAATGGGAGAGGAGTGGCCGCTTTGCGCCAGTTGCGGTCATTGCGATTGCCGCCAATATCCTTAGTCTGCAACGCTAGATAGGCAGGAACCGTCTCAGCTACATCAGCCTTCTAGACATCAACAACTTGGTCTGAAACAAAGTTAAAAGCGAGTTCCGTTTGTGATTTCATGGAGAGCAATATGAGTTCGATCCATTCTTATTGGCCGGGTATCATGCTCGCTTACACAACCTATATTGTCTCCGCTATAAGTCCAGGGCCAGCGATGTTGGCCACCATGGGAACAGCTATGGAATCGGGGCGGAAGGCTGGAATCGCGCTTGGGTTGGGTATCGCACTAAGTGCGCTTATCTGGGGAGCCCTTGCATTCCTTGGGCTGTCGACTCTGCTGGTCGCCTATGCTGGGATACTCGACATTGTCCGCATCTTGGGGTGTTTGTACCTGCTGTATCTCGCTTGGAAATCATTCGGATCGGCCTTTTCAAGCTATGATCTGAAAGTAAGCCATGTCGCCCTAAAGCGGCATAAAAATTTAAACGTGTTTTTACATGGGTGCATTTTAAATCTGGCAAATCCAAAGGCAGTTTTTACTTGGGTAGCTATAATTTCTCTTGCTATCGAACCGGGTGCGCCGCTTTGGACAATATTCGCAGTGCTCGGGGGCACAATTGGATTTTCTGTCGTTTTTTACACATTCATAGCAATAGTGTTTTCAACGCCGAGTATGATCTCAATTTATAGCCGCTCCCGAAGGTGGATCGACTTCACATTGGGGTTGGTATTTACTTTCTCCGCCTACGAATTGGCCAGAGACTGACTCACAGTCATTCTAACGCAACCCTGCCGCCCCCCAGCACAGATCACACGCGGTGCAGCAGGTGATATTCGCGGCGTCGACCGCTTGGGCCGAATGCCGTCATGGTTCAAAAGCGGCA
Source organism: Rhizobium sp. PP-F2F-G48 (assembly GCF_004342335.1). Taxonomy (NCBI): domain Bacteria; kingdom Pseudomonadati; phylum Pseudomonadota; class Alphaproteobacteria; order Hyphomicrobiales; family Rhizobiaceae; genus Rhizobium; species Rhizobium sp. PP-F2F-G48. The sequence goes on along the minus strand of NZ_SLVH01000006.1, from coordinate 4,925 downwards.
ATGGCCGACATTGCACTCTGGAATAGCAAGACCTACCTCAACCCAAAGATCGATGGAGAGCCGAATGCTGATTTTGCCGGAAAGCCTCCTGTCGCTTCTTGAGAAGGCGGATGAGATGGATCGACCTCAGAAGCCTGTTTCCCCGCAGGACATTGAAGAATTCGAACGGGCGCAAAACGTTCGATTGCCTGATGCTCTCAAGTTCTTCTGGGAAAGGTACGGTTCAAGGGCACTCGGCAACAAGGCTATCTTTGGATTCAAGGCAAGAGTGGAATTTCCAAACGGCAAAAAGAAGATGGCTGATGTCGGATTCATTGCGAGCCCTTCCAAGATGAACGAGGCATTGCAGCGTTATGTCGATCCGCTTTACAACAACTCCGGGGCGAGGTTGCCCGAGCGGCTATATCCCCTGACCTTCGACGACGGTTACGGGCATTGCCTGATCGATCTCAACGAAAACACCTACGGTCGAATACTGTACCTAAAAATCAAAGCTGAGACTTTTGGTTCTGCAGGATACGGTTGGGACCAGGTTGGCTTTGTGGCCGATACCTTCGAACAGTTTGTTGCAGGTTTAACACCAGATTATCTTTGAACATGCTCGTCAGCTTCGAGCTAGAAGGCGGCTTCCGCTGCGTGGCAATAGGAGACATCGAAGCCCTGGACACGTCTAGGCGGGTCGCGAAGCAGTGCGCAGCTCAACCGAGGTGTAACGTGGACATCGTTATCAAGCTGTCGAATGTTGTGATACGTTCAGGTCGGGAAAGTGAGGTAACGTGTGCTGGAGTGAAAGCTGTTGGGACCTATCGACGTTCTGGTCGACGTATTGTGGGAGTGGCTCCGGCGGCGCGATCGCAAACGCTGGGTAACGTGGTTAGGGTGTATTGCTACCCTCGGTCTGGTCGGACTGAGTTTATTCCTGGAGTTTCGCTGAGAGCGACAGCGCGCGTTCAACGTACCCTTCGACGGCTTCGGCCGACGGGGGCCGCGGCATGAGTCCGATCCGAATCAACAGGAAGGAATGCCTCTCTGGGTGTTTATCCCGACTTCGGTCGGGACGTTCTCGTCGTCGTGATGGTACCTCGGCCCGTTTTCACTGGGTGCATTCGCCATCGCCTGAGGTGCATCTGCAGCAACACGCCTGCTGATCGGAAAGCTGTTCCGGATCGATGGATAGGTGGCGGTCGGCGTCTCGTCAGCAAAGGCGTTTATCGGTCCACCCACGCTTTAAGAACACGTGGACCTGATACGCCTGGTTCAGGCCAAAGCTGGAGAAGGTACCGATCGTTTCCATCGAGGCCGTCGTCGCTGATCGAGTCCAGGCCAGACATGTTCACCCGGAGTCCGAGGGGTCCAGCCATCACAGGAAGCCTTTGGGCAGTCGGTTCGTAGTCTGTCAGGCCAGCCACGACCAAAACTCCAGATGGGCAACTGAAGCCGCCCTCTACAACATGCTGATACCGCTCGATCTCTACCTCAGGTCGCACGTCATACCAGTCTATGCTGACCGGCACAGTCATGTCGCGCGATGTGTGTACGATAGCGGCGTATGGATTTGTCATCAAGCGAGCGGCGATGGAGTCTTCTGAATAATTGGTGGGTAGTTCAGGATGATCCTGGTCTCTCACGTATATCTGGAAGTAGTCCGCCAAGAGGTCGCCGTTAAAACGCGATCGGGGCGCGTTCCGGCCCGTGGCTGCTGAACCCGTCATTGTCCACCCTCCCACAACCAGTAAAGTACGACGTTTCAATCGCATGTTATGCCCGGCCTGTGCGATGATCGCACAACCACTGTCCCTCATCGTTCCGCCTATATTTAGTGACAGCGACGTTCGAGACAAGCCACATGTCCGCACCGGGCCCAAAATCCGTCGTTTGACAGAGACAAAGGTGCCCTCTGCGATCCGACGTGTCGTTCCGTGCATGATGAGTCCACTCGGCCTGAATGTTGTCTGTCACCGCTATCCGGAATTACCGGGATATCCGGGAACGTGCGGGAATTTGCGGGAAGCCATTGATTGATAACGGTTTTTGCGACGCTCGCTCGTGATGTCGCGCAACAGTTTTTGACAGCTCGACGGTCCCGAAATTTGCCCGACGTGTCAATTTCCTCCAGATCTGCGTGCTTCTGTGAAGAGAGCTTCAAAAACCCTCAAAGCGCCTTTACGGTTCTTCAAATCATTGTTTTGTAACGAAGTGAGTGCTGGGCGATCTGCGTTAGGGTTGGGGGCAAGCGGATCTTGGCGACGCGTCTTGTCAAGATGATTGCCGATATCCCACATACGACTTACGCCGAGCCTTTCGTTGGCATAGGCGGTGTGTTCTTCCGTCGCCGATCGGCGCCTCGCCACAAGGTAATGAATGATCGATACGGGGACATCGTGAACCTGTTTCGCATCCTGCAGGGGCATTATCCGCAGTTCATGGACTGCCTAAAATTCCAGATCACGAGCCGGCGCGAGTTTGAACGCCTGAAGGCTTGTGACCCGTCCACCCTTACCGATCTCGAACGCGTTGCGCGTTTCATCTATCTCCAAAAACTAGCCTTCGGAGGCAAGGTTTCGGGCCAAACCTTCGGCGTTAGTCATGAGGGTGGGGCTTGCTTCAATCTGACCCGGCTTGCCCCGTTTCTGAAGGATGTTCACGAGCGGCTTGCGGGGATTGTGATCGAGAACCTTGACTGGCTGGGCTTCATCGATCTCTAAGATCGGCCGGGTGCGCTGTTCTACCTCGATCCGCCATATTTCGGGAAAGAGGGCGACTATGGTCCTAGTTTATTCAGCCGTGATCAATTCGAGGCCAAGGCCGAACGGCTCAGCCGGCCGAATGGCGATTTCGTCCTATCCATCAACGCCGTTTCGGAAATTCGCGAAATTTTTCGCAGATTGCCCGTTGTTGACGTCGATCTGCTCTACTCTGTTGCAGGCGGTAAAGGTAAGTCAGCACGCGAGCTTATCGTGCGAGGCATACGCCGCTAGGGTAACTGAGCCGTGTAATGAGTAGCGTATGATGGGTGCATATCCGAGTTATAGGCGGGATAAAGTTATGACCGAACGGAAACCAAAACGTAGAAAGCATTCGCTGGCCTCTCGCTGGGGCCTTTGGTTGAGAACGCGGCGGGCAGTCCGCGACCCAGATTACGGGCGCGGCATGCTCTCCGCATTCGAGGCTCGTATAGGAGGTGAAATGCCGCCATCTGAAGCTGTCGATGACCTGATCCTGGTCGCATGCGACGATGTGTACTTCCGCAAGTTCGGTTTGAGCCTACTCTCCTCCATGCAGCGCGATGGCGACATGCCCGCTCTGCATATCCACCTTTTGAACCCCAGCGAGGAGACGATAGAACACGCAGCGCTGCTTCGAGAACGGCATAAGCGGCTGAGCTTCACGACGGATGATTGCCGGGACTCGCATCCGTCGAGCAACATTTCATTTTATTACACAGCTGCCCGCTTCATTTTGGCCCCCATCCTTTTAAGATGAGGCGTGAAGAGGTTGCTGATTATCGACATAGACTCACTCATGCACGCATCCCCATGGCCTATGCTGGAAAAGGTACCGGCAGATGCATCAGCTGGTTTTGTGTTCAGGCCTGAGCTTCGTCGTGATTGGCAGAAGATCCTCGCTAATGCTGTGTTCTACCGTGGGAATGCGATGGGGACGCTAATTGCTGACCGTTTGGCTAGGGCCCTGCTGAAAAACGTGTCTCGTAAACAAAAGTACCATATAGACCAGATCATCCCATTCTATCTGCTGCAGAGCGATGGAAAGAAAGCAGTTGAACACATCTATCCGCTGCCCTCGACGATAAGCTCGTTGGATTATGCAGAAGACGCGGCCTTCTGGACGGCTAAAGGTGTCAACAAAAGGTCTGAAAAGTTTCAGTCACTACAGACGGTTCATTTGTCTGAGTAGATGCCAACCCTTTAAAGGCCACCTCTGTCCCTTCATAGGCATTTTCGACAACCAGATCAGAAAAGTAAAAATTCCAATTTCGCGTTGTTGTCTGTCACCGCTATCTGCAATTACCGGGAATATCTGGGAACCTGCGGGAATTTGCCGGAAGCTTTTGATTTGACCTGAGACCCTGAACTTCCTCCAGAATTTGGTAGGGTCCGTCACATCTGCTCTGGGACTAAACTTTGGACCGCCGGGAACTAGAGTTTTCCGGCTCTGATCACGATGGCTGGCTGGTTGCGCCACCGGGATTATGCAGGTCAATCGGGACGTTATATCCGATCGCCGAGTGAGGACGTTCCTCGTTGTAGTATCGACGCCAAGTCTCCAATTTTTCGCGGGAATCCGCAAGTGTCAGAAACCAATGAGCGTTCAGGCACTCCGCCCGGAGCTTGCTGTTGAACGCCTCGAGAAGCCGTTATCTGTCGGCTTGCCAGGCCGTGAGAAGTCCAGGGTGACGTTGTTGGCATAGGCCCACAGGTCGAGATCGCGGGAGATGAACTCGCTGCCGTTGTCCACCCTGATCGTCTTGGGATAGCCGGTCTTCCGGCAGATGCCTTCCAGTGTCTGGACGACATCCTCGCCCCGGTAAGTGAAGCGGGCGTCGGCGGCCGGGCAGTAGCGCGAGTGCGTGTCGACCACGGTCAGGATAGGCAGCTTCTTGCCGGTCGCGAGCTGATCGTGAACGAAGTCCATCGCCCAGACGTCGTTCGGCCCGACAGCCTCCTTGCGATCGTCTCTGAGCTTTGCCTTGACCCGGCGCTTCGGATGATTGTTGCGCAGCTGAAGCCCTAACTCGCTGTAAATCCTGCGTGTCTTCTTCATGTTGATCTTCCATCCATCGCGGCGCAAGTGAACATGGACACGCCGGTAGCCATACCGCACGCGTGTCTCACAAATCTCCTTGATGCGTCGTTCGAGTGGGGCCTGTCCGGTGCGGCGGGACTTGTAGTGGTATGTCGAGGTGT